>DAHVZT010000029.1 GCA_027323885.1 Acidobacteriaceae bacterium
AGCGAAATCTTTCCGCTGGAAATTCGTGCAATGGCCATTTCCCTGTTTTATGCCGTGGGAACCACGATCGGCGGCGTGGCCGCGCCTCTGCTCTATGGATATCTGATTGGAACCGGTTCCCGGCTTTCCGTTTTCTGGGGATATCTCTTTGCCGGGATGCTGATGGTGGCGGCGGCGATTGTGGAAGCATTTCTTGGGGTCAAGGCGGAGCGCCAATCGCTGGAAAGCATCAGCGCTCCCTTGACGTCAATGCAGGCGTAAACCCGGCCGTGACGTGTCAGCAGCCAGGAGCTCAGTTCTTGCGTTTCATCCAAAGCGCGGCGGCGACCACAATCCCCAGCGCGCCGAAAACCGGTACCGCCGCACCGTTCCATAAGGAGCTTCCGCGCCTGTTGAAACCGCCGGATCCATTACGCTCATTTCCGAACGACTCCACGACATCCGCGAGGGTGGCCAGTGCGCGCCTGCTGCCGCTGCCGGTGAGCCGCCGAAGCGAATGCCACAGCGGCGGGGGCACGGCCGATTCCTGACGGCCCCGGCTCCCATGGCCCAGCGCCTGGACCACAGAGTCCAGCAGGGACGGGTCCACCTCACCCAGAAGCCGAACCAGCGCCAGCAAATTGCGTATCGTTCGAATACCTTCCGGCGTGTTTGCGAAACCCGCGGCCGTGCTGACAAAGGTCTCTCCCGCTCCAATGGCGCCTCGCAAAGTATCCAGCACGCCATGATCGTGCGCCTCCTGCAGCAGCTCAAACGCAGCAAGCAGGGCGGCGGCGTGCTCGGCTGGCGCTGTTTGCAGCTTGCGGAACAACTCTTCACGCTCGTCCCGTTGCACTTTAAAGCGAATCGGTTCTCCCACGATCTTCTCCCTAATTTCAGTTACAACTTGGTATTCGCGATCTGCACCAGCTTGTCATCCGCTCCGGTTCCCGGCATGTAGTAATCGGGACGCCGCCATTTCCGCTGCACCTCCACTCCATTTTGGGGGGTAGGGTGGCCGAACCTGAAATTGTTGCGCGGCAGTGGACTCTCACCTTGCTCGGGCAGCGGAATCATCTGCACCGTTGCCTCTTTGTAGGCCGGCGTATGGGTGGCGCGGTCGGTCAGAGGTCCGGTCAAACGATTCACCGGTTCCGCTACGGAATTGAGAGGCAGATACACTTGCTTGCCGCGCACCCGGTCCGTCACTAAAACCTGAACTTTGGTCTGGCCAAACTTGGACCGCAGACGCACCCAGCGCCCTGTCTCGATGCCGCGTTCGGCGGCAAGCTCCGGCGAAATTTCCAAAAACTGATGCGGAGTTTCTTCCATGATCCCTGCGGAACGGAAGGTCATGTTCCCCGCTTCAAAATGCTCCAGGAGTCTGCCGTTATTCAGATGCAGATCGAATTCTGGATCTTCCTCCTGGCATGGTTCCTCCCATTTCAGCGGGAAGAGCCTGGCTTTTCCATCCGGAAATGGAAATTTCTCTTTGAACAGCAAGGGCTGGTCGGAGCCGTCTGCCGCCACCGGCCATTGCAGAGACTTATATCCCTCCAGCCGTTCGTAACTCACGCCGGCAAACAGGGGAGTCAGCGAAGCGCATTCCGCCATGATCTGCGACGGATGCTCGTATTTCCAGTCCGCGCCGAGAGCGTTGGCGATGTCCTGGATGATTCTCCAGTCGGGCTTGCTTTCCCCCAGCGGTTCCAGCGCCTGATACAACCGCTGAATGCGGCGTTCGGTATTGGTGAAGGTTCCATCCTTCTCCAGACTCGGGCTGGCAGGCAGAACGACATCCGCATACCGCGCCGTCTCGCTCATCACGATTTCCTGCACCACCAGGAATTCAATTCGCTTGAACGCATCCGAGACGCGATTCTCATTCGCATCGGAGGTGATGGTGTCCTCCCCTTTCAAGTAGAGCGCCTTCAGTTTCCCGTCAAAAATCGCGTCGATCATGTCGTGATTGTCATGACCCTTCGTGGTCGGCAGCTTGACGCCCCAGCCTTTTTCAAATCGCGCAATGGTCTCCGGATCCTCCACTTTCTGGTAGCCCGGATAGACGTTTGGCATGGAACCGAAGTCGCTGGCGCCCTGCACATTGTTGTGGCCGCGTAATGGATAGGCCCCCGCGCCCGGACGCATATAGTTCCCGGTGACCAGCAGAAGGTTTGAAATCGCGGTGGAGGTGTCGGAGCCCCCGCAATGTTGAGTAACGCCCATGGCCCAAAGGATGCAAACCCCGTCGGCCCGGGCAATTTCGTGGGCCAGCTGCTCTAGGGTCGCAGCTGCGATGCCGGTCACCCGTTCCGCGAATTCCATCGTGAATGGCGCCAGACTCTCTCGATATTCCGCGAAACCGTTCACCCAGCGCTCCACAAATTCGGGTTTGCCCAGATCATGGTCCAAAATGTACTTTGCAACCGCGGAGAGCCATACCAGGTCGGTGCTGGGATTGGGGCGCATCCAGAGGTCCGCGCGTTTTGCCATCTCATGCTCCCGCAGATCCGCCACGATCAGCCGCTGTCCATGCAGCTTGTGCGAACTCTTGATGCGCGTGGCCAGCACAGGATGGCTTTCCGAAGTATTGCTGCCAATGATAAGCACCAGCCCGGCGTGCTCGATGTCCGTAATGGAGCCTGAATCGCCGCCGTAGCCCACCGTGCGGTCGAGTCCCATGGTTGCCGGGGTCTGGCAGTATCGTGAGCAGTTGTCGATGTTGTTGGTCCCAATGACGGCGCGGGCTAGCTTCTGCATCAAGTAGCTCTCTTCATTGGTGCACTTGGAGGAAGCGATCAGGCCAATGGAGTCCGGGCCGTGATCCCGCTTGATGGCTGAGAGCCTGTCTGCAATCAACTGCAGCGCCTCCGCCCAACTGGCAGGTCGAAATCGATTTCCGTCGCGGATCATCGGCGTGGTCAGGCGGTCTTCCGAGTTGATGAAGTCCCAGCCGAATTTACCTTTGACGCAGGTGGAAATTCCGTTCGCGGCGCCTTCTCCGGGCTCGATCTTGAGAATGTGCCGATCTTTGGTCCACACGTCGAAGCTGCATCCTACACCGCAATACGTGCAAACCGTTTTCGTTCTCTTGATGCGCTCCTTGCGCATGCTGGCTTCAATCTCGGAAACCGCGAGAATAGGCATGTAGCCGATCTCCGGCTCAATTCCCTTCACCACGTCGATCATGTGGTCCAGCGTCTTTGTGGGCAGCGAGGTGAAGAAGCCCGCGCGGCCGATCATGGATTTTTCCATCAGCGCGTTGCACGGGCAAACCGTGACGCAGTGCCCGCAGGACACACAGCTCGAGCCGGCGATTGTCTCTCCTCCATCCCACAAAACGCGTGGATGCTCGGACTCCCACGAGATGGAAAGCGTTTCATTCACCTGAACGTTTTGACAGGCCTCAACGCATCGGCCGCAGAGAATGCACTGGTTTGGATCGTACCTGTAGAAAGGATTGCTCGCATCGATCGGATAGGGCTTTTCGAGATACGGCCTCTGCTGATGTTTCACCTGCAGCAATGCGGTTGTGTTGTGTACCGTGCAGTTCTCGTTGTTGTTGTCGCACACCGTGCAGTAAAGCATGTGATTGCCCAGGATTCGATCGAAGGCTTCCCGTTGCGCGACGTCCGCCCGGTTGGTCTCGGTCAGTACGTTCATGCCAGCGGCCACAGGAGTGCCGCATGCCCGGGTCAGCTTCCCATTCACCTCCACCATGCAGGTATCGCAGGTCTGAATGGGACCGAGCTGCGGGTGATAGCAAACCTGCGGAATGATCTTACCGACACGATTCAAAACATCGATAAGGGGTTCTCCAGCCGTGGCGTCGTATGGGGCTCCATTGATCTGAATGGAACACGGGGCAACAGTGGGACGGTTTCTCATGAATGCCTCAAGGGAGGGGTGGGATTGTACTTAGCGCAAAAAGATTTGGATGCCGCAGTTGGCTCACGAGAAGCTCGGGAGGAGGGTTTCCTGTGCGGGCAGCTACCGCTCTCTTTCGGCATCGCTCACCCTGGGCCGGGAACAAGGCCTGCAAATCGTTCCCCACGCCGCTCCAAAAGCAAAGAGGCGGCTCGCGCCACCTCTTTGCTTTGACCGATGTTGCAGAGCGGATCAGTAATTGATTCGCAAAGCAAGCTGCAACAGCCTGGGATTGTTGTATTGCGAGTTGACTACGCCGAAGTTCGACGTTCCTTGGGTCGTACCTGGATAGCCGAACTGCACCCGGTTGAAGAGGTTGAACACCTCAGCACGGAACTGCACCTGGACGCGACCATTCTTGTCTACCGGGAAGTTTTTGAATAACGCGCTGTCCCAGTCGGCAATCCCCGCCGCACGGAGTTCCGCATCGTTGCGCGGCTCGTTGCCGAAGGTGAATGGTGCTGGCTGCGTGAAGCAGGAGGTGTTAAACCAGTGATTCAAGCGCTTGACGGCTGGTCCGTTGATCTGCTTGGGGCAACCCGCGATGTAATTCGGTCGCGATCCGCCGCCAAACGAGTTGGTCAGGTTCTCGCTGGTGCTAAAGCCGAGGGGCAAACCGCTCTGCAGAATGGTTTGTCCTTCCAGTCCCCACCCGCCGATCGCGTAATCCGTCAGGCGGCCCATATTGCCACCGTACTTTAACCCACGACCTACAGGAAGGTCATAGACATAGGCGATGACCAGGTTGTTCCGCACGTCGTCGCTGGAAAGCGACTTTTCCGCCTTGAGATTGTTGTTGTCCTGAACGCCGCCATATGCGCCGGCAATCGCAGGTTCCAGCCACGCCGTCAGGGTATCCGTGTTGCTGATCAGTTTGGCGAAAGTATACGCAGCATTGATGGATGCTCCGCGGCTGAAACGCTTGGAGGCAGTCACCTGAAGAGAGTTGTAGGTCGAGTCGCCTTCTCCCGCCCCAGCGCTGGAGACGCCGTTGTACTGTGGAATGGGCCGAAGCAGTTGACCGGCAGGGACCGTAGCAGCCCCCAGACTGTAGTTGGGGTTGACGATCCCGTAGAAAGGATTGGCAACCGGGGTGTTCAGCGCGTTGCCCAGCTTCAGATCGGGATCCGGTAATTGATCGTGCTGCAGTGAGTAGAAGGGCAGGTGGGTACCCTTCGCGGCGCCGTAGGCAATATCGAGAACAAAGCTGTTGCCGATCTGTTGCTGCAGGGAAACGTTCCATTGCTGGGTATACGCGTACGGATTCTTCGGGAAAGCCTCCGTCACGCCATTTCCGAGCAGAATCTTTTGAAAGCTCGGATTGCGGCCCGGAGGGGCGATGATGCCGCCTGGGAACGGATCACTGAGGCCATTGGGAACAGTTCCGTTGACCAATCCAGGGTTGCCCACGTTCGCGGGTGAGTCGGCCGCGGGAGTCAATCCATTATTGATGGACGCATTGAAGGGCGTACCGAAAGAGTCGATGGAATCATTGGCGGGCGATAGCGCAAACGCAATATCCGTTGGCAGCCAGAAGATGCCGTAACCCATGCTGAACACGGTAGTGGGCGTGAAGCCGTACGAAAGTCCGACGCGGGGAGAAAATTGATAGGGATAGCTATCAATGGGGTAGCGAGAGCTGCGAGTCGGAGAAGCGACCAGTTCTACGGAGCCGGGATACCGGTTAATGCCTTTGGCTGCTAGCAACGGATTGATTGCGTTGCTGTCCCAATAGCTCTCGCGGTTGTGCCGTTCCGTAAATTGCAAATTGTCTTCCCAGCGAAGGCCGAAGTGGAGTGTCAGCTTGGAAGAGGCGCGCCAATCGTCATTTGCGTACACTCCGGGATACAACTGTTCCGCGGCGACAGGAATTACGGTAAGAGCACTGCCGCTGTTGGGATAGCCCAGCAGGAAGGACGCCAATCCCTGTCCGCCGCCGCCGCTCTGGCCGTTGGCCGCCGTGAATTGGTTGCTGAAGTTGAAATCGCCGGAAGAAATGTTGGTCTGGGCATAGTTGAAGGTCGCGCGCAGGAACTCACCGCCGAACTGCAGCGTGTGATTGCCGACAAATTTCGTCAGGTTCCCGGCAATACGATCGTCGTCCGTGGCATTGGTAATGGTGCTATCGGCGCCCTGACTGCCAAAGGTTCCAGCGGTATCGAAGTTTTGAATGCTCATGACCGGAGGCCCAGGAAACTGGACCTCGGAGGCCAAGGAGGCAGGCATTCCGATTTGTGTCAGACTGAACTTGTTCAGGAGTGCCGTGCGATCGTAAACGAACCGCAGGTAACTGATGTTCATGTCCAGAATGGTGGTGCTGTTGAAGGTGTAGGTATCGTCAAAGATAAAGTTGTTTGTCGAGAAGGTTTCAGCGCAACGGTCTTGGCAAATACCGGTACCTAACGGATTGATCGGTAGATTTTTGTTTGACCAGTAGGTATACCGCGCGCTGATGTGCTGTTTGTCGGAAACGTTCTGGTCGATATGCACGACCGTCTCATAATTGTTCCCGCCGGTGCTCGCATTGGCTGTGAAGTTATTGACTCCCGCCGGCCCACCGGCCGTGTTCGGAGCGGGATAGAAGGTCTTAAGATACGCCACAGCCGTCGGATTCAGCCGGTTTTTGGGGATGACCTCGCCGGGAAATGCGGTGCGGTCATAGAGCGTCTGGCCGGGAGCGCAGGCGACCCCCGGTGAGGCGCCGCAGGTTGTCAGCGGATCGTAAATGGGAGTTGCCAGCTCGGAGAGGTCTCCACCGACTTCCGCAGCCGTCGGAACTGTTTCCACGAAGGTCTGACCCTGTCGCAGTGCGAATCCCTCCCAGTTGACGAAGAAGAACGTCTTGTTTCTACCATCGTACAGATGGGGGATGAAGACCGGACCGCCAATGTTCACGCCATACTGATTTTGGGTGAAGGCTCCGCGACCAATGTGGGCCTGGTTGTTGAAATAGGTGTTGGCATCGAGTACCTTGTTCCGAAGAAATTCCCACGCACTGCCATGCAGTTGGTTGGTACCCGACTTGGTGCGGAACTGGATGGCGCCGCCGGCCAAACGGCCATATTGCGGGCCGAGGTTGTTGACGTCCACCTTGAATTCCTGCAAGGAGTCCTGCGTGGGCACCAGTGCGGTGTTGTTGTCGTATTCGGTGTTCAGCGGCGCGCCGTCAAGATAGGACACGCTCTGGTTGGCGAAGCCACCGCCAATCTGCAGGTTCGCGAATCCGAAGGGATTCTGACCGGTCGGAGTGGAATTCACCTGCCCCTGTTGAATAACGGAGGGCGTGAGGGCTGCCAAATTGAACGGGTTGCGACCGTTCAGTGGAAGTTCTGTGGTTTCACGCTGATCGACGACCAGGCCGAGTGAGGTCGTTTCCGAGCGGATCAGTGGCGTTCTCGCAGTAACAGTAACTTTCTGGCTTTGGCTACCCACTTCAAGCACGAGGTTGATCTGCACGGAACCTTCCACCTGCAGATCGATGGGTTCGCGGGTGACGGTCTTGAAGCCCTCCTTGCTGACTATGACGCGATAGCTGCCTGGCGGAACATTAACGAACTTGTAGAATCCTGAGCCGTTGGTGACCGTATCTACGGTCTGGCCGGTGCCAATGTTGGTCAGCGTTACCTGTGTGCCGGGGACGACCGCGCCGGACTGTTCCGTCACGTTGCCGAGAATTGTGCCAGCGGTCGTCTGAGCAAGCGTGTACATGCTGCAAAACAGCAGGACTGCGAGTACGCACGCCATGCCGGCATAGCGGAACATCTTCGTTGCCGCGCCAGAGCCCTGAATATGTGCATCTGACTGTTGGGAACCTGCCCTTCCGGCACCGGTCAGACGAGTGCTTTTGGTGTGATTGCTGTAGTTCATCTTGCCCCCTGGAGAAATCGTTTTGCTGCTCCGGACCGCCTCCCTGTTCGTCCGGGCGGAGTGGCGGAGCAGCGAATCATGTGTCGGCACACCGCAAATCTCGTTGCGTGTGTTGGATCGCGGCAAAGCGGATGGACAGGGCCATCCTCCGGCAAATTCCGGTTCCATCTCAACGAAGGGTTCTTTCCCGGCCTCCAGTGTTAAAGGACGGCGCATACGACTGTCAAGAAAAATCGCGCAATCGCTTGCATAAAGCGGGATCAAGTTGGTCACTCATCCCGAAACTCACTGTTTTCTGGGGTTTCGGTGTGATCCGGAATGCCGGAATGCGTCTGCCGGGCGCCAAAGTGCGTGCGGAAATCGCGCAATTTTCACCGGGGATCCTCGCCGTGAAAACAATTGAGATTGCCGCGCATCACCAGCAATGGCGCCAGGGTGACCCTGGCGGGCGGACAAGCTCCTTCATACAGAAACTCGTACAACAGGCGGAACGCAATGCGAGCCTGCGTTGCCGGCCGCTGATACATCGATCCCGCTACGGCGCCCTCCTGGATCTTTTCAATCAGTTCGGGATACAGGTCGGTGGACAACACTGTGATCTTTCCAAAAAGATTCCTCTCTTCCAGAGCCTGCAGAACTGGCAGTCCATTCCCTGTACTGATGTACACGGCGTCGATGTCTGGATGGGAATCGATCAGGCGGAGGGTTTTTTCGTATGCTTCACATTCGGAATCGTGATTTTCGATGGGGGGAAATAGCTCCATTGCAGGAAATTGCGCACGAATGGTTCGCTCGAAAGCGGTGCATTTCCCGCGGTGGTCGGAGACGGTCAGATCCCCGCTCGTGACCGCTACCTGCCCCTTCCCCACCAGAAAGCGGCCCATCAGCTCCGCCGCCAAGGCTCCGCTGGCGCTCGCGTCCACGGACACGCTGACGAGCTTGCGCGCCGCAGTCACGTCCGAAATGAGACAGACCACCGGGATCTTCATCTGGGAGGCGCGCCGAATGCAGCTTTTCAGGCTTCGGGAGCCCCCTGGAACCACAATCAGGCCGTCCACCTTGGCATCCAGTGCCGACTCGAATGCTTCCTCCTCCCCGACGCCCACGCGCGGAAACATCCTGTGCTGGACCTCCACGCCCGTCATTTGGAAGGGAGCAGATTCCTGGTCGATGCCTTTTCTGACCTGATCATAGAAAAAGGCCGGGTCTCTGGGAGTATTTACCCCAATGACCAGACGCCGCCGTGAGGAAAGGAACCTTGCTGCCAGATTTGGCCGGTAGCCCAGACTGTTGGCCATCTGCAGCACACGCGCCTTCGTAATTGGGTTCAAGGCCGGATGGTCCTGGAGCGCCCGGCTTACCGTTCCTGTCGAAACTCCGAGACGTTTGGCCACGTCGCGAAGCGTAACTCTTTTCTCCACCAGTACTTCTCCCAAGTTAGCCGCTTCGCGTTGTTCCACGCCGTCCGTTTGAGAAGTGGGGCGGCGTCCGCTTGCAATGCATCGTGCAAGCGATTGCGAAAACTGCAGGCCATCTTACCCGCTTGGCGCCTGAACAGTGAACATTATTTTGCGCAGTCCTTGCCTGCGGACCCCAAGCCTGGAAGCGGATCTGTTCTCAGTGACATCGTTCCCACCGCTGCTATAGAGTGTCTCTTTGGAGGAATGCCTGGACTTCCGAGATGATGCACGCGATCTCAACTAAATGCCGAAGAGCTGTGTCGATCGACCTCGGAGGGTCCCACGCAACCGTGGCCGTAGTCGAAGATCGTCGCATCCTGGCCTCCAGGGCCTTTGCAATCGACAGCACCGGCGGGTTGGCTCCATGGTTGCCTGTTTTCAAGAAGATCACCTTCGAATTGCTGGAGCAGGCCGGCGTTTCGGTGGGTGATTGTTGCGGCTATGTCCTCAGCTTCTGCGGCATGGTCGACAGCAAAACGGGCCGCGTGGTTTCAACCAACGGAAAATACGAAGACGCTCCCGGAATCGACCTCCCAGCGTGGTGCATGGCCGAGTTTGGCCTCCGTTTCGCCATGGACAACGATGCGCGTGTGGCGCTGCTGGGAGAGTGGTACGCCGGCGCCGCGCAAGGCGCGATGGATGTCGTCATGATCACCCTGGGCACCGGAATCGGGGGCGCCGTCCTGGCCGGAGGCAAGCCGTATCGCACGCGTCAGGTGCAGGGAGGCTGCATCGGCGGCCATTTGCCCGCGCTCTTCAGCGGCAGAAAATGCTCTTGCCCCGCTTACGGCTGCGTGGAAGCCGAGGCATCGGAATGGGCGCTTCCCACCATTGCAAGGGAATGGCCGGACTTTGCATCCAGCCGCCTCGCCGAACTCGAAAAATTGACGTTCCGCTCGCTCTTCGAACTTGCTCTGGAGGGCGATCGCGTCTCCCTGGAAATCCGAAACCGCTGTCTGCACGTGTGGGCATGTGGAACGGTCGGCCTGATCCATGCCTATGGGCCGGAGCGGGTAATTTTTGGCGGAGGCGTGATGAAGAGCGGCGAAGTCATCCTGCCTTATATTCGGGATTACGTGGAAAAGTATTCCTGGACGCCCAGTGGCAGCGTCTCGATCCTGCCTGCGGCACTTGGGAACAACGCCGCGCTTCTGGGCGCCATCCCGTTGCTCAGCGGTCTGGACTGATCGTTCCAGTCCCCGCTATTTTCCTGAAACCGCAACTGCCCGCAGAATTGCATTCCCCCCTGCCGGCAAAGGAACGGTGGCGATCGTTTTGCCGTCCGTCCGCACCACTTCGACCTTCTCCGCATTCCACGCATCGCTTACGGTGTACGCACCCAGGAAGCTGACCTTGGCCGTCTCCGCGTCGCCCCAATTGGTAAGGATGGCAGCCGCGTCGCCATCCGGAAGAACAAGGCCGCGCAGCAGCACTTTCCGGGAGCCTTCCTGCATGGATATCGTTTGCGTTGCGGATGCTTCCCTCGCAGGCTGCACGATCCATTGCTGAACTACAGGGTTCAGTCTGCGCGCATAGGCCAGCGAGACCGCGGACTCAAAGTAATACACCTGCCCTTTACCGAAACGATGCCTCACTTCAAAAGGCTTGCCGCTCCGGGTCCGCAAAACCACGTCCGCACCGTCCAGGTCCATGGGCAGCTTCCATAATTCACCGCCTTGCTCCTTTTGGCTGGTTACGGAGTAAGGGTTCTGCGGCTGCACGGGGTAAATATCCGGCGCATGGATCCCGAACAAATCGGTCATGTCGCCCGGAATCGTGGGTCGAATTTCCCCGGTAGCGTTCTTCCATCCGGTCAGGCCGTCGGCCCAGAGCGTGCCGCCATTGCGGACGTAAGCTTGGAGAGCTGCGATGGCGTGGTCGTCCAATGCGTAGGAATAGGGAATGTAAAGAACCGGAAACTTCTGCACGGCCCCGCTTTTCAACTGGTCAAGGTCCACAAACTCGGTGGCTACGTGGGCGCGATGCAGAGCCAGATAGCAGCCCCGGAGGGACTCGGACACTTCATCCTCCCGATGTTGCGTTCGACCGTCCAGGTGGATCATGATCTGAGCTTCGCGATTGTAAAGAATGGCGACTTTGGCTGGCTGCGGACGCGCCTTGGCTAGCCAGGGGTTGCGCTGCAGTGCTTCAGCCACGGCCTTTACAGCCGGGACCCGGTTCGATGGCGTGCCATCCAGACTCACCAGGCCCCATTCGCCAGCCTCCGTCCCGCCTACGCGGGGATCCCATAGCCAGAAGATGACGGCGCGGCTGCCCGCGCCATAGGAGTCCCACATCCAGCGCCTCAGATCGCCCGGAGTCGTATACAACGGGAATTTCCCGGTAAAAATCGTAGGCCCGCTCTGCAGCTCAGTCACCCAGAAAGGCTTAGCAGGCGGTGCCCCGCTGGCGTCCGCAATCAGATCCAACCGGTACGCGTACAGCTCTCCGTAATCACTTTCTGGCGTAGCTGAGGGAAATACCCAGGCGGCATGCATCGAGACGCCAAGAATGTCGGGAACGCGTTTTTCTTTCCAGACGTCCTGCCCCACCGCGTCTCCGGTGGGCTCCGTCACGTTGAAATGCGTGGGGTGATTGGGATCGATCGCCTCCACCTGCTGCCGAACCCAGGTCAACTGAGCGATCAGGTTATCGACGTTGAAGTTTTTCCAGTCGATCAGCGCGTGGTAATCCGTCCAATAGGATTTCAGTTGCTCATCCGTGATTTTCGCCTGAGAGAAATGGTCGAGGGGCCGGAACCAGCTTCGATTCAACGCATCGATGGTTCCATACCTGGCCTTCAGCCAGTCCCCAAAGGCGAGAAACGTGCTCGGCTCCGTATCGTACTTGGTCGGTTCATTCATCAGCAGCCAGACACCTTGCGCAGGATTGTTTTTGTACCTGCCGACAACATGCCGCAGGTACACCGCGGCGGCTGCACGATTCGCTGGATCGTTCAGGTTCACGCGGTTGTGATAGAAGGACGTCTTCCGCATCCAGCCGGGAGGGTCCTCCGGGCACAATGTCGCTGCGATCTGAATGCCGTTTCGGGCTGCGGCATCGTAAATCCAGTCATAGGCTTCGAAATTCCAGACACCCTGCTTCCGTTCCACGTCGTCCCAGATCACAAAGATCCGCACCAGCGTCAGCCCGGTGGCGTGCATCAACGCAAACTGCTTATCGACAGAAGCCTTGGTATCGGTCCGGTTGAGGAAGAACTCTGTCCCCACTCGAAGCTGGCTGTCGAGCTCTGCCAGTTTTGCCTGCCGCGCCGCAGCGCCTGCTGAACGGGAATCCTGAGAAAACGCGGCTGTACTGATCAGAACCAGGAAGACAAGCTGCCAGATTCCGATGTGGCGTTTGGAGGCGGATGGGATGGCCATGAGGTTGCAATCCTTTCGAGCGCCGCTGCTCATGGGACGATTTGCCTAAGCGCATCGGGTGCCCCGCAGAGCACTGCTTCGACCTAGTATTGCATCACTCGCGAGCAGCCTGGTTCACCCTTCGCGTCCGCGTTCAACTGGTATAACTGGAGCTATTGCCGGTGGACGGGGCTTTTCTGCCCTGCACGGTTCAGGAGTCGCTTTAGATGTTCAGGCTTTGGTTGGCTGCCGCAGTCGCCACGTCGATTGCGGTGGGAATTTTTCGGGTCAAGACTCCAGCCGGAATTGATTTTCTTCACCAGAATTCTCCAACTCCCAAAAAATATCTGATCGAGACGATGGGCGGCGGAGTCGCGCTCCTGGATTACAACAACGACGGGCTGCTTGATGTTTTTCTTGTGAATAGCGGCCAATTGACTCCATCCATGCACGCGCCCTACAACTTCCAGCGCAGTCTCCCGAAGTACTGGAACCGGCTCTACCGGCAGAATCGAGATGGATCCTTCACCGACGTGACCAAAGCTGCCGGACTGGCGAATGCAGGCGATGGAAATTATGGAATGGGTGTCGCCATTGGCGATTATGACAACGATGGCTTCCCGGACATCTATGTCACGAACTACGGAAAAGACACTCTTTACCACAACAATGGAGACGGCACCTTTACCGACGTGACTGCAAAGGCCGGAGTCGCTGCCGGCGGATGGTCTGCTTCCGCCGGCTTCTTCGACTACGATAACGACGGTCATCTCGATCTGCTTGTGACGCGCTATATGCAGTGGGACCCGGCGCATAATAAGGCGTGCGGCGGCTCCTGGGTCACCTATTGTCCACCGGGAGCTTTCCCGGCAACCACAAACATCCTTTACCACAACAACGGCGATGGCACGTTTGCCGATGTAAGTAAAGCCTCAGGGATTGCCGCCAAAAAAGGCCGGTCCTTAGGAGTCGCCTTTGCCGATTACGACGGGGATGGTTATCCCGATATTTTTATCGCGAACGACGGGATGGAGGAGTTTCTCTTTCATAACAATCGCAACGGAACTTTCACCGAGCGTGCGGAAGAGGCCGGAGTTGCGCTGAGCGATGATGGCAATCCCTATGCGGGCATGGGCGTGGATTTCCGCGATTACGACAACGACGGCAAACCGGACCTGATTGTGACCAACCTGGCCAAGCAGATCTACGCGATCTATCACAACGATGGCAACGGCTCATTCAGCTATCGCAGCCTGCAGACGGGCCTCGCAAAACTTTCGGCGGCCAGCTCAGGCTGGGGGGTCGGATTTGTGGACTTCAACAACGATGGATGGAAAGACATCTTCGTCGCGCAGAGCCATGTGATGGATAACGTGGAAAAGATCAATCCTTCCATGCATTACAAGGAACCTCCCATGCTGGCGCTCAATTCCAAAGGTGTTTTCCAGCGCGCCGATGCCGGCACGTCTGTACCGGTGGCCGGCCGCGGGGCAGCCTTTGGCGACCTTCGGAACACTGGCAGGATGGACGTTGTGATGGGTGTGCTGGGAGCGCGGCCGGAGGTCTTTATGAATCAGGACAGCAGCAACCATTGGCTCACACTCACTCTGGTGGGCGCCAAAAGCAATCGTGATGGAATTGGAAGCCGCGTCGTGGTCAATGGCCAGACGCAGAACGTCACCACCGCGGGAAGTTACCTTTCCGCCAGCGACAAGAGAGTACATTTCGGCCTGGGCGCGGACAGAACTGCGTCGGTCGAAATATTCTGGCCTTCCGGGATTCATCAAGTGCTGAAGAACGTAAGAGCCGACCAGTTTTTGACCGTCAAGGAGGCGCAATAATGATCACGCACCTGCTCCTGTTTCTGGCAATGACAGGACAAACCCAGACCGGCTCCGCGGAAGCGGTCCAGCACGTGCAGGCAGGAATCGCAGCGGAGCAGCAGGGTCAGCACGGCGCCGCCATCCAGCAGTTTCAGACCGCTACCCGGCTGGATCCCGAATTCGCTCCCGCGTATGTGGACCTGGGGACGGTTTACATGGAACAGGGCAGCTATGCGAAGGCGATTCCGGCACTCAGACGCGCCATTCAACTGGATGAAAACATTGAAGGCGCAAAAGGCATGTTGGGAGTGGCGTTGCTGGCGCAGGGATATTCTACCCAGGCCATTCCTTACCTGAAGGCCGCGGGCCTGCAAGGGCCTCTCGGCATTGCGCAACTGGAAGCCGGTGACCTGGAGAACTCGATCGTCAGTCTGGAAGCGGCATTGAAAGATCATCCGAACGATCCGCAACTGCTCTTTTCCCTGTCCCGCGCGGCTGGCCTGTTATCCAAGCAGGCCGGCGATGCCCTGTTGGCGACCCATCCCAATTCCGCTCCCGCTCATGAGGCGCTCGCCGAGAATTATTGGGGACTGCAGCGCGCCGCCAATGCGGAAAAAGAGTACCAGACCGCCTTGCAATTGCAGCCGAAACTTCCTGGCGCCCACCTGGCCATGGGCAAAATCTATGCGAGCGCGCAGCAATGGCCCCAGGCCGAGCAGCAATTTCAGGCGGAAGCCGCCCTGCGGCCCGGAGATGCGGAAGCAGCCTATCGACTGGGAGATGCGCTGCTGACCAATGGGAAGATTCGTCAGGCGCAGGCTGAACTCGCTCGCGCCGACAAACTGCAGCCGGACATGCCGGAAATTCTGTATGACTTAGGAAAAGCTGAGTCTCTGAACGGAGACACGGTGGGAGCAGAGGCGACGTGGAAACACCTGCTCCGGATTGAAGCGAATTCCGACCTGTCGGCCAAAGCACACTTCGGCCTTGCGGGGATTTACCGGAAACAGGGCAAGCTTGCCGAAGCTGCCCGGGAGATGAAGGAGTTCCAGAGCATCAAGGGCAACACCAATCCCTAGCAGCTTTGCCGGTGCGCCGCATCATCCGGTGCGCCGCATCATCCAGCGCTCACATGCCCGAGGATGCCGCGGGAATTCTATTGCGGCACAGCCCCTGCCTCACGATTGGCCTTGTCCTGCGCCTTTGCCGCTTTCTTTACCTTCTTGCTCTTGGCGGCTTTGCGCTCAGCCTTGTCAGCCTTTGCCTGCGCTTTGTCGGCCTTGTGGGCCTGCTTAAGCTGCCGCTGTGTCTGCTTGTTTTCCTGAACATTGGTCTGCGCGACGACCGGTCCGCTTAGAATTCCGGAGAGCAACAACGCTGCACATATTCCATACAGTTTCATTCGCGATCCTCTTCGCGCTTCATCATAGTCCCAATTCTCCCGTCTTTCCCGTTCGTCTGACGTATGCCTCACTTCTGGATGAAAAACTCCGCCATGGAAGGCGCGGTGGAAGCGGCACCTGGCGGATTCATCAACTGGAGCGACTCCATCACGGTCCGCAGCATGCTCGGGTGCTGATACACGGTGGTGGATGTCTGAGTGAAGCCTGGCTTTACGTTGGGTCCCCACAGAACGGGAGAGACATGACCTCCTCCGTAGGAGGTATCGCTGATGGCCGCTTCATCGAAATCTACGATCAGCAATCCGTCTCCTCCGGGCTGGAATGCCGGGTCACTGGAGAGCGGAATGACCACATTCGCCTGGAGCCAGGCGTCGGCCTGCTGCGGTGTTCCATTGTGCGCATCGTCATCGACATCAGGAACGACAAATGAAAATTCAGGTAGCGTTCCGTTGGCCAGGTCGATCGCGAATTGCGTGAACGGCCAGATGGTTTGGTTCGCAACCTGAGAGTTATCGGCGACGTCAGAAAGCATGGCGAAGGGATTGTGCCGGATGACGTAAAGGCCCGTGTTGCCGCCCAGATATCCCCGCGTAATGCCTTCCGCGTAGACCCGGAACGAGACGCCGGCGCTCAGCATTCGCCGCGCCAGATTATCCACGTTCCAGACCGTCGTGGAGTTGTCGTCGTTGGTCAAAATTTGTCCGGTCGTCAGCATAAAGTAGTTGCCGATCGAGGGGTGCGTGCTGGCGTAGTAGTTGGTGGGCAGCGCACCACTGCCGATCAGTTTGTTCAGATTCGGCCAGACGCCGGTTTGGCCTACAACGGTCGAGTAGCTCTGGTTCTCTTCCATCACCATCACCACGTGCTTGCTCTGCGGTACCTGGAGCTGGACCATGATCGTTGCGGTACCGGTCAGGCCCGTGTTTTGCGTGCTGGTGGCCGTGATGGTCACGGAACCCTGCGCGGAGGGTGCGGTAAAAGTTCCGCTTGAGCTGATCGTTCCCGCGCTTGCCGACCAGCTGACTGCGGAACTATAGGTCCCGCTCCCTTGGACGGTCGCGCCGCATTGCGACGTTGCGCCTGGAGCAACAACGGAAGGGCTGCATGTTACGGAAACCGAGGTAACGCTCGAGGCAGGCGGCTGCACCACAACCTTCGCTGTCCCAGCCTTGCTCGGGTCTTGTGCACTGGTTGCTGTGACAGTCACGGTACCGGGCGCAGCCGATGCAGTGAATAGCTCGGTGGGAGTGATGGTACCTTTACTGACAGTCCACGAGACCGCAGAGATATAGTTGCCTGAGCCCTGGACCGCTGCGCTGCATTGCGAGGTCCCACCCGGCACTACTGTGGAAGGTTTGCAAGCTACCGTGACTGAGGCTATTGTGGATGCGCTTTGAGAGAATTGATTTCCGCCCGTTCCGCTTCCGCAGGCAGTCAGGGCAATCGAGGTTGCAAAAGTCGCGCATAGCAGCAGAATCCGCAAGGCTGTTTTCAGCGACCTTGGCTGCAAACTGCTCATTGAGAACCTCGTCCCGCGCGGCGCTCCCGCCGGATCGACGTTTCACACGTCAGGGAACATGTCCTGCCATCCCGCGCATTACCTCGCACGTCCCAGGTTTTTCATCTGCCGCCCGGCAGCAATCCTTTTCCACGTTGCCATGCCGTTCCAAATGGTTGGATAGGCGCGAGACTCGGCCAGCCTCGTCGGGAACTCAATATCCCATGTGATGCAGGTACGCTACCACGCCGGCGGCGGCCAGACAATACACGCCGAACCAATGCCAGCGGCCGGTCTCCAGCCATCGGCTGAGCCACCTGAGCGCGAGCAATCCGGCAATGAACGCGAACAGCGCGCCCAGCAGGCTGGGCATCATTGCCGCCGCCACAACGCTCCCGCCGGAGAGGTGCTCGGCTTTCACCAGCCGCATGACCTCCCGCGCGATCGCCGGGGGCGTCAGAACAACAGCCAGCGCAAAGCTGAACACTTCCGCTTTGTTTCGCGTGACACCCAGCAACATTCCGGTCGAGATAGTCGCGCCGGACCGGGAGAACCCTCGAAACGGAAGACATAGCCCTTGCACGGCGCCGATCCAGCCAGCCTGCGCGGTGTTCATTCCCGTGCCCGCATCCCGTGGAGTGTCCAGGTGTGCGTTCCTTCGCTTCCAACCCGCGATAAGGATCAGGATTCCGGCTATCGCGAGCGCCGGCGCGATCAGGTCCAGCCGCCCGAACAGTTGCTCGATTTCCGCGTGCTTCGCCCTGGGGAACGCCAGCTTTTCAATGGCTTCAATCAGCCCACCGCCGATCAGTCCAGTAAAAAAAGTGGCCACAAGGATCTGCAGAGCGATTGTCCGAAACGTTTCCCGGTCATGGAAGTAGGCGCGCCGCCATTGCGTCCAGAAGTAGGCGATCACGGCAAACATCGTTCCGGTGTGCAGCATCACCAGCAGCAGCGTCATCTGCGGAGCCGACGGGTCCATTCCCATCAGCTTTTCCGCAACCACCACATGTGCGGAGCTGGAGACAGGAAGCAGTTCCGCCATGCCCTGAACGATTGCCAAAATGATGACGTGCAAAATCGACATAAGAGGAACCTGGAACTTTCTTGAATCGGGTATCAGATTTTTGGATAGTGCGGGTGCTTTTGGATAGAGCGGGTGCGGGTGCCCCATTCCAGCCGCGCCGTTTGCGGCTGGAGTGGGATAAATTGGCACCAGCCAAATCTACCGGATTCGCCGCCCGGAAAAATTAAGATTCTGTGCTCATGGCGCCACGCGCTGCACTTCCGCCATTTCACGCTGCTCCTGCCTTCCCCTTCTTTGCAGACGGTTCCGATAACTTGCGGCGACAAAGTCGCGGAACAGTGGGTGCGGCTCCAGCGGCTTGGACTTGAATTCCGGATGAAACTGGCATCCCAGAAAAAACGGGTGCTCCGGAATCTCCACAATTTCGACATAGGTGCCGTCGGGAGTGGTTCCGGTGATGCGCAAACCGGCGCTCGTCAACACCGCTTCATATTCCCGATTGAATTCATAGCGGTGACGGTGACGTTCGCTGATTTCAGTTTTGCCGTACACACGCGCCGCACGAGAGTTCTTCTCCAGCATGCATGGCCACGCGCCCAGACGCATCGTGCCGCCCATTTCCTCTACGCCCGTCAGCTCACGCAACTTGTAGATAATGCGATGCGGCGTCGCAGGATCGAACTCACTTGAATTGGCTCCCTCCAGCCCGCACACGTTGCGGGCATATTCGATGCAGGCCGTCTGCATCCCCAGGCAGATGCCAAAATATGGGACCTCATTTTCACGCGCATAGCGGATTGCGTTCAACATGCCCTCAATGCCGCGCTTGCCAAAGCCGCCCGGCACCAGAATTCCATCGAACCCTTCGAGCTGGTTTTCATAGCTGCGGTCCTTCGTTTCCAGGCCTTCGGCCTCAATCCAGGTAACTTTCAACTTCAGGTTATGGGCCAGCGCGCCATGCACCAGCGCTTCCTTCAGCGACTTGTAGCTGTCCTCATATTCCACATACTTCCCAACGATGCCGATGGAGACTTCGTCCTTCGGGTTATAGCAGCGGTCCACCAGTTCCCGCCATCTTTCCAGCTTCGGCTCTTCCGCCTGCAGGTGCAAATATCTCAATACAAGCTCGTCCACTTTTTCCTGCGCAAAAACCACAGGCACTTCATAGATGGAGGAAACGTCTTTGGCCGTCACGACCGCCTGCTCCTGCACGTTGCAGAACAGTGCGATTTTGGATTTCATTTCGCGGGAAAGAAAACGGTCCGTCCGGCAGAGCAGAACGTCCGGCTGGATTCCGATCGAAAGCAGTTCCTTGACCGAGTGCTGCGTGGGCTTGGTCTTCAACTCCTGCGCTGCGGCAATCCACGGCACCAGCGTGACGTGGATGAAAATCGTGTTCTCGCGGCCAAGCTCCTGACGCATTTGGCGAATCGCTTCAAGAAACGGCAGCGACTCGATGTCGCCGACTGTCCCCCCGATTTCCACCAGGGTGACATCTGTATCGGCGGCCACTTTGCGCATCGCATTCTTGATCTCGTTGGTCACATGCGGAATCACCTGGACCGTTTTGCCGAGATAGTCGCCGCGCCGTTCCTTGGTGATGATCTGTTCGTAAATCCGTCCCGTCGTCAGGTTGTTGTCGCGAGACAGCCGGGCGTGCGTGAAGCGCTCATAGTGGCCCAGGTCGAGGTCCGTCTCCGCACCGTCATCCGTGACGAAAACCTCGCCATGCTGAAACGGCGACATGGTTCCCGGATCGACGTTCAGGTAGGGATCGAATTTCATCAGATTGACGCGCAGACCACGGCTTTCCAGCAGACAGCCGATAGAGGCGGCAGCCAGACCTTTCCCCAGGCTGGACACAACTCCACCGGTGACGAAAACATATTTTGCCGACATGGACGCGGCTCCTTGGGTTGATTGGGACGCTGGGTCGTACAGGGTGGGCACGATCTATTTTCGCAGAAGCTCTGAGTCCTAGGAAAGAAGTTTTATGCAGATCCTGACATTAAGGCCGATCCCTTCCCTCAGTGGGTCGAGGATGACAATATAATCGCGGTATGAGAGCTGCAACCCAAAATCGTGTGACACTCGACCCTGAGGAAAAGGAGGTCGCCGAAATCATGAGGGCACTCGACTCCCAGAAGCCTCCACACGTTAAGAAGTACCGGGTTGAAATTGGGGAGGACCACACAGGGGACCCGGCTCTCTGGATTTATCTCGGAGTTACGAAAGACAACAGCCCTTCCCGGCAAAAAGTCGTTGCGCTCAGGAAATTTGCAGATGAGGTTGAGAGGCAAGTGCTGGCGAAAAAACTCTCCCGCTGGCCGTACGTCCGCATTGAAGAAGTACGCTAGAAATTTATGGCTTACGCCCAAGACTTGCTGGAGCAGGCCAAGCACTTGGCGTTGCGTGAAACGGGAAGGCCTCGACGGGCCAGCTTGCGCCGGTCAGTCTCTGCAGCTTATTATGCGCTCTTCCATCTGCTGGTCGCGGACGCGGTAAAACGCTTCTGCCCTCCGTTCCCCAAAGAATTGCAGTTCCGGTGGCATAGGTCATTCGTTCATAACGATATGCTCCAGGCATGCAAGGGCTTTGCAAATGCAAATCCTCCAGAAAACCTCACGGCGCTGCTTTCTGTCCCCTTGCCTCCGGAAATAGTGGCTGTTGCCACTGCGTTTGTCAGCCTGCAACAGGAACGTCATTACGCCGACTATGATCTGGGTCGCACCATCTCGCGCCAAGACGCCTTGAATCAAATTGAGAAGGCTGATAACGCATTCCGGGCATGGAAGAATATTCGTCAGACGCAATCTGCGGATGTGTTCCTTTCGGCATTACTGCTTGGGAAACATTGGTCGAGATAGCGGGACCTCAGCAATATCCGGCGCCGGAAGCGTATTGCCACGCATGCATTTGTTCTTCGGGGAACAGACGCATGCGTGACTCGCGCCAGATTCGCAAGAAAACACATCTACGGTTGAGGGCTGCCGATCTTCGTCCCGATCACATTGCCGGAGACGATAATCTCCACGCGCCGGTTCTGCTGTCTGCCAGCGGCTGTGCTGTTATCGGCCACCGGAGACGCCTCGCCGAAGCCTTTCGCGGTAATCGAATTGGGATTCAAGCCCTGCGAAACCAGGTAATTGCGGACAGCCTCGGCCCGCTTGTCGGAAAGCGTTTGATTGAATTCCGGGCTGCCCGTGCTGTCGGTGTATCCCTCAACGGCAAGCTGCAGCGTCGGATAGTTCAGCACAATTCCGGAAAGCTTTGCGAGCGATTCCCGGGCCGTTGTCCTCAGGTCCGCTTTGCCGGTGTCGAACAGCACATCGCCTAAGTTCACCTGGAGTCCGCGTGGCGTATCGATCGTAGGAAGCACCTGATTGAACTGCTGGAGCAAACGTGCGCGCAGTTGCTGCTTTTCAGCCTCCGCTTTCGCCGCCGCCTGCTGCGCGCTCTGCGCCTGCGCCTCGGCCTGCTGCTTTGCCGCCTGCGCCGCAGAGGCCTGCTGCTCGGCCAGCGCCTGTTTCTGCTGAGCCAGCGCGCGCTTTTCCGCGTTCAGCTTCGCCTCTTCCTGGGCCTGCGCCGCTTGCTGCTGGGCTTGTTGCGCCTGGAGCTGGGCCTGCTGCGCCTGCTGCTGCTGGGCCTGCTGCTGCTGCGCGATCGTTTGCTCCTGCAGATGTTTCACTGCGATGGCGCGCGCATCTTCGGCTGACTCCACCGCTTGCCGCGCCAGAGTGTGAACGGCTTTCTTTTGCTTGCGGTGCTGATAGTCCTCGGCCTGGCGCAGGTCGGCTTCGGCTTTGGCCAGCGCGGCCGGCGCATACTGGGCGGCCTGCTCGTATTTGGCGATCCTCACGGCATTGCGCGCTTGATAAAGATCCAACGGAACCTTCGGATCCATGGAAAAGGGCGGCAGATGCGCGGCAGAGTAATTTCCGCGTTGCAGCAGCGCCATGTTGGCGTTCACCTCTGCAACTGTGCCCTTCGTATTGTGGCGCACGGAGTTGGCCAGCACAACCTTTTCGCTGGGAAAGCTCACCGCGAAATAAGGCTCGGCTGTCACCATCAACCCGAAGGTCTGGAGCTTGGTGGTCACATCCATCTGACTCTTCCCATCCTTCACATCAAGCTGGCCAAGGTTCGTCGCGCGGCCTTCCGGCGTGATCGCCCATAAAACGTACACCAGATACTCCGGGCCAAAGGTTTGCGGCGAGACGAGCCCCTTGAAATTCGCCTGAATGCGCAGGCTGGTTCCCTGCGCTGCAATCTTGGCATCTCCGTCGGCGCGGGGAAGCAAGGGCGTTCCAACAAAGTTCACCTTGGTCGACCCGGTCGCGTGATAATTTACCGTCGGAAGATTTTGCGAAACATGGATATTGATAAGCGAATTCGGATTATTTCCGGATTGCTGGCCATGCGCCTGCAACGCGAACAACCCGATAGCGCAGATGGCGAGAATTCTTCTAAGGTTCATTCTTCCTTCTCCTGAGAACGTGCGTTTTGTCGATCCGGGGGATTGCGTTCCACGCCACACCCTCTCTTAAAAGATGCAGATTTGCGGCAGAACGGAGATGACGTAAAAGCCGGCCGACGCGAAGGAAAGAACGTTCGCGCACTGGATGGTCTTGACCGGCTAAGATTAGCCGGTGCATTCTCTCTTGCAGGTCGATCATCTCTCCGTCACTTTCAACTCCGACGGCGCACAGCACAAAGCCGTCGATGACGTCAGCTTTTCCATTGCAGCCGGAGAATCGTTTGCCTTGGTGGGGGAATCCGGGTCGGGCAAATCTGTTACCTCGCTCGCGATTCTGCGGCTCCTGGACCCGCGGGCAAAGGTTGCCGGGAGCATCCGGTTTGAGCAGCAAGACTGGCTCCAGCTTCCGGAGCGAGCCATGCGGGCACACCGCGGACGCGACGCGAGCATGATCTTTCAGGATCCCATGATGGCGCTCAATCCG
The DNA here is from genome assembly GCA_027323885.1 of Acidobacteriaceae bacterium. Taxonomy (GTDB): domain Bacteria; phylum Acidobacteriota; class Terriglobia; order Terriglobales; family Acidobacteriaceae; genus JAKAAZ01. Next base: position 23,308 of record DAHVZT010000029.1, read on the forward strand.
GTGATGTCCATTGGACGGCAAATCGCAGAAGCGATACGCGCGCATCAGCCTGGAGTATCTGGAAAAGAAGTTCGCCAGCGCGTTCTGGATGCACTTGAATCCGTCTCCATTCCGGAACCTGCCCAACGATTCGCGGATTACCCTCATCAGTTTTCCGGGGGCCAACGGCAGCGCATTATGATCGCCATGGCGCTGGTCAACCGCCCCAGGCTGCTGATTGCGGACGAACCCACTACCGCGCTCGATGTGACGGTCCAGGCACAGATTCTTGCGCTGCTGCGCCATCTGAAGGAACGAACCAATGCGGCGCTGCTGTTCATCTCGCACGATCTTGCGGTGGTTTCGCAGGTGGCCGGGCGTGTGGCTGTTATGCGGCGAGGAAAAATCGTAGAGATTGCTCCTACAAAGCAAATCTTTTCCAACCCACAGCACGCCTATACGCGAAGCCTGCTGGCGGCGGTCCCTACCATGCACAGCCGGCGCGACGCTCCACTCGCGGCATGGACAGTCGACGCTCCAGCCGAGGACGGCGAACTGGTGGAAACCTCACCCGGACACTGGGTGCGCGCCGCCTGCTAGCCGGGCTTGCTGCGATGGGCCGGATTTGCTGCTCGCTTGCGGTCACCTTATGATGGAAGGTCGTATCGGAGGAGGCTGGGATCACAATCCGTCTTCCGGCTTTCGCTTGCCGTCTGCGGAACCGGCAGCACGCGATGGCGAGGTTCCACCTCTCAAATTCCGGTGCGGTTTTTTCATGAGGCCCAATATAGAAATAGAGAAACACTTCCGGTTTTGGTTCCACGCTCTCCGGCGCTACGTTTCCTGAACGACATACAATGAAAGGTAAACACTTATGGCATATCCCGCTGCATATCGCTACACGCGCGAACACGAATGGGTCAAGATCGATGGGGACCAGGGCACCGTCGGGATCACGGATTACGCGCAGCACTCCCTGGGCGATATCGTTTTTGTGGACGCGCCGAAAGTAGGCTCGTCCGTCGAAGCGGGAAAAGTCTTCGGCAGCGTGGAATCGGTCAAAGCAGTCTCCGACCTGTATGCGCCTGTCAGCGGAGAGGTCACCGCTGTCAATGAGGAACTTCAAGCCTCGCCAGAAAAGATCAACACTGCCGCCCATGATGCCTGGATCATCAAGGTAAAGCTGAGCAAACCCTCCGAGGCGGATTCCCTGTTGAGCGCCGCCGATTACGAGAAATTCACCGCAGAAGAAACCGGACACTAACGCTTTCCCCAGCAAACGCGAGGGTTTCCGCTTCGCGCGCATCACGAGCAACCTACAGGAAATCAGTTATGCGCTATCTGCCCAAGTCCCCGTCTGACCGCTCCGCGATGTTGGAAAGCATTGGCGCCAGCTCCGTCGAGGACCTGTTCGCCACGATTCCGGCGGAATACCGCCTGACCAAAGATCTGAACGTTCCGCGCCAGATGGGGGAGCAAGAGATCGTCGAATTTTTCCGCAAAGCTGCCAGCCGGAATGCCGACGGATACGCCAGCTTCCTCGGGGCGGGCGCGTATCACCATTACCGGCCGGTCGTGATCGATGCGATGGTGCAGCGTGGAGAATTCCTCACCTCCTACACGCCGTATCAGGCGGAAATTACTCAAGGAACGCTGCAGGCGATTTTTGAGTTCCAGACCATGATCTGTGAACTGACCGGCATGGAAATTGCGAATGCCTCCATGTACGACGGATCAACCGGCGCGGCGGAGTCGGTGATGATGGCTGCGCGGGTCACTGGCCGCAGCCACATCGCGGTTGCGAATACTGTGCATCCGGAATACCGCGAGGTGTTGAAGACCTATGCGCAGCATCAGGGTCTTACCAAGCAGGTGGCCGGCTACGGCGCCGATGGCCGAATGGATCAGAAAGCTCTCGAAGCAGCGGTGACCGATCAGACAGCATGCGTCCTGCTCCAGTCGCCAAACTTCTTCGGCGTAATTGAGGATGTAGCAGCCATCGCGGAGATCGCGCACGCAAGAGGCGCGCTGCTGATCGTTTCCATCGCGGAAGGGCTTTCGCTCGGAATTGTGCGTGCCCCCGTTGAAGCCGATATCGTCTCGCTGGAAGCGCAGTCGTTCGGAGTGCCCGTGGGTTTCGGCGGTCCATACTGCGGCGTGCTGGCGTGCAAGGAAAAATTCATCCGGCAGATGCCCGGCCGCCTGACCGGAGCGACGGTCGACAAGCAGGGGCGTCGCGGATTTGTGCTGACCCTCTCCACCCGGGAACAGCATATCCGCCGCGAGAAGGCCACATCCAACATCTGCACCAATCAAGCTCTGGTCGCGCTCATGACCTGCATCTATCTCACGATTTACGGCAGATCGGGGATGAAGGAGCTGGCCGGGCAGAATCTGGCCAAAGCACATTACGCCGCGCACACACTGGCCGCCACACCGGGAAGTGAACTGCTCTTCGCGAAATCACCACGCTTCAATGAGTTCGTGATCTCCACAGCGGAAACGCCCGAGACGATGAACGCGCGCTTGCTGGACCACAAAATCATCGGAGGTCTGCCGCTGGCGAAATGGTATCCGGAGCTGCGCAACGCCTCCTTGTGGTGCGCGACGGAGCAGAATTCCCGGCAGGAAATTGACACTGCAGCCGCTGTAATTGCAGGAAAACAAGCACCTACTTTGGCGTACGCATAGAGGATTGAGGATCGATGGCAACCGATACATTGAGCCCGGCAGCAGCGGCGAAACCCGGCAGCGGGCCTTTTGTGGGCACGCGACGCAAGGTGTCCAGCCATGTCAACCAGAACGAAGGCCTGATTTTCGAGAAGTCCTCGCCTGGAAAAAAAGCGTACCGGCTGACCCAACTGGATGTTCCCGCGGTAGACCCAAAAACGCTGCTTGGAGAATTTGCACGGGAAGACCTTGGCATGTTGCCGGAGGTGAGCGAGATTGAAATCATCCGCCACTTCACGCGGCTCTCCACATGGAACTACGCCATCGATCTCGGCATGTACCCGCTGGGTAGCTGCACGATGAAGTACAACCCGCGCGTCAATGAACTGGTCGCCCGGCTGCCAGGAATCGCGGAAGCCCACCCGTACCAGCCGGAGTCGCTGGCGCAAGGCGCCATGCGCGTGATGTGGATGCTGCAGGACTGCCTGAAGGAAATTACCGGCATGGACGCCATCACGCTGCAACCGGCGGCCGGTGCTCATGGCGAGTTCACCGGCATTCTGCTGGTCCGCGCCTATCACGAATCCAAAGGCAATCCGCGGAGAAAAATCCTGATTCCCGACTCCGCGCACGGCACCAATCCGGCAACCGCGGCAATCTGCGGATATCAGGTGCAGAACCTGAAATCGAACAATAAAGGCATGGTCGATCTGGCGGAACTTGAAAAGCTTGTGGATGAAGAGACCGCCGCCCTGATGCTGACGAACCCTTCAACCATTGGCGTATTTGAGAGCGAAATTCACAAAATCGCCGATGTTCTGCATGCCAAAGGCGCGCTGTTGTACATGGATGGCGCCAACATGAATGCGCTGGTGGGCAAAACCCGTCCGGGGGATTTTGGCGTGGACGTGATGCACCTGAACTTGCACAAAACTTTCTCCACGCCGCATGGCGGAGGGGGTCCGGGTTCCGGCCCCGTTTGCTGCAAAAAGATTCTTGAGCCGTTCCTGCCCACGCCCATAATTGTCGAGAAGGGCGACGGCACACTGACCTTTGATTACGACCGGCCGCAGTCCGTGGGGCGCGTGCGCATGTTCTACGGCAACTACGGTATGTTCGTCCGCGCTCTGGCGTACATTCTGGCGAACGGGCCGGATGGCCTTCGCCAGACCACCGAAGACGCGGTGCTGAACGCAAATTACATCCGCAAAAACCTGGAAGACGTATACGAACTGCCCTATAAAACCGCGACCCTGCATGAGGTAGTCTTCAGCGATCGC
>DAHVZT010000056.1 GCA_027323885.1 Acidobacteriaceae bacterium
AGCAGGCTGGCAAGGTTCAGGCAGGCCAGCAGCAGCATCGCGCCACACATTGCAAACACCGCGACCAGCGGTTTTCTAAATCTGGAGCGGAGATAGGAAAACCCCTTCGACCCCGGCTCCGCCGCAAATTGGAAGTGATGGCTGCGCGCATCTTTGATCCACTGCGCGTCAGGAACGGATTCCTCCAGGATTGAATTCGAAGCCGCTCGTAAAGCCGCATTTGCCGACTCCAGCGAAACGCCGGGATTGCGTCGCGCGATTACCTGCAGCCACCAGGACTGGTAGCCGTTCGCGATCATGTTGTACGGAGCGTCGATGACTGGCTCCGCCCATAACGGCACATAAATTTCCGGCCGGTACGTCGGATCTGCCCCGATAAATCGCTTTGGCATGACACCGACGACCGTGAAGGGCGCGTTCGCAATCGTGATCTTTCGCCCCACCACGTCCGGTGCTCTGTTGAACCAGGTCCGCCAGAAGCTCTCGCTGATCACCACGCCAAATCCCGTCGCGCCGCCGCCCTGCCGATCGTCTTGCGGAGTCAGATAACGGCCCAGCAGCGGAGGCGTCTCCAGCGCGGAAAAGAACTGCCCGCTCACCAGCACTCCGAGAACCTCCACGTTGCCGGATCCACTACGAACCTGCATCATGCTGTCAAAAAAGGCGGCGACATCCTGAAAAACGTCGTGCCGTTTCTCCAGTGCGCGAAACATTGGCGCGCTGAAGCTATAGTTTGCGGCATCATAGTCGGAGCGGTCGTAGCGAATCACCGCCAGTTGATCGGCATGGGGCACGGGCAGCGGACGCAGCAGCAACCCATTCATCAGCGAAAAGATAGACGTAGTCGCCCCGATCGCAATCGTCAGCGTCAGAAGAGCAACTGCGGTAAACCCCGGCGACTTCTTCAGCAGCCGCGCCGAAAAAACTACATCGCGCAGAAAATTCTCCAGCGCGGGCAACTGCCACAACCCGACCAAACGCTCCCGCCACCGCCGTGCATCGCCCACTGTCCGGCGCGCCATGGTATTCACCTCCGCACGTGACATGCCCTCACGCAACAGCTTTTCGCGTATCCGGTAATCTCCAACTCCCCGTCCATTTCGCCCTCCATACTACGCCTCCGAAAGAGCGCATCGCAGCGAAGCTCGTACAGAGGAGGCGAAACTGTCCGGTGCCAGGGTTGTCCCATTCCATCCGTCCTGTGGCTTGAGTGGGTCTGGAAAAGATCGGGGCGCCGCAATTGCACCTCACCAACCGCGATCGGTACATAAGCCGGAGCCTCCGGCAGCGGCTCGAGTATGATCGCAGCGTGAGCGCTCCAGCACCACAACCGGCGGCTCCCGTTCCTTCGGGCTCCATTCCCGCGAGCCCCCGGTCCGCGCCGCCCGGCCTGACCACGGCGGAAGCCCGGCGAAGGCTTCAGGATTCAGGCCGCAATGCAATACCCGAGCCCGGCTCTCATCCCATTCTGCGGATCGCAGGTAAGTTCTGGGCGCCGGTGCCGTGGATGCTGGAAGCCACAGTGGTGTTGGAACTGGTGCTTCACAAGCGCGCGGAGGCCCTCATCCTTGCAATCCTCCTGCTCTTCAACGGCTTTCTCAGTCTCCTGCAGGAGCGCAAAGCCGCCAACGCTCTCGCCTTGCTGCGAAAGAGCTTGCCAGTCCGGGCGCGCGTGATGCGCGACGGCGCCTGGCAGATCATCGATTCGCAAGAAATCGTCGTGGGAGATGCAATCTATCTGCGCATGGGAGACATTGTCCCCGCGGACGCACGCATCGCCACCGGGCAAATTTCCGTCGATCAGTCTACGCTCACCGGTGAGTCGCAGGCTGTCGATCTGGAGCATGGCCAGACGGCGAACGCCGGCGCGACGGTCGTTCGCGGCGAAGCCAGCGCCGAGGTCATCGCCGCCGGCGCCCATACATCGTTTGGCAAAACAGCGGAGCTGGTCAGCACCGCAAGAACGGTCAGTCATCTTCAAGCGACGATCTTTCGCATCGTAAAGTACCTGGGCGTCTTGGATTTCGCTCTCGTAGCGGCGCTCCTGGTTTTTGCGCATGCAACCCGCCTGCCACTGGGAGAGATGCTGCCCTTCGCTCTTATCCTCCTCGTTGCTTCTGTACCCGCCGCTTTGCCTGCAACCTTCACCCTGGCAACCGCCCTTGGATCCATGGAACTCACCCACGCCGGTGTTCTGGTAACACGGCTCTCGGCCATTGAAGAAGCAGCCGCCATGGATCTCCTGCTGAGCGACAAGACCGGTACCCTGACCGAAAACCGGCTCGCGGTCAAGCGGACGTTGGCCTACCCACCGTCTTCCATCGCGGACCTGATGCGCTTCGCGGGCTATGCCAGCGACTCGGGCAATCAGGATCCCATCGACGTCGCCATCCTGCGCTTTTGTGCGGAGAACGGGATCGATGCATCCGCGGAAACCAGGACCCGCTTTCTCCCCTTCGATCCCGCCAGCAAGGTCAGCGAAGCGTTTGTCGGCAAGGGCGGCGAAGCGTTTCACGCGGTCAAGGGATACCCCGCGTCGGTTGCAGCCAGGGCGCTGCCCAACCCCGACTGGGAGGCAGATCTGCGGACCTTGGCTGGACCGGGCTATCGAGTCATCGCAGTCGCCTGCGGACCTGCGGATCAGGCCCTGGGCCTTACCGGCCTGATTGCGTTTGAAGACCCACCCCGCGCCGACTCCCGCCAGCTCGTTCATCGGCTTCAGGACCTCGGTGTCCGCGTCGTAATGATCACCGGCGACTCCTCCGCTACGGCGGTATCCGTTGCCAGAACCATGGGCATCGGCACCCGCCTGTGCCAGGCCGCCGGCATCCGGTCCCTCGATCCCGGCAAACTCGCCGATTGCGATATCTTCGCCGGAGTTTACCCCGAAGACAAAGTGGCCCTGGTGCGCGCCGCCCAGGCGCAGGGCCACGTCTGCGGCATGACAGGCGATGGCGTCAACGACGCCCCCGCCCTCAAGCAAGCCGAGACGGGCATCGCAGTGGCCAACGCAACCGATGTCGCCAAGGCGGCGGCCAGCCTGGTGCTGACGACGCCGGGACTCGGCGACATCGTCGCGGCCATTGAGTCGAGTCGCCGCATTTATCAGCGGATGCTGACCTACACCCTCAACAAGATCATCAAGACCATTGAGATTGGCGTCTTTCTCACCCTTGGGGTCATGCTCACGCGCAGTTTTGTCATCACTCCGCTGCTCATCGTCCTTCTCCTGTTCACCAACGACTTCGTCACCATGTCCATCGCGACCGATCGCGTTTCCGCCTCACCACGCCCCGACCGGTGGGACATACGCACCTTGATGTTGACCGCCGGATCCCTCGCTTCGCTCTTGCTGGTGTTCTCGCTTTCGGTGTTCTTCCTGGCGCGCAACGTTCTTCATTTTCCGCTGGCGCAGCTTCAGACTCTCGTCTTTGTCATGTTGGTCTTCAGCGGCCAGGGAGCCGTCTACCTGGTACGCGAACGCCACCACTTCTGGCATTCCCGGCCAAGCCGGTTCCTGCTCCTCAGCACCGCCGCCGACATTACCGCCGTCAGCGCCATGGCAATCCGCGGCGTGTTGATGGCTCCAGTTCCAGCGTGGAGCCTTCTCGCCCTCCTGGCTGCGCTCGCCGCCTTTCTACTTGCGTTGGATACTGTCAAGGTGAAGATTTTCAGCAGATTCCGAATCTGAGAACGAGGGGGACCAATGACTTTCAAACGAATTTTAATTGCGATCGATCAGAGTACTTTCGCCGCGCACGCCGCCGACGTCGGAGCGGAGCTCGCCAGCCAGCTTGGAGCGGAGATTGCCTTTATCACCGTCGTGGATCCGGCAGAGGCGCGTGCTGTCGCGGACTCTGGAGTTTCCGCGGCCGACTGGTTGGTCATCCTCAAGCGCGACGCAAAATCCTTGCTCAATGCATTTGTGGCGCGCCGCGACATGACGCCTCCACCGCTTCAGTTTCTGGAGGAGGGTAAACCGGCTGCAAAAGTGGTCGATGCGGCAAGAAATTGGCCTGCCGATCTGATCGTCATGGGAACCCATGGCCGCAATGCCGTGGCCAACGTTCTGCTGGGCAGTGTTGCGCAGGCCGTACTCCGCCACGCGCCCTGCCCGGTCATGGTCCTGAGAGCGAAACATGGACACGAAGGAATGGCGTAAACCACGGCTGGCCATAAGAAGAGTTCCCTTTCAAGCCAGGTTTTTCGAATGGAACCTCAGGCCGCTGCGGCTGCGGCAACACGCCCTCCGTTTATCATGGTCTGGCACTTGTTTCCTCAGTCCAACAGTCTCCAAACGGTCCTCTACTCCATGAGCAAATTGGTTCGGCTTCCTCTTCTCTCCCTGTTAAGTCTCTCCGTGGCGCTCACCCCCGCGCTGGCGCAGCATCGCCCGCACCAGATGAAAACCAATCCCGCCGCCGGACAGCCGTGGATGAACACCAGCCTCTCGCCCGACCAGCGCGCCGATATGGTGCTGCAGAAGATGACGCTGGACGAGAAGATCGACCTCGTCCATGGCCAGGGCATGCCGGGCTGGGGTCCGCCGCGCCCTAACGCCTATCTCGGCAACGGTGGCGCGGGCTTTGTGCTTGGCGTCGAGCGCCTCGGCATTCCTATCATCCAGATGAGCGACGCCGCCTACGGCGTGCGCAGCAGCGCGATGAACGGCCGCTACTCCACGGCGCTGCCCGCCAATGTCGGCTCGGCGGCAAGCTGGGACCCGCACGCGGCCTGCGAATACGGCGCATTGATTGGCCGCGAACTGCGCGCCCAGGGCTACAACATGACCCTTGGTGGCGGCGTCGACCTGACCCGCGACCCGCGCAACGGGCGGACCTTTGAGTACATGGGCGAAGACCCGGTCCTGGCCGGAACACTGGTCGGTAACCGCACCAAATGCGAGCAGGAGCAGCACGTCATCGGCGACATCAAACATTACGCCATGAACGATCAGGAGAGCGGCCGCAACGAGTACAACGCCATCATCAGCAAACGCGCCATGCGCGAAAGCGATCTTTGCGCCTTCCAGATCGGCCTCGAAACCGGCCACGCAGGCAGCGTGATGTGCGCCTACAACGCTGTCAACGGCGATTATTCCTGCCAGAACAAATACCTGCTTACCGGCGTCCTGAAAAAAGACTGGAAATTTCCCGGCTTCGTCGTCTCCGACTGGGGCGCCACCCACAGCACCGTGCAATCGTCGGAAGCAGGTCTCGATAATGAGGAGCCACTCGATGAGTTCTACGGTCAGCCGCTGAAGGACGCCGTGCAGTCCGGCAAAGTTCCCATGGCGCAGTTGGACGACCACGTTCGCCGCATCCTGCGTACCGAGTTTGCCGATGGCCTGGTCGATTACCCCGTGCAGAAAAGCGTGGTGGATGTGGAACGCGATTTGAAGGTCGCCCAGACCATCGAAGAACAAAGCATCGTCCTGCTGAAAAATGCGCACAACGTCCTGCCGCTCGATGCGACGAAAATCCACTCCATCGCCATCATCGGCCCCCACGCCGACTCGGGCATGATCTCCGGCGGAGGCTCCGCGCAGGTGGACGCCCCCGGACGGCCACCGAGCAAATGGCAGGAGCACGTCTGGTTCCCCACCTCGCCGCTGCTCGCGGTTCGCGCCAAGGCCTCCGGCGCGAACGTCCAGTTCGACTCCGGCAAAGATCCCGCCACCGCCGCCGCGCTGGCCAAAAAATCGGACGTCGCGATCGTCTTCGTCTACCGCTGGATGAGCGAAGGCATGGACATCCCAACCCTCGCGCTGCCTGACAATCAGGACGCGCTCATCGAGCAGGTCGCCGCCGCCAACCCGCGCACCATCGTGGTGCTTGAAACCGGAACCGCCGCGCTCATGCCCTGGCTGGATAAAGTCAGCGGCGTCATGGAAGCGTGGTTCGGCGGCAGCAAAGGCGCCGACGCGGTCGCCAATGTTCTGTTCGGCGACGTGAACCCCAGCGCAAAGCTTCCCATGACCTTCCCGCTCAGCGAGGCCGACCTTCCCCATCCTCACCTGGTCACGCCGCCGCCCGGAGCACAAGGCCGCCAGGCCGTCATGCGTACCGGCGTCGCGAAACCCACCTTTGACGTGAATTACGACGAAGGACTTCTCGTCGGCTACAAGTGGTACGACGCGAAGCACAAGCCCGTGCTGTTTCCCTTCGGCTACGGCCTGTCCTACACGACCTTTAGCTACTCCGGCCTCAAGGTGAACGCCAGGAACACGGCTACGGTCACATTCAATGTGAAGAACACCGGCAGCCGCGCGGGCGCGGAAATTGCGGAAGTCTACGCTGCGCTCCCCGCCAGCGCGAATGAGCCCCCCAAACGTCTGGTGGGCTGGAACAAGGTACGACTCGACCCCGGCCAAAGCAAGCAGGTGACGGTCACAGTTCCGCAGGAATATCTGTCGGTTTACGACGAAGGCAGCGACTCCTGGAAACTGGTTCCGGGCAGCTACACGTTCATGGTCGGCGGCTCGTCGCAGGATCTGCCGCTCAAGAAGAAAACCAACATGCAGTAGGCGAACCGCGCGCTCCATCCTTGCCGTGCATCCTGCGGCAAGGATGGAGAGTGACATTCTGGGCCTAGACGTCGTTCCCGCGATGAAAGATCGGCTCAACACCCTTGGCGTTGTTTAGAAGCGCCTGTTCCTCCTGCGGGCTGAGCGGCTTGTAATGCTGCGCGACATCCATCGCCACGCGAAAATATGCCTCCTCGCCAGGCGGTATGGCGGCCGTAATCGGGTGCGCCAGCGTATAGCGCAGTCCATGCGCAGCCTCGGTGGGCAGCGCCGCAGGCTCATACCAGCACTTCGCGTTCGGGTGGTTCTTCTTCTCGGAAGCGGGCCACACCGTCTTCGCCATACTCTTGATGGCCAGCACGCCTACACCCTTCTCCTGCGCCTTTTGGATCACCTGCGGCCCAAAGTTCGCCTGCGACACCAGCACCCAGTTGATAGGGAAAAGCACCGTATCGAATGGATATCTCTCCATCGCGGCCACCGCCGTCTCCACCGAATGCGCTGAAAATCCAATGTATTTGATCTTTCCTTCTTTGCGCGCCGCCTCGAACGTTTCCATCGCCCCACCCGGCCCAAGAATCTGGTCGAGCTCGTGCATTTTCGTCAGCGCGTGAAATTGATAAAGGTCGACGTGGTCGGTCTTCAGCAATCGCAGCGACTCTTCAAGCGCCGCACGGGAACCAGCCTTGTCGCGCTTGCCCGTCTTGCACGCCAGAAAGCTTTTCGCCCGGTACGGAGCCAGCGCCGGACCGAGCAGTTCCTGCGCGTCCCCATAGCTGGGGGCCACATCGAAGTAATTGATGCCGCGGTCGACCGCTTCTGCCACGATGTTTTTGGAAGACGTGGGATTGCTGTTCATCACCACGATGCCGCCCATCCCAATGATGGAGAGGTGCTGGCCCGTCTTGCCCAGCGGGCGTCTTGCAATCAGACCGTTCCCCCCATCCTCGGATGGACTCAATGCGTGGGACAGCTTTCCACTGCCGGCAGCCATCGCCGCCAGCGTGCTTTGTTTCAGGAATGCGCGTCGTTTCATTGGATTTCTCCCTTCGGAAAGAACAACTGCAAGAGCCCGGAAATCTGCGCCAAGTCCTCTGCCGACTTGGATGAGGTTTTGAAGCGCCCCGGACGCGAGCACCTCGCTTTTTTACACAAGCTTCTGCCCGGTCATGGCCTGCAGCACGCCCAGCGGCGAATGCTCCGGCGCGACCATCGCTTCCGGCGCAACCAGGTAGGTCTGCTCCAGCGCATATTGTCCGGCCAGCACTGCATGCGGCACCATATCGGTATAAACCATCCAGCTCGATCCAGGCGGAAAGTACCAGGATTCCCGCTTTCCATTCGCCTGATAGCTCTCATTCTCTTTCAAAAAATTATGGAACCGTATCATGAATTCATCGTACGGCGATCGCTTCAGCGCGGGAATCGCCTTGCCTAAGCCAATTCCGCAGGCGGCATCCGCAGCCAGTTTTGCAACTGTGCTCCGCTGGCGCGGGAACGCAATCTGCCGGGGTGCAAATTGGGGCAGGAGTGTCTTGAAAGGCTCGCCGGTAATCCAGTCGCGCGTGCGTGCCGGATTCAGATTGGAAAAAAACCGCAGGATGCGCGCGCCGCGGGTGGGCCGCGTCGGAAACGCATCGGTATGCATCAGATCGTTGCGGCGACGCAACGGCAGGTCGCGCCCCTGCTCTTCCTCAGGACGGAAGCTGCCGTAATCCAGGCGCCAGCGCGCCTCATAGGGCCCCAGAAAAGCTGCCAGAAATTCCGTCGCATGTTGAGAGTATTCTCGCAGGATGCGGTGCAACCTCTCGGCGGACTCTGGAAGAGCGCCCTTGATGTCCGCGCCGGAAACTCGATCCACCGCGGGCTTGTACGCCATATTCTTGTGCAGCCCGCTGCTCGTCTGCTGCAGCGTAAGCAGAAAGCTCCTGTCCTCCGGCTGGATCGCAATGGGGCTTTCCGGGAAAAACAGAATGTTTCCTTCTTCCAACTGGCGGCACCAGACTTCGGACTGCCCGGCGGAAGCTCGCTGCAGCCCGGAGTCATCGGCAATCGTCACCAGTCCCATAAAGGGTCCGCTATTCTCGTCCCGCTATTTTGCGGCGCGCCCATACCGCGATCAGATACGTCAGGCTCACCAGCATCACCAGAATCCCCACCGGCGCCGCGATGTACCGGTAGCTGATGTCCAGATTGAGCATGGACTTCCCCGTCGCGGAGTCGTAGATGACAACCCCAATGATGGCAAGGAAGAATGTGAGCAGAAAGGCAATGAATCCCATTGCCCCGCCAATCAAAACGCTTGCGAGGAGTCCCAATCGCCCGATCGGGATTTTGAAAATCGTCGTCTCCTCCGCCGGAATTGAGTGCGGACCCGTTTTGGCTGGAACCATCGGTTCAGTAGACAATTTAGATGCGTTCATTCCGCTGCTTTTCCGGGCCTGGTGAGTGGCCCTCAGCTAGAATACAGGTTCATGACCGGAGCCGCCCAACTCGATCTGTTACCCGCATCCGAAATCGCCCGCTCTGTCTCCCTCCAGACTTCGGCGACTGGCATTCGGTATGCCGTCTTTGGCGAGGCTCAGTTATCTTCGACGGATCTGGAGCGGATCATTCTGGCGGTTCCGCGGTCCATCGCCGCCGCGCTCAACGCCAAGGCCTATTATTTTGTGCCGCTGGTCGTTGCGGAAGGCGGCGCTCCGGATTTTGGGTCCGGCAAAGCCCATCCTGTGCTGATCGCTCGCGACTATACGCCCGACTCCGGCGACAAAGCCGTCTGCCACCGTAACGTCACCTGCGGCGGTACTGAGTGCATCTTTATTTCAACCCGCCTGATGCAGGACCGCTTCGCGCTTGCCTTTGAGTTCTACATCAACATCGGCCACCACTTTGTCGATGCCGCGGGAGTTCCCGAAAGTTTCGCCGACCTTGTCTGGAATCAGGCCGTCTCCGAGGTCCGCGGCGAGACCAGCCAGGACGCATGGGAGCACCGCGCCAAAGCCCGCGGCAAGTCCCCTGACTCCACCTTCGAACACTCGTGGCCGGGCGCGTCCCCTGCCAGCAGATTGCGATCCAAAGTTCCTCCGGCCGAACAGCCCGGCGCCGGTACGTACGGAAAAGCGGCCCCGGCAGTGGATGAAAAAGCGCGCGCGGAATACATCGAGGCTGCGTTCGCCGACGCGATTGCCATCTACCTGCTCTCCATGACGGTCGATTTCGACTACACCGAACTGCGCGAGCGGGAATACCCTTTACTCGCCGCTCCCGCTCTCGCCGACCGCCTGCGCCACATCGCGCAGATTTTCCCCGCCAACGCCGGACATGAGTTCTCCATCCGTTACCGCCGCCGCAACCGCTGATCGCGTTCTCGCCAGCTGCGTTAGTCTGAATCAAAGACCCACAGCCAAACAACCCTTGTTCTTCGAAGCGACGGATTGCAATGTGAAATATTTTTGTGCGTCATCCGTTCTTATGTGCGCGGAAAAGAATGATTCCTACGTACCTGTCCATCCACTCAGCCTTTTCAGGAGCGACCTCGCGAATTTCTTGAGTCACGCCAGGTTCTTGGCACGCAGTCAGCCTTAGACCAGCAGAAGCAATCGCATTCAAGTAGTCGCTGATACGTGGCATCGGGTGCTCTAAAGAAACCTCGGCCTTCCATGGAGATGGGTAGCGATAGGGCCCTGTTCGTTGATAGGAAAAACCGTGGCCCCAACCTTCGATTTCATTGCGCAGAATGGCGAAGCGAAACGGGTGAGGAACGGAGAAGACGAGGTCGCCATTACGAACTAAGAGTTTTGCAATCGACCCTATCGTGCCCGCCAAATCTCGCGCATACATGAGAGCCTGGAAAGAGACGATCAGATCGAACATCTTTCCTTCAATGCGTTGCAAAGTGCCTAATGCATCAAAGGAACCGCGAAAGATCTCAAGATTCGGGCACTGCGCGTGTTCTGTCCAATTCTGAGCGAACCCCGCGCTTGCATCCATTCCAATTACAGACAATGCACCCGCTTCCGCGAAATAGCGGGCTTTCTCGCCGGTTCCACACCCCACGTCCAAAACCCGCTTTCCCTGTACATCTCCGGCCATGGTTCTTTGCGCTGGCCATTCGATAAGTCTGTCGGCGGAAACCTGCCTGGATCCCGCATAGACCTGCGCGAGCGTATCCCAGCTTGAACTTCCTTTCAGCATTGAAGGTCGATCTTTCATGTCGAAATCATACCTGCCTTTGGGATACCATCCGCTCCGAGCGCCTGGTAAACAGGAATTTCTGAAAATTGCGCGAAGAATGACTCTTTCATTTCACAATCAAAAGGTGTATCAACTGGTGAAATTGAGACCGGCCCAACATCCCATTCGCTGCCATTTTAGGTTTCATGCCGATTCCGGATAGAATCGCCCCATGATTGCCCACCTGCGCGGACTCCTGCTCTCGAAATCGCCCCAGAACGCGATCGTGGAAGCTGCTGGCGTGGGCTATGAAGTGGCCATCAGCATACCGACCTTCACTGCGCTCCCGGCGGAGGGAAAAGAAGTTTCTCTGCTCATCTACACCCATGTCCGGGAAGACGCTCTGGCGCTTTTCGGATTTATGAGCGGGACCGAGAAACGCTTGTTTGAAAAACTGCTGTCCATCAGCGGCATTGGGCCCAAACTGGCATTGACAGTGCTCAGCGGCCTGCCTTCGGAGCGGCTGATTGGCGCGATTCAAGGGCAAGATCACGCCACATTGACTCGCATCCCGGGGATCGGCAAGAAAACGGCCGAAAGAATCGTCCTGGAACTAAGAGACAAGCTGGATGAGTTGGGCGCCGCACCCCAGCCAGGCGTGGCCACGCCGGTTTCTGAAGACGTCATGTCCGCGCTGGTGAACCTGGGTTACCCGCGGGCGATCGCGCAAAAAGCCGTTGATACCGCATCCGCCCGCGCGCCTGAGGCCGGCAAGGACTTTGAGACGCTCTTCCGCGCCGCCATGGCGGCGATGAAATAGCCCCCCGGCACAAAAGCGCAGGGTCAGGTCTTCGACGACTTCCGTGCTTCATTCGCCCGCTCGATGGTGGCATTGATTTCAGCCCCCAGCAGCAGCATCAGACCACTGATGTAAAACCACGTCAGCAAAATGATGACCGCGCCAAATGCGCCATAGGTCGTTGTGTAGTTGTTGAAGTATCGCAGATAGATGCGAAACGCGGTGGAGATCGCAAGCCACCCGATGATTCCGACCACTGCGCCGGGGCTGATCCATCTCCAGCTACAATTCTGTTTGGATGGTCCCCAGCGATAGGTCATGGAAAAGACAAGCGTCAGAAAAAACAGGGACGCGATCACCTGAATTGCTTTCCAGGCCGCCATCGCAGCCGGTTCCACCAGCACGTCATTGATCAGCAACTTGGCCAGATAATCGCCCAGCGTCAGCAACAGAAACCCGGCGCAGACCAGCACAAACAGGACCAGTGTCAGCGTGACGGCAATCAGCTTCGCCTTCCAGAAAGGCCTCGTCTCCCGGGTGCGGTAAACCACATTCAATGTGCTCTGCGCGGAGGACATTCCATAGGTCGCCGACCATAAAGCGGTGATTGCGCCGAATGCCAGATTTCCCGTATTGCTGGCTTGCGTGGTTGCCGTGAACGCTTTATCCACCAGCGAAAAAGCGATCGGCGGAATTACTTTGGCCAGGTAAACCATCAGATCGTGATTGAGTTCCTGCTTCTCTCTGACAAAGATGCCGAACATTGAGGAGAGAAAAATTAACGCCGGAAACAACGCGAAGAAGAAGTAGTACGCCAGTTCCGCCGACTTATCCAGAATGTCGTCCTCATTCGCGGAGGCCCATACGTCCGCCATCAGCTTTTTCCACGACAGCCCTCCCAGAGAGAAGCTGTCGCGGATCGGGCCGCCCAATAGCTGGTGGGAAGCATCTTCTACTCTCTTCAAGCTCTTCAGGGCGAAATCAGTCACGTTGCCTCAAATGAAACCATCCGTATTTAGACTGGGGCTCGCCTGGTTCCCGTCGTGCGAGAACGCGGCGGAATTCCGGTATTCCGTTAGGATGGTCCTTTCAGCAAAAATGCTGGATTGGAGATCAGCGACGGACGGCCTCACCATCGAGCGGATGAATCGTGCGAGCGCAGGAACCGTGCGTAAATCCGGCGGACCACGCAAATTGTCCTGAGACGTGCCGCCCCACGTTGCGGAGTGGACGTTGTTTACGCAACGCCAGTGAGTGATCGGTATGCGCCAGACGCCCTTGCAGGAAATCAGGAAGCTGTTGGCTGGCTGATTCTTTCCGCCACTTCGTGCTCGAATGCGGAAAATCTCCGCTTGCTCCCCACCGTCTCCGATTGCAGGTTTTGTTGGAACCAGGGAATGGAGAGTTGCAGGCCTTGGGACAAACGGACCTTGGGCTCCCAGCCAAGTATCATTCTCGCGCGGGTGATGTCCGGACACCGCTGTTTGGGATCATCCTGCGGTAGCGGGCGGAACACAATCTTACTGTGGGAACGTGTGGCCGCCAGCACCTCGCGAGCACACTCCAGAATCGTAAATTCTTCCGGATTCCCGATGTTGACCGGCTCGCACTCGCTGGAGGCCATCAGACGCAATAACCCTTCGACCTGGTCCGATACGTAGCAGAAGCTTCTGGTCTGTTTGCCATCTCCGTACACGGTCAGATCTTCGCCGCACAAGGCCTGCTTCAGGAAATTCGAGATCACACGCCCATCATTCAACTGGAGCCGCGGCCCATAAGTGTTGAAGATACGCACGATTCTGGTATCCACGTTGTAGTAGCGGTGATAGGCCATGATCAGGGCCTCTGAAAAACGCTTCGCCTCGTCATACACCGAACGCGGGCCGATCGGGTTCACATGGCCCCAGTAGCTCTCCGGTTGCGGATGGACCAGCGGGTCTCCATAGCATTCTGAAGTGGAACAGTGCAGGAACCGGGCACGATATCTTCTCGCCGCGTCCAGCGCATTGCGAGTGCCCGCGGAACCCACCAGCAACGTCTCTACCCCATGCACCGTATAGTCGATGGGACTGGCAGGACTCGCCATGTTGAACAGCATGTCCATCGCACCCGGATCGAAGGGCTCGGTGATGTCGTGCTCCAGCAAGTCGAAATTCGGATCGTTCCTCAGGTGCTCGAGATTTTTGTGGCGACCGGTCAGAAAATTGTCCACTCCCAGCACCGCGTGCCCCTCGGCCAGCAGCGCATCGACCAGGTGCGATCCCAGAAATCCGGCGGCTCCGGTGACCACAACCCGTGTGCGCTTTCTCGCCACTGTGAGCGTCCTCTTACCCGAAGCGCTGTTTTCTCGGTTCGTGGAAACAGTGACCGCCGAGCGGCCTACACCTTCGTAGGTATAGCCCAGCGATCTCAACTTCTTTCCATCCAGCAGATTTCGCCCATCCAATACGATCGGCTGCCTTAACCTTTGCTTGATCTCCTCAAAATCGAGCTGCGCGAACTCGGGCCACTCGGTAAGCACCAGGAGCGCGTCCGCGTCGTCCGCGACGAAGTATGGATCCGGTTCAAACGTTACTCCCGTGGCGGGCAGCACACTCTGCGCATTCTTGATCGCGGCCGGATCGAAGGCCGCTACACTGCATCCTTCACCCAGAAGCAGACGCACAAATGCAATCGCAGGCGATTCGCGAACATCGTCTGTACCGGCTTTGAAAGCCAGTCCCAGCACTCCAAGCTTTTTGCCTTGCAAACTGCCTAGAACGCCCCGCACTTTCTCCAGAAAATTGAACTGTTGCGCCTGATTGATGCGTTCCACTTCTTTCAGCAGATCGAAGTTGGTGCCCGTCCGGCTGGCGACCGCATGGAAAGCTTTGACATCCTTCGGAAAGCACGACCCGCCATATCCCAGACCCGCCGAAAGAAATTTCGGGCCTATCCGCTGGTCCAGCCCGATTCCCGTCGCCACCTCGACAATGTCCGCGTGTACCGATTCACAAATGTTCGCTACGGAGTTGATGAAGCTGATCTTCATCGCAAGAAAGGCGTTGGACGCGTGCTTGATCAACTCCGCGCTTTGCGTGCTTGTGCGTAGCATCGGCACCGGCGACGCCGCCGATCGGGCGCCTGGAATGCACCCAGCCATGCTGAAATAACTGCCGCAAATCAGGGGCCGGTAGATGCACTCCAGCATCTCAAACGCGCGATTGGAATGTGTGCCGATGACAATCCGGTCGGCATGCAGAAAGTCCACCACGGCTGTGCCTTCGCGCAGAAATTCGGGGTTCGACGCCACGTCGAACATCGTACTGTCCACGCCGCATTCCAGCATGATTCTGGCAATCAGGTCGCTGGTCATTACCGGCACCGTGCTCTTTTCCACGATCACTTTGTAGCCGTCGATAAATTCCGCGATTCCCCTCGTCACCTGCTCCACACCGGAAAGGTCCGTTTCCCCGTTCTCCAGCGACGGCGTGCCTACTGCAATAAAGATTGCGTCCGATTCCCGGACGGCTTGTCTCATGGAACTGCTGAAGGAAAGCCGGTACCCGCGATGGCGATCGATCAGCTCGGGGAGAAGTTCCTCGTGGATCGGCACTTTGCCCTGGCGCAGGTCATCCACTCTCTGCGAATCTTTGTCGACGCAGATCACGCTGTGTCCCATCTCAGCGAAGCATGCGGCGACCACCAGACCGACATATCCCGATCCGATTACGGCTATTTTGCGGCCTTGCATGTCCAGGTCCGTAGGCAATCTCTGCACATGCCCATTGGGGTGAAAGCCGTTCAACATGAAAGTTACCTGCCTGCGAGAATTGGGGTACTCCTATGGAACTGCCACTTATGATCTTACGGGTGCGGTCCGTCTGGGACTAAGTATTTGCGTATTGTTGCCGCCAGACCGGCGAGTGAGCGGGACCCATCGCGTCCGCCTCAGTCCTAAGCGCAACGTAGCTTTCTAGATGCGATCAGGTGCGGTCAGGTTGCCGCAGCGGACGTGGCCTGCATTCCACACACCGTCAGTAAACCATTTAGCTGCAATACTCCTCTAACCCAGTGAACAAACGGCATCGGCGGTCTGGAACAGGAATGAAGGGAGCGGCGCGTCGTGGTTGAAGCAGTCATGCTCTGGAATGAGCCGAACAACCTCTCTCACTGGAACTTCCATCTTGACCCAGGCTGGGAGATTTTCGCCCACATGGTCAGGGAGTCGGCCCGCGCCATCCACAGCTGCAATCCCAACCTTCCTGTCGTGCTCGGCGGTGTCTCTTCCTGCGACGTGGACTTTCTCCGTCTCATGTCGAAACTCGGCGCCCTGGATGCCGTCGATGCGGTTGCGGTCCATGGTTTTCCGCTGGACTGGAATCACTGGTCCATCGATGAATGGCCGGACCGTATCGCCGAAGCGGAGGACGTGGCCGGCAAACCGGTCTGGGTGAGTGAGGTCGGCGTTTCGTCCTTCGGAGCGGAAGAGGTTCAGATTTTCGGTCTGCGCCGGACCTACGAACTGCTGTCCGGGAAGGTTCCACGCATCCACTGGTATAGCCTCTTTGACCTTCCCCCCACCTGGCCGGCGACGACACGCCACAAAGAAGCGGAGGGAAGTTCCTACTACCGGCACTACTACATGGGCCTGATCAAGGCTGACGGAAGTCCCAAGCGGACCGTGCAGACCTTTCTCGACAGTCCCGGACTCGGCCTTTGCCAGTGGTTCCATTTTGAGGACCCCAGGCTGGAAGAGGCCGTCCGCTGGCTGCATTCCCTGAATGTACAGCACCTTCGCACAGGTCTTAGCTGGTCGGACTTCTTCCGTCCCGGCGCGCAACAATGGTTCGATAAACAGATGAGGTTGCTCGATCCATTTCAAACGACAATGACCCTCTGTTTCACCCCCGACCATCTGGGCCTTGAGGCGCATTACACCAGTCCGCCCAAAGATGTGCAGGACTTTGCCTCCTTTGCCTCGTGGGCCGTTCAACGCTACGCGCCCTCTTCGCCGGGCCGTACGATTCCCCTTGTATCCTCTGTTGAGCAGGAAGCCTTACTCCATGACTGAACGAATCCTAATCACCGGCGGGGCTGGCTTTGTCGGCTCCCATCTCGCGGATGCGCTCCTTCAGCGAGGACATTCCGTTCGCTGCCTGGACAATCTTACCGAGCAGGTGCACGGGGGAATGCCACCGGAATACCTGTCTCCCGATGTGGAACTCATTCACGGCGACGTGCGGGATCCCGAGGTGGTGCGGAGCGCTCTCCGCGGCGTGGACGCTATCTACCACTTTGCGGCTGCCGTTGGCGTGGGTCAGTCCATGTACCAGATCGAGCGCTACATGGACATCAACACGCTCGGAACCGCGCAGTTGCTTCAGGCATTGCTGGACACCAAAACCCCTATTAAGAAGCTGGTCGTGGCCTCTTCCATGTCGATTTACGGAGAGGGCGCCTACACCTGTTCCCATTGCGGCGCCGTGGCTCCCCCGGTGCGCACCATGGCCCAGTTGCAAGCGGGCCAGTGGGATGTTTTCTGTCCCAAGTGCATGGGCCCGCTGCAGCCGCAGTCCACGCCCGAAACCAAGCCCTCGGAAGTTACCAGCGTGTACGCACTATCCAAGCGGGATCAGGAAGAACTCTGCCTGATTTACGGCCGCACCTATGACATTCCGGTCGTCGCTCTGCGCTTCTTCAACATCTATGGGCCGCGGCAGGCGCTCTCGAATCCCTATACCGGCGTAGCCGCCATTTTCGCGGCGCGTCTGCTCAACAACCAGGCTCCGCTGGTGTTTGAAGACGGTCAGCAGCAGCGGGATTTCGTCAGCGTTCATGACATCGTACGCGCCAACCTGCTTGCGCTCGAGTCAGACGACGCCAACAATCAGGTCATCAATATCGGCTCGGGAAAGCCCATCACCATCCGGCGTGTGGCCGCGATACTCGCCCAGTCACTGGGCAAAGACATCGCCCCGGAGATTACAGGCCGCTTCCGCGCGGGCGACATTCGCCACTGCTACGCGGACATTTCCAAAGCGCGGGAACTTCTGGGCTATGAACCGCAGGTGTCCCATGAACAGGGTTTCGCGGAACTCGCTGAGTGGCTGGAGTCGCAGAGCGCGGAAGACCGCTCCGAAGAAGCCGCACGCGAACTTCAGGCTTTCGGAATCTCGGCATAGACGGCATAGACGGTGAACACAGACTCATCTCGCGGGTACGACAGGAAGGCTAAGGCATGGCGGTTGAATCCAACCCAGACATTTTGATCACCGGGGGAGCGGGGTTTATCGGTTCCAACCTTGCGGCCCATCTGCTCCGGTCTACCAGGGCCAATGTTCATATCTTCGACAACTTCAGTCGCGCGGGCGTCAAGCAGAATGCCGAATGGCTCACTTCTCTTGGCAAGAACAGTGGACGCCTGAAGATCATCGAAGGAGACGTTCGAAATCCTGAAGCTGTCCGGACAGCCGCGAAAACGGCCGGCGAAATCTTCCACTTAGCCGCTCAAGTGGCCGTGACAACCTCCGTGGCAGACCCCATCGGCGATTGCGACATCAACATCAAAGGCACGTTGAACGTGCTGGAGGCGGCGCGATGCAGCGGCAATCGTCCGCTCCTCTTCTTTACCTCAACCAATAAGGTGTACGGCTCGCTGGCCCACTACGGCGTCACAAAAATAGGCGATCGCTACGCGTTTGCCGGCCTCGGCACCGAAGGAGTGGATGAAAACGCTCCGCTCGATTTCCATTCTCCTTATGGATGTTCCAAAGGCGCTGCCGACCAGTACGTTCGCGACTATGCACGCATTTACGGGCTGCCCACTGTCGTCTTTCGCATGTCCTGCATTGCCGGGCCGAGGCAGTTTGGAAATGAAGACCAGGGTTGGATTGCGCATTTCCTCTACTCCGCCCTGGAAGGCAAACCCATCACCATCTACGGCGACGGCCATCAAGTTCGTGACGTTCTTCACGTTGCCGACCTGATTCAGGCATTCGATGCGGTACGCGCGCACCGCTCCCTTTGCGCCGGAGAAATTTACAACGTGGGCGGCGGCCCGGAACGGGCGGTGTCCGTCCTTCAGGTTCTGGAAACCATTCGCGACCGCTATGCTCCTTCCTGCTCATGGTCGTTCGACAAGGTCCGGCCCGGCGACCAGCCAATTTATGTCACGGATTTCCGTAAGCTCGCTGGCCATACCGGGTGGAAACCGCGCAGGTCCTTCCCATCCATTCTTGGAGATCTTGACTCCTTCTGGCAGGAGAACCGCTCCATGCTCGGGCGGCAGAGAAATGCGCCGCCTGCGGACGTGCCGCCAGTGGAACAGAGCGAAATTCTGGAAAGGCAGCTCGCATGAA
Organism: Acidobacteriaceae bacterium; assembly: GCA_027323885.1. GTDB lineage: Bacteria > Acidobacteriota > Terriglobia > Terriglobales > Acidobacteriaceae > JAKAAZ01. The sequence goes on from DAHVZT010000056.1 coordinate 18,839, forward strand.
GTTTGCTCTCGTCAATCCGCGATGGACCTTCCACGGGTCGACCTACTTCGGTTGTCAGGAACCGCATCTTCCTCTTGAACTTCTCTCGGCCCAGGATGCTTTGCGCAAGCAAGGTCATCCAACGCTTCTCATCGATGCGCAGATCGAGCAGCTCGAGTATGACCAGGTGCGCCGCCGCCTGGAGGATTTCAAAGAAGATTTCCTCGTTGTACCGAGCGCGCCCTCGTACCTTTTCTGGAGATGCCCGCCGCCGGAACTGCGTGTTCCCCGCGAACTGTTTTCCGCCCTCGGCCGCGATTCGGTGCAGGTGCTGATCGGCCCCCACGCCTCCGCCACGCCCAGGGCTGCGCTGCGCAAAACCGGCGCTACGGTCGCCATGCGCGGCGAACCCGACCAGACCCTGGGACAACTTGCAAGTCAGCCATGGGAAACGATCGCAGGATGCTGCTGGCTCCAGGGCGGCCAGTATCACGCCACAGAAACTCTTGGCGCCGCCGACATGCGTGCCATCGGACCGCTGGACTTCAGCGATTATCCGGTCGAACTCCATACGCACAAGCACCACGTGTTTACCGGGTCCGAGGGGCTGGGCGCCGAACTGGAGTTTGCACGTGGCTGTCCCTGGTCCTGTACCTTCTGCAACAAAACCTTGTTCCGGAACAAATTCCGCGAACGCGATGTCGAAACCGTACTGACGGAGGTTGATGCCCTGCTCGCGCGCGGCGTCAAGTACATCTACTTCATCGATGAAATTTTCGGAGTAGGCAAAAACGTGCGCCGTCTTCTTGAAGAAATCTCCAGACGGCCTGTGTCCATTGGATTTCAGACACGAATCGACCTGTGGGAGGAAGAAACGCTCGATCTTCTTGGCAGGGCCCACTGCATCTCCTTTGAATGCGGCATCGAATCCATCACGGAATCAGGCCGCGACGAGCTGAACAAAAATTGCCGCCTGTCTACGGAACGCATCTCCGAGCTGCTGATCTACGCGCGCCGGAACATTCCCTGGGTCCAAGCGAATCTCATCGAAACCCTTCATGATGATCCTGCCGATGTCGCCGCGTGGCAGGCCCGGATGAAAGCCGCCGGCGTGTGGGTCAGCGAGCCCGTGCCGATGTTCCCGTTTCCGGGCAGCCCTCTTTATATGCAGACCTTCGGTTCGGTGCCCGACGATGAAGCCTGGGAACGCGCCCATCGCCATTACCTGGGACTCTTCGGCAAACATGGTTACAGCGACATTCAGGAGCAGCATCCCGTCTCGCTGGAGACATTGGAATGCGCCTGCTGATGACCACAGACACGGTCGGCGGTGTCTGGACTTATACGCGGGAATTGATTTCCGGTCTGCTTCGCGAGGGAGCTTCCGTTCTGCTGGTATCCCTGGGCCGTGAGTTGTCCGCCGACCAGTCCGCCTGGGCCGCGGACACCGCGCGTACGCATCCGGAAGCGTTTCGACTATTTCCCACCTCCTACAAGCTGGAATGGATGGAGGATCCCTGGCAGGATGTCGCGGCAAGCCGTGCTTACGTGGCGTCCCTTGCCGCAAAATATGAACCGGACCTGCTGCATACGAATCAGTTCTGCTTCGGTTCGCTTCAACTTCCGATTCCCGCAATCCTGATCGCGCACAGTGACGTAATCAGCTGGTGGCAATCGGTGCACGGCTGCTCTCCGCCGGATTCGCCCTGGTTGAACTCCTACAGGGCCGTTGTCACAGAAGGCGTGCGGCTTGCCTCCTGCGTCGTCGCACCCACGCAATGGATGCTCGATCAGGTCCACGCCAACTACGGAACCACCCTGCGGTCGCAGGTCATCGCCAATGGATGCACTCAGCCAGCCACCATCCCGTCCCGCCCCAAAGAACTGCGCGCCGTGACTTTGGGCCGCCTGTGGGATGAAGGAAAAAACCTGGCCATTCTGCGGAATCTGAATAGCGGAATTCCCATCGCCGTTGCCGGAGAAATACGTCCGCCAGGCTCCCTTGCGGCTCCCGGCGGCCGCGA
>DAHVZT010000081.1 GCA_027323885.1 Acidobacteriaceae bacterium
TCAAGCAGCAACTCGCCAGCGCAGGATTCAACATCGGGGGTGTCACCACCCCGGCGAGCGAAACACCCATCACTCCGATTATCATCGGCGATGGCCGCGCGACGATGGAGTTTTCCCGGAAGCTTTTTGACGCCGGGGTCATGGCAACAGGAATTGCCTTTCCCACGGTGCCGGAAGGAAAAGCGCGGGTTCGCACGATTATGACCAGCGAACATACGCGCGCCCAGCGCGATGAGGCACTGGACGTGATGTCGCGAGTGGGCAAGAAGATGGGACTGATTTCCTAGGGTACGTCTAAAAGGGAATGCGGGCTGTGAAGATGAGTGCCTGGTTGTACTGGTGGTAATGGCTTGCCGCAATCTGCATTCCTCCTCCCAACGTCAAACCAACACGATTGTGGATCGGAAACCTGCCCAGCAACAATCCGGGTGTGATGAAGATCTGCTTTTTGCCATCGTTGGGTCCGCCTTTGAAGAAGGAGGCATTGGCCTCCACCTCAGGCCATAGGAACTTCCCGGCATGCTGTTGTGCGACCGTGTTCCACACAATTGTGCGACCTACCTTATGTACGCTGTCAACGGGCAGAATGCCGCCCAGCGTAGATTCCAGGTCGAACCTTCTCCAGCCTTTGCCGCCTGCCAGCGTGGGCGTCACGACGGAACTGATGCCGCCGTTTTTATAAGTCCCAGTCGGTATGCTCCCGCCGAAAAACGCGGTCAGAATGTAATTGCCTTGCCGCTCGTTGGCAGCCGCGATTCGATATTTCATCAGAAAACTGACATTCCCAAGGCCATTGATCGCCCTTTTCTCGCTGTGCTGCAGGTAGGGGGGCGCATTGAACAATAACTCAATGTGCGATTGCGGAATGATTTCGAGACCCTTGCCATTGTCGTAATTCCAGCTCTGCTGGCCGCCGGGCAACAACTCCCGCACGAAATCGCCGCGAAATTCCTGCTCCAAGCGAGGGGTAACGAGCACCAAGGGGGTGATCCAGTGGGGCTGCCGATTCTGTGTTGCCGTCACATTGGCAAGCCATCGCGCCGTCCAGGATTGGGCAAAGCCGGAATTCGAAAACGCGAGAAGCAACAGGAGAGAGAAAGACAAGGTGATCCGGCGCATAACTTTATGCGCTCGATACTAGTCAATCTCATAGCAATTTTCGAATCGTACATAGACGGAAATATCCGCATCTATACGATAAGAGCTTACGCATTTCCGGCGAGGGGGAGCGCCTCGTGTGCAATATGTCCTTCGCTTATGGTCAGCAGAATACGACCGGGCAATATCCAACCGTCGAAAGGTGAATTCCTGGATTTGGATTTCGATTCATTCACGCGGAACTTCCATTGTTCCTCTTTCGAAAAGATTGCAACATCCGCAAAGGAGGAGACCTCGAGTGAGCCACGATGCTCAAGCTTCAACAACCTGGCTGGCTGCGTGCTCAGCAATGCAAGCACGCGAGATAAGGCCATTCCATGCTGCCGGTGCAAGACGAGAAGCGAAATTCCCAGCGCGGTCTCTAACCCAAGAATGCCGTTCGGTGCTCTTTCGAATTCCTGCTCTTTCTCGTGGATCGCGTGAGGCGCATGATCGGTCGCGATGGCGTCCACAGTGCCGTCGAGGAGCCCTTCAATCAGCGCCGCACGATCGCTCTCACTCCGAAGAGGAGGACTCATCTTGGCATGCGTGTTGTAGTCGCCGACAGCTTCTTCCGTGAGCGCGAAATGATGAGGGGTCACTTCGCAGGTGACATGCAAGCCGCTGCGTTTCGCCCTTCTTACCGCTTCGAGCGCACTCGCGGTGGAGAGATGCGCGACATGCAAGTGGCCGTTCGGAATGTTCGCGAGCAACGCAATGTCACGCTCGACAATTCTACTTTCGGCCTCGGCAGGCATACCCTTCAGGCCGAGCCGGAATGCGAGCGCACCGGCATGCATGCTCGCGTTCTGAGTGAGCCGGGTATCCTCCGCGTGCTGGATGACTGGCAGTCCGACAGCGGCTGCCGCCAACAGGCACTGCTGCATCATTGCATCACTGAAAATCGGCTTGCCGTCGTCGGAGACCGCGACCGCGCCTGCTTCGTGCAGCGCCGCATAATCCGTCAGCGTTTCGCCCAGACTGCCGAGCGTCGCAGCCGCGATGGGGAAAACGCGTACGGCAGGTTGCCGTTCCGGCGATAGCATCCAGCGTGTAGTGTCCGGTGAGTCGTTGACCGGTGAAGTGTTCGGCATGGCACAAACGCTGGTGAATCCTCCGGCGGCGGCCGCGCGCGTTCCGCTGGCTATCGTCTCCTTGTAACCTTGACCCGGTTCCCGCAAATGCACATGGATATCGATCAGCCCGGGAGCAACGATAGCGCCAGAAGCATCGATGCGAGTAGCGTTCTCTATCTGCGCCAAGGCGTCCAGCTGGCCGGGAAGATCGACGGCCGCCACGCGCCCGTCTCGCAACAAAAGATCGCGGTTGGAATCCGTACCGGTCGAGGGATCGATCAACTGGCCGCCGCGAATCAAAATTGATTTCATGATCTCTTCTGTTTTTCTTTGGATGTATTTGCAAGGCGAGATTGCAAGGCCCGGGAGAGCAAAGCCATGCGGATGGCGGTGCCGTGTTGCACCTGATCCATGATTGCGGAGTTGGGCCCATCCGCCACTTCGCTTGTGATCTCCAGCCCGCGAATCATGGGGCCGGGATGCATGACGAGCACATCGGGCGCATGTCTGGCCAGCCGCTCGGGATTCAACTGATAGCGTGCGGTGTAGTCCTCCAAATCGAGTTGAAGACCGGCCAATCGCTCCCGTTGAATGCGCAGCATCATTACGACATCCGCGTTGGCAAGCGCGTGCTCCAGAGTGCGTTCCACGCTCACGCCCGGGCCAATCCCCGCGGCGTTATCGGGCAGAAGCTCCTTTGGCCCGCAGAAAATGACCTGCGCACCGAGCCTTGGCAGCAAGAGAGCATTGGATCGTGCAACACGGCTGTGCAGAATATCTCCCACGATAGCGATTCGAACGCCCCGCAGGACCCCAGAATTGAGTGGAGCGATAGCGTCCGAGAGGCGATTTCGCGCGCTTAACCGGAAGAGAATCGTCCTTAGATCCAGCAGCGCTTGCGTGGGATGTTCGTGGGTTCCATCGCCGGCATTCAGGATTGGCAGACCGGTGCTCCGCGCCAGTAAATACGGGGCGCCGGAATTCGGGTGGCGCAAGATAATACATTCCGCACCGAGGGACCGCAGCGTAATGCCCGTGTCCTTGAGCGACTCTCCCTTTTCTATGCTGGAGGAAAGCGCACTGACCAGCACGGTGTCGGCACCAAGAGACTTTGCAGCCAGTTCAAAAGATGTGCGGGTGCGAGTACTCGACTCATAGAACAATAAGGCCACTCGCCGCTTGGCCAACAGACGCGAGCGTCGCAAAGGAGGCATCGATTCCAATTCCTTCGCTTTGGCGAGAACTCGATCGATATCGTCCAAATCAAAATCGTTGACAGATAACGCGCAACCAGGATGTATGTCAAACTGGCCCGGGACGGCAGATGTTTGAACGTACGGAAACTCTGTCGATCGAGGATCGGGTTTGCGATCACTGGTTATGCCGGGTCGTTTGGGAGGCTGAGTTCTGGCGGCCATATTCGATATCTAAAGATCGTGTGTTATCCGATCTTCTCCATCAGCAAGACCTGCTCGCTCCCGTCTATTTCCTCCAGCTTGACTTCAATGATTTCGCGGTTTGTGGTCTGAACCACGCGACCGATAAATGTGGCCTCAATCGGCAACTCGCGATGGCCGCGATCAATCAGCACAAGCAGCTGTACGCGTTCTGGACGGCCATGATCGATGAGTGCATCGAGCGCAGCACGCACCGTGCGCCCGGTATAGAGCACATCATCCACCAGCACTACATCCCGTCCATTCACGTCAAAGCCCAGCGCCGCGGGGTTGACGATGGGACGAAGTCCTCGCGTGGTCAGGTCGTCGCGGTAGAAATTGATGTCGAGCGTCCCGACGTCGATGGTGCGCTTCTCGATGGTACCGATGAGCTTTGCCAGACGCTCGGCAAGCGGCACACCTCGTCGATGAATGCCAACCAGAGCCAGATTGTCGCTGCCGTTGTTCTTCTCGACAATTTCGTGAGCCAACCGTACCAGCGTACGTTCTATTTCGGAAGAGGACATCAGCCGGCCCTTCTCCCGCAGGCCGGGCGCGCTTTGAGGATGTGTCTGGAGTTCTGTCATTGTTCTCCGCTTGATCATACGAGTCCGACGTAGAGCGGGCAAGCGGAACCGTGACGGCATTCCGGTGCACGATGGAAAAAAGTTTCTGCCGGGATTCGTGGCGTTGAGGCCGGGCACCGCACCCTGGCTCGGGGATTCCATGTCCAAATTGCGCCAGTTCAACCGGCGGGAACAACCTATCCACTGCATAGAGAGCCATGACTCGGCGGACTTGGCTTCTTGTTCCGTGAGAGAACGCCCCGGCGTACGATTCGCTCGATCAGGAATTCGCCTTTTTCTCACCTGGGATGCGATAGATTTGCGCGCCAAGAACGCCGCCCGCAATGGCAAAGAGCACGATCAGGAGCGACAAGAATGCCATTGTGAGCAGGATCAGACCGCTTTTGCCTTCCGCCGACAGCCAAAAGCTTGTGAAGGACGCGACGGGCGCCTGCGGATCCATGCTGGTCGCGTGTTCTGCAGCCTGCCGGACAATCGTGTCCAGTTGCACGTCAATCTGATTTCCCTGGCGCAAGCCGAACCGCTGAATCAGCAACATGACAGCATTTCCCGCCAGGGCGACCGACGCGGCAATCATACCGACCAAAACTCCGATGCGCGCCCCGATGCGAGGGTTCAGAAGGGCCTGAGGGCGTTTTCTACGATAGATTCCAAGCACAATGACCGCGCCGGCGGCAACCCAGAGCACGGAGCCTGCAGCTAAAAACGCCGAAAGCGCGCCAACCAGGGTGGCGACCAAGAGCGCGATCCGGATAACAAGCTTCCAATGCACAGCACCGGCCCGTTCCGCAGCCTCCAGATGTGCTCGCAAGCCGGCGACGGCCGTCCCATTCGCTTCCTCCCCCGGCTGTGCGCTGTAATGCACCTGCGGGGCACCACACGCGTGGCAATACGCAGCTTCGGACGCCAAAGTTGCCCCGCACCTGTAACACGCCAATCCCATAAGTTGAACCTAAACTACCCGCTTGCCCGCAGCAACTGAACGGCTGGCCTGAGAATTTTCTCCATACTAATCGGTCTGGTGCGTGTGCGGTAACTGCACGACAACAAGGGAAAATTTTGTTCCGCCATGGTCGGGACTGAATTCTACGATGTGTTGATTGTCTTTCGAACCTGCTAGCAATTTCACCTCACCGGATATAGGCGGTGAGGTGACCTGGACCGTTTTCTTGGAGGTGTCCATCTTCAGGTCGACGTTGTACTCGTGGTCGTTCGCGCACGTAAGTCCCTGGCGTGTTTGAGAGGGCTCGCCAATGGGCTTCTTATCTTTACAGGTGAGCACATCGCCATAACGCGCCATTGCTTTTTTATAGAACGCTAACACCTTATCTTCTGGATCGTTGCTGCGGTAGCCGATCGCTTTCACGTGAAGGCTCCACCTGCCAAACCTCATCTGAACATCGGCGCTCCCGGAATCGTTTCCGTGCTGGCCAGTTTCGCTTGCACCCGGATAGACGGGCAGACCAACATCCGGAGCATGGACGGAATTTGTCCGGACGTCGAATGCACCCACCGGCGTATGGAGATGGATGTTTTCGGCCGATCCACCCTTATCTTCCCGCATGGAACACCCGGCAATCGCGAGAGCCAGGATGGTCCACAGGAGCAACGCTGGTGTTCTGGCAGGTGAGCGAGCAAAGGCGGGATCGCGCACGGACCCGCGGCTCGCGGATGAAACGACAGATGTCATGGTCTTCTCCACCGGGCTCATGGAATAGCTTACGCGCGCAGGCCGGAAAAGTTCCTTGTAGAAGTTCTCCCGGAACGATTTTGCGATTGACAACGTTACTCTGAGGCCACTATATATGGAGGCGTGGTGCTCGATGGCCCGATACTTTGTAGGCGACCTGCAAACAGGGGGAGAGAAGCCGGAGGCAAACCGCTCCACGAGGCGGTACCCACGTAAAGACAGCAAACGATCACTCAATCATGGCAACGGCCCTGCCCCAAAGCAGGGCCCGCTTTTTGGGTCCACTATGGATTGATTGAGCCAGGCCGACCGGTGCGACGGCTTTGGAGAAACATATACTGGGCGATGGGGTTGAATTCCCTATAACCGGGTCGGAATCCCGGACTCGAGAGGCCGCATGCAGCACATTCGATCCGCATTTTGCAGTGTCACCGCAATCGCAATCCTCCTGCTGGCGACCGTGCCCGTCTGCGCCAGAGGCCAAAGCTCCGCGAATGTTACGAATGGTTCCGGGCAATCCCCCAATAACATAGGCGAGACCGCGGACCAGAATCCTCCCAGCCGCGTTGCCCGTCTCACTCAGATTCAGGGAGATGTCTCAATTCAGCCATCGGGCGTGACGCAATGGACACAGGCGACGAATAATTATCCCCTGACCACAGGGGACCGGTTATTTGTTGATAAAAACGGCCGGGCCGAGCTCCAGATGCCACACACTGTGGTCCACATCTGGCATTATTCCGACCTTTCTGTGACCAGTTTGAATGACACCTTAACTCAGCTCGGCTTATCGCAGGGAAGCTTGCATGTACGTACCTTCGAGCTGAACCCAGCCCACCCGGTGGAAGTGGATACGCCGAACGGAGCGATCACGGTCGAGCAGCCGGGCGATTTTCGTGTGGACTGCTACACCGGAGACGGCGGTACGGTGGTGACGGTGAACTCGGGTGAAATTGAGGTGACAGGACCGGGTCTCACCCAATCTCTGGGTGCCGGACAATCCGCACGTCTTATGGGTACGAATCCCATTACTCTGGCGTCTTTGACATTGCCGGGAAAGGACCCGTTCGACGTCTGGAGCGAACAGCGCGATCGCCAGTTACTGAGTTCCAATGCGCGTCAGCATGTCAATCCTGAGACAGTCGGGTTGGACGATCTGGACCAGTATGGAACGTGGACAGACACTCCCGGTTACGGCGCGGTGTGGTATCCGACAGCGGTACCTCCCGGCTGGGTACCTTACTCCACCGGAAGCTGGGTCTGGGTTGGGCCATGGGGATGGACCTGGGTGGACGCGTACCCGTGGGGATTCGCTCCATTTCATTATGGACGGTGGGCCTTTTATGGGGACCGCTGGGGATGGATACCGGGTCCGTTCGGCGTCATGCCGGTCTACTCCCCAGCACTGGTCGGGTTCGTGGGAGGACCGGGCTTTTCTGTAGGCCTGGGGGTGGGTCCAGGATTTGGTCTGTCGGCCTGGTTTCCGCTAGGGCCTGGCGAACCCTTTTATCCCTGGTATCACTGCAGTCCAGGGTACTTCAGCCAGGTGAACCTGACCAATATCAATCGGATAACGATCAACCGGACGACGAACATCACCAACATCAACAACACGAATTACTACAGCTACTATCACAATCGAGCCAATCTCAATAACATTCACTATGTCAACCGGGGGATCGCAACGACCGCGGTGCGCGCGGATGCATTTGCCAGTGGAAGGCCAATCACGCCAGCGACGGCAATCCATCCGACAGCGCAGCAACTGGCGCATGCGCAGATCATTCCGCACCCTTTCGTTGCTCCGACCCTGCGGAGCGTTGTGCCCCATCCTGTGCACAGTGTACCGGTTTCGGCAATCCGACCGAGGTTGATAGCGCCGCAATTCGCGTCCTCCGCGGCGATCAACCGCAATTCCACCTCTCGTTTGGGAGCGCTCGCTGGGCAGAACCGTGGGGCGCGCACTCTGCCAGCGCCAACACGGCCGCTGCCGGTACGCTCGGCGCCAGCGCCGGGAAGTGTGTTCGTTCCGGGCGGACGAGCTTCTGGCGCCCAGGTCGGCGGTGGAGGCGCAGCCACAATGAGGCAGCCGCAGCCGCGGGGACCTCTGGTCGCCCGCAACTTCCCTCCTCCTCCCGTCGAGCCCAGCTTCCAGCAGCGGCAGCCCGCTCTGGCCCGCGATCCGGGACGTCCGCTCGACCCATATCAATTGCGGAATATCAGCCGTGGGCGGTTCGCTGGCCCTCCCCGCGCACCGGATTTTCCACCCCACCCGGCATGGGCGCCGAGGCCCAATTTCTCGGGGCCGCGGGGAGGATTCAGGAGGTAAGGTGAGTGGGACTTCGTGCCTAAAATCGGGGCATAGCGAAGTTACAGCTTCTGCTGGCGTTGGACCTCTCGAACACCTGGAACGCGCCGCAATCCGTTCATCAGACGAATGAGATGACCCAGGTCGGCGGCATCGACGACAAATTCGACAACCGCTTCCGCGCCGGTGCCGGCCTTGGTGTCGACGGCGCGTATGTTTGTTCCGTCGTCAGAGATGACAGCGGTCATTTCGCGCAACATTCCGGCGCGGTCATCACAGAAGACGGTAATCTTGACCGGGTAGGTGGAGCGCTGGTCAGGTTTGGAATCGTCCTGCATACTGGCCCACTCGACGGCAATGCGGCGGTCGGATTCGTAAAGAAGATTTTGTACGTTGGGACAACTTCGGGCGTGCACGGCGACGCCTTTGCCGCGTGTGACATAGCCAATGATCTCTTCGCCTCGAATGGGATTGCAGCAACGCGCACGGTAAACGAGCAGATCGTTTTGGCCCTCTACGGTGAGCGAGTCAGAACCCTTGCCAAAATAGACTCGCCGGACAGTGTCCGACATCCCGGGGGTAGTCTCGGGCTCCGGCGGCTGGGTGCTGGTCGAGCCCGGCACTAAGCGATTGAGCACCTGGCGTGCGGAGAATTTTCCGAAGCCGATTCCGGCCAGCATATCCACAGCGTCGGCCAGACCGTAATCAGTGGCGGCCTTCTGATACTCCGCTTCGCCTACCTGAGAAAGTGGAGTCTTGAATTTTCGAGCTTCGCGGTCCAGTAGCTTTCGCCCGATTTCGATGGCGCGTTCGCGCTGGTGCTCGTGAAGCCAGTGCTTGATCTTGTTTCGCGCGCGGGAGCTTCGTACGAAGGTCAGCCAGTCGCGGCTGGGGGTATGGCCGTTCTGGGTTATGATTTCGACGATATCTCCGTTGCGAAGGCGCGTTTTGAGCGGCACCATGCGTCCGTTTACTTTGGCGCCCGTGCAGGTATTTCCAACTTCGGTGTGAATGGCATAAGCAAAATCCACCGGAGTGGACTCTTTTGGCAGTACGACGACCTTACCTTTCGGGGTGAAGGTATAGACCTCTTCGGGATAAAGGTCGATCTTCAACGTAGACAGAAATTCGTTGGGATCCGTCATGTCTCGCTGCCATTCGACAATCTGTCGAACCCAGGCGAGGCGCTGCTCATCTTTCGCGCTTACCGGTGAGCCGCCTGCTTTGTACTTCCAATGGGCGGCAATGCCTTCCTCGGCGACACGATGCATGTCCTCTGTTCGGATCTGGACTTCAAACTGATGGCCTCCTTCCGCCATCACGGTGGTGTGGAGAGATTGGTAGAGATTGGGCCGTGGCATAGCGATGAAATCTTTGATACGCCCTGGGATTGGTCGCCAAATGCTGTGGATGAGGCCGAATACCGCATAGCAGTCCTGCACCGTCTGAGTAATAACGCGGACGGCAAGAAGATCGTAGACCTGATCGACAGTGATGCGCTGGTGCTGAAGTTTCTGGTAGATGGAGTAGAGGCGCTTGATGCGCCAGTCGATGCGGGCCTGAATGTTGTGCTCCGCCAGATGTTCTTTCAATGTGGCGTCGATGCTTCGCAGAAACTGTTCGCCCTGCTGGCGGTTGGCTTCCACGGCAGTCCTGATCTGTTCGTAGCCGTAGGGGTCAACGTAGCGGAAGGCGAGATCTTCAAGCTCACTGCGAACCTTGCCCATGCCAAGGCGGTGCGCCAAAGGGGCGTAGATGTCGAGCGTTTCGCGCGCTATTGCCTGCTGTCGTTCCGGCTGCAGATGTTCGAGCGTCCGCATGTTGTGCAGGCGGTCCGCGAGTTTGATGAGCACGACGCGGACATCGGAGACCATGGCGAGCAGCATTTTGCGGACGTTTTCCGCCTGACGGTCTTCTCGATTGGCAAACTGTATTTTTTCAATTTTCGTGACGCCATCCACGATGTGAGCGACTTGTTCGCCAAAGGTATCTGAAATCTCGCGGCTGGTGACTGGCGTATCTTCCACAGCATCGTGAAGCAAGCCTGCTGCAATAGCGGTGGCGTCGAGCTTCATTTCCGCAAGAACCAGAGCTACTTCCAAGGGATGTAAGGCGAACGGTTCGCCGGACGCGCGCTTTTGTCCCGCATGATGTTCGCGACAGAAGTCATACGCCTGCTGAATGATCGAAAGATCGTCGGAGGGACGGTTCCGGCGCACGGTGGCGAGCAACACCTGGAATGTTTCGGCGAGGTGTTGATTGTCAGCATCTGACGATGCGGTCGCAGTGTGCGCAGTGACCATATCTGATTTTAAGGTAAGGGCAGTTGTGCGCAAGGCGGGCACTGGCGGAAGCGCTCGGAGATTGCCAATAGGCCGGAAGGAAACCGCTATCTGGGCAGCAGCCCAGGCGTGGGCCGTTTACCGCCATGGGTCCAGTTCAGGAGTTCATCGAATGCGATGCCTACCTGCTGAGACGTGATGTTGCAGTGGCCATCCGCATGCACATACTGCTGGACAAAATTGTCGCTGAAGCCAGCACGGTTCACTTCTTGCGTATAAACGAAAATGGAAGTTGGATTGATGAATTGATCGTACGTGGTGTGGACAGCCAGCATCGGACGCATGAGGCGCCCGGTCGGCGTGTAGTAGCGCGTGGAGTATTGCGCGGCCAGTTTGTCGGAAGCATAGCGCTTCACGCCGTCATTCAGGGCGCGGTCGTCCGACGTGCCGGAGTAAAGATAATTGCGATTGTCGAAAGGATTTCCACCGGCCTTACGCTGCAGGTCCTGCACGACAAAGAGATGAAAGACCGTCATCTTGGCAACGTCCTGGTTGCTATGGACACCTGCCAGAACGCGCATTGAGGCGGCCGCGGCAGGGTTCGCGTCCAATGCGCGCTCAAGTTTCCGCTGCAGCGCGTCACTCACAGCAAAGGACGGCGGTACAGGATCGAGCGGCGGAAGCAGGCCCGGAAAATAAAACTTGAATGCAGCCACCGTCGCAAAACTTTGCTGCTCATGCAGGTCGCTCGGCCCCAGCAGACCACAAAGCGACAGCGCGCCTTTGTAAATATAGGGGGCCTGCTCGATAGTTTCCATGGTGAGAGCGCCCCCCATGGAGTGGCCAGTCACGTAGGTCTCCGTGGGCTGACGGTACTTCGAAACAAAGTATTCGCGCAGCCGTTCCGTCTCCGGCATGGCGCGCTCCAGGGCAAAGCCGGTGACCGAGTAGCCGGATTGGATGATAGCGAACCCGCGATCAAGAAACGTCTGCTCAAAGGAGCTGCGCGCTTCGCTTTTGTAGGTGACAGGTTTCTCACTGTAACCGTGATAATAAACAACCAACTTATGGTTCCATTTGGCCGGTATATCGATGCGGTAAGCTGCGCCATCCTGCTCACCGATTTCGGTGGTTCCGGCATTGGTAATGCTCGATGAGATCGTAGTTTGCCCGGGGACTTGCGCGTAGGCAATGCTGGCGGCCAGCATCGCCACACTTAAAAGAAAATTTTTGGTCACTGGTACAGGTCCTCCGTAGAAATGCACGCAGTATAGCGCATTGATTACACGATGCGACCAGTGACTTGGGCCGGTAAGATCGCTACAGAGGACAAATGGCAAAAGAGAAGCAACGACTCACCGGACGCAAACGCGAACCGCTAGTTTCGCAAAAGACGGCAGCTCTCGATATGCGCGACGTGCTCCCGCTCCCGGTGGCTGTCATCTCACGCCGGGCGGCGGAACATCTCCGCGCCGGCCATGTCTGGGTGTACCGCACAGATATCGAAACTCTACGTCCGGCTGAAGGCAGCGAGGACATTCCCGCAGGATCGATGATTGTCGTGCTCGATGGACGCGGCGCGTTTCTGGGCACCGCGCTCTACAGCTCTAGTTCCATGATCGCGCTGCGTCTGTTGTCGCGGGATTTAATCGAGAGCCGGGAAGAATTTTTGCAACTTTTGCGGCAGCGCCTGGTCCGAGCACTTGGCATGCGGCTGGAAGGGCTGCGCGATGTTCCTGAAACCGATGCATGCAGGCTGGTTTTTGGAGAAGCGGACGAGTTGCCCGGCATTGTCCTGGATCGATATGGTGAGCTGGTCATTCTGCAACTGCTGACACAAGGCACACATAATGACGATGTTCGAGCCGTGGTGGTGGAAGTGGTGCGCGAGATGATTGCGCCTGAAACGATTCTGGAGCGGCCAGATCCGCGAATACGGGAGTTGGAACAACTTTCCGCGCCAGCGAGTGGGCCGCTATATGCGGCGCAGAATGGAGTGCCAAAATTTGGGGCGATTTTCAAGTTAAATGGACTGCGGTTTCATTTCGATGCCAATTCCGGCCAAAAGACGGGGGCTTTTTTGGACCAGCGAGAGAACTATGTGGCGGCCGCGCGGCACGGCCATGGGCGAGCTCTCGATGTATGCACGTACCAGGGAGGATTTGCTCTGCATCTGGCAAGGCGCTGCCCGCAGGTGACGGGGGTGGATGTATCACGCGCTGCGCTGGAAGTTGCGGAGAAAAATCTGAATGAAAACCGCGAGCAACTTCTGGAGAATGGGCGGGGTGTGGAGTGGCTTGAGGCAAGCGCCTTTGATCTGCTGCGGGACTGGAGCGACGCAGGCGAGCAGTTCGACACGATTGTGCTGGACCCGCCGGCGTTTGCGAAGTCGCATCGCGCAGTGGAGGGTGCGCTGCGTGGATATAAAGAACTAAATCTGCGAGCAATCAAAATGTTGAGTCCGAGCGGCATTCTGGTGACCTGCTCGTGTTCCCACCACGTTCCACAGGCGGAATTTCAGGCGGTGGTGGCTGCTGCTGCAAACGATGCGGGGAAACGGATGCGACTGCTGGAGATTCGTGGCGCCGCGCTGGACCACCCGGCCATATTGACAATTCCTGAGACGCAGTACCTGAAGTGCCTGATCTGCGAAGCGGAATAGGCGTGGATTTCAGGCACAAGTATTGACACACGTTGGATGGGTTCGCCGAGGGCCAGCATCAGCGCGTTACCGACCAGGATGTTGTAGGGACGAGCGCTTGGCCGCTCTTGCGTTTCGATCAGCTCGAACGCCGTGGCCCAAGGCTCGCGAAGATCAACGGTTTATGAAGGATCCAGCCGACGAGAGCGGCGATAAGAAGAAGGCAGCCTCCAGAACGGCTGCGAGCAGCGCATCTTTCCGAGACATCAAATTCCCCCAGGCTCTTCTTGGTCAGGTCAGATGCGAGTAGCGAGGGTCCCGATGGCCCGAAGGGGCTTGCAAAGAAAACGAGTACTACTGAAGCGGAGTTCTGGCGTGATGGGCTTCGATGGCTTTCAAAATATCGAGGGCAAGCTTCAAGGCTGCACGTCCGTCCTGACCGGTGACAACGGGCGTGTTGCGGCTGCGGACAGCATGAAGGAACGATTGCAACTCCAGCCGGAGCGGCTCGCCGGGAGAGACTTGGAGCCGGCGCGTCGTAAATGCCGGAGTGGGATGGCGCAGTTCAGCAGGGAAAAACTTTGCCGGTTCCGTTGGCCTCGAAACTGCGTCATCGGTCGATGAGTGGAGGTGCGGGGCCGAAACATCAATGCTGAAGGCATCCTGTCGTGCGTAGTCGACCGAGACGTATTGATGAGGCTGGAAGAAGCGCATTTTGCGAACGCGTTCCGTGCTGACACGGCTGGCGGTAAAGTTAGCCACACAGCCTGAAGTGAATTCAATGCGCACGTTCGCAATGTCAATTTTCGAGGACAAGACAGCAAGGCCGACAGCGTGCAGTTCGCGAACGGGAGATTGGGCAAAACTGAGAACCAGATCCAGATCGTGGATCATGAGATCCATTACGACATCGATATCCAAAGATCGCGGCGTGAACACGCTAAGCCGGTGAATCTCAAAAAAAAGCGGCTGATGCACGAAGGGTCGTACGGCCAGTATTGCGGGGTTAAATCGCTCGAGATGGCCGATCTGAAGAATGCGGTCATGTTCGCGCGCGAGATTGATCAGGGAGTCCGCGTCCTGAAGCGACCCGGCAATGGGTTTTTCGACCAAAGTGTCAATCCCGGCTCTGAGCAACTGGGACGCGACGGCGGCATGTTGGAGGGTGGGTACCACAACAGAGGCGGCGCTCACCTTGGTTTTGGAGAGCAGGAGATCTTCAATGGAAGGATAGACAGGAACCTGGAATTCCTGCCGGAGCGATTCCGATACGGACTCGTTTGGATCGATGATCGCTGCCAGTTCGACTGGAGCGTCAGCCTGCTGAAGCTCGCGCCAAACACGGACATGGTTGCGGCCGAATGCACCTGCTCCTACAACGGCTATGCGGGTTGGCGGCAGCGCAGACAAACCGGATCGACTACTTACCTTCAACTGCGCGGAGACAGCGGGAATAAAGGTCAAGAAGCTGCTGTACCTGATCGTCGGACTTCTGAGGGTTGGCTGCAACAAACCCTGCCGATGGCGCGCCAGGACGCCCAACTCCCGCAGTGACGGCGACGAATTTCAGCAGATCGAGCGCGATATCTTCATTGCGACGGACGCCCACTGTGGGCGCGGGAACCTGTTCCATAGAGCGAAATCCCTTCGTTGGGAGGATTGAGTATGTCCAATAGGCGATGCTAGCAGATACTCGGCCAGCGGACGAACCCAAGAAGTAAAGTCCCACTTTACAACTCCGAGAGCACGTAGCAGACGCGGCCCACGATGTGTTCGGCCGGCTTCTCGTGAGCAGTCAATTCGAGCAGGCGTACAGGAAACTGGTAATTGCGCGGGCGAAGGATCAAGCGATTCGATTCGTACTGCAAAAAGCAAAGGTGGAGGGCGCCAGCAACTCCGACGGCATAGATGGTTGGAGATTGTGGCCGGTAGAGGGCCAGAGAATTGTAGTGCCGATCGAGGACGGCAACCACTTGATAGCGAAGGAGTGGATCCATAGCGGCAGATTGCTCGGCGTCGACACGCACAGCGACGAAACGCTGCCATAGGGCGCGTCCAGGCGCAGGTGCTGGACGGGAGAAATGCAGGACCGTGTCGGGAACTTCTACGGTTTCCAGAATTTCGGCTGGCGGAATGCGAGAAGCAGAGACAGCAGCGGAGTGGGTGACAACGGCCACGGTCTGAGAGAGTGCCGTCGATCCCGCTGGTAAGGGGGCATTTCGGATCTCGTCGGCGGGGAGCAAGTCGAGCACGGAAAGATTCTGCGCCTCCAAGACGCGATCCAGCCCGTCCAGGCTCAATAGCCGTTTGCGATTCAAAAAATTGGAAATGTGCGCCTGCTGAAATCCAGTCGCACGGGCAAGAGTGGAGCCCGAGAGCAGCCCGCGGTCTATCCGACGAAGCGTTTCCAGGCGCAGGTTTTCGTGGAGATTGCCGAATGTCATGGCAAAACAATATCATTTAGCAACTTCTTTATCCATCCTATATCTCTCAGATTAGCACTAGTCCTCCAGTCAGACGCCATCTTCTCAGCAATGTCCAAGGAACGATCGCTTTCAGCAATATTTTATTCACTCTGTGCACAGATTCATCTATTACAGACTGACCTTCTGCATTCGAAAAAAGAAGACGACGAATCCGTTTGACCGGGGCTACGAAAAGGCTGGCCAAAGCAGGACCGCGACCAAATTCTTGAACCAGCAGAAACGAAAGGAGGAAGCAACTCAAACGACGGTTGGAAAGACGATTTGCCGCTGTGAATCTGAGCAGAAGACTTG
>DAHVZT010000097.1 GCA_027323885.1 Acidobacteriaceae bacterium
TGGAAATCGAAAAAACCGATTCCCACATTCCCTCCGCCTCGGCTACTGCTAAACTCATTCCAAATCAAAATACAAAAGGAGCCTTCCCCAGCACGATTACTCCCCACCCTTCAGGCTCATCCTTCGATTGGAAAAGACTCCTGGAAATTGCGTGGTTTTCCACATTGGATTCAGGGGCGGCGAAGCTTGAGAAGCTTGCAACTACGACCAAATTAGTCCTATACTCGACCCATGGCGGCTTCTGAGGTTCCGGATCTGCCGGTTTTCCAATGCTGAGGCTTACCAAAAAAGCGGATTACGGTCTGATGGCCCTGAAGCACCTAGCGGAGGACCCCCATGGGACCGCGCAGAGCGCCAAGGACATTGCCGAGGCTTACCATATTCCGGCATCTCTCTTGGCAAAGATTCTTCAGACGCTGACTCGGGCCGGGGTTGTGATTTCTCATGCCGGGTTGCATGGGGGCTATTCGCTGGCGCGTCCGGCCAGCGAAATCACTGCATTTGAAGTCATCCGGTGCATCGAGGGGCCGCTGTTTATCGCTTCCTGCACCACCGTCCACGGCGACTGCGATCTGCTGGGGTCCTGCACGGTCAAAGAGCCTTTGCGAAAGTTAAATGACACGATTCGCGATCTGCTGAATGAAATGCGCATTTCCGATCTTTGCGAGGAATCCAAAATTGGAACAGCGCACATTCGAAGTTCGCACCAGAATGGCCTAGTAACGCTAGGGAGTTCCGTCGGTTCGCGCGCGTAAGCCGCGAACCCAGGGGAGCCAAGTCGCAGTTCAACCAGGAGTGTCCCGATGAGTACTACACAGAACCAGCCGAGCACCGCGCAAGGCGAGTTTGACGTTTCCGTTTCGCTGCCCCCCGGCATTAAATTGCCGCTTTATATGGATAACCACGCCACCACTCCCATGGATCCGCGGGTGCTGGAAGCGATGTTGCCCTATTTCACGGACAAATTCGGAAACGCCGCCAGTCGCAATCACTCTTTTGGTTGGGAGGCCGAGCAGGCCGTCGACACGGCGCGCGAACAGATTGCCAGGCTGATTGGAGCGACCGCAAAGGAAATCATTTTCACCTCCGGCGCGACAGAGAGCAATAACCTCGCCATCAAAGGCATCGCCGAGATGTACCGCGAACGCGGGAACCACATCATCACTCAGGTCACGGAGCACAAGGCCGTGCTCGACACGTGCAAGCGAGTCGAAAAGCAGGGCTGCCGCGTCACTTACCTGCCGGTCAAGGCAGACGGCCTGATCGACATCGAAGACCTGAAGCGAGCGATCGACGACAAGACCATCCTGGTTACGATCATGTTCGCCAACAATGAAATCGGTGTTCTTCAGCCGATTGCGGAGATTGGCAAGCTGTGCCACGAGCGCGGCGTTTTATTTCATACGGACGCGGTCCAGGCCGTCGGCAAAGTCCCCGTCGATGTGAATGCGATGAACATCGATGTCCTCTCGCTGACAGCACACAAGCTCTACGGCCCAAAAGGAGTCGGGGCGCTCTACGTGCGCCGTCGCAATCCGCGTGTGCAAATCGCTCCTCAGATCGACGGCGGAGGACACGAACGCGGCATGCGCTCCGGGACCCTGAATGTTCCGGGAATCGTCGGCCTGGGCAAAGCATGCGAAATTGCCCGCGAAGAGATGCACGAAGAAGCGAAACGCCTGACCGCCCTGCGCGATCGCCTGAAGGAAAAACTCGAATCCAATCTGGACTTCGTTCACATCAACGGCTCGATGGAGCATCACCTGCCCGGAAATCTGAACATGAGCTTCGTTCACGTCGAAGGGGAATCGCTGCTGATGGGCATCAATGACGTTGCGGTTTCGAGCGGCTCGGCATGCACCTCCGCGACCCTGGAACCATCTTATGTATTGAAAGCCCTGGGGCTGGGAGACGACGTTGCACACAGTTCCATCCGTTTCGGCCTGGGCCGATTCAATACTCAGGCGGAAGTGGATTATGTGGCCGACAAGGTCATCGACGTCGTACGGAAGCTGCGCGAACTTTCGCCGCTTTATGAAATGGCCAAGGAAGGGATTGACCTTACCAAGGTTCAGTGGCAGGCGCACTAAACAGGGTTTCTAACAACTTTGAAGTACAGGAGAATCTATGGCTTACAGTGAAAAGGTAATTGATCACTACAAGAATCCGCGCAACGTGGGTCAAATGGATAAGGCCAGCACGGAAGTAGGCACTGGTCTTGTAGGCGCGCCGGAATGTGGCGATGTGATGCGTCTGCAGATCAAGGTGAATCCGGCAACCCGTGTCATCGAGGACGCGAAGTTCAAGACATTTGGCTGCGGGTCCGCGATCGCTTCCTCCTCGCTGGCAACGGAATGGGTCAAGGGCAAGACGGTCGACGAGGCGCTTGAAATCAAGAACACGGACATTGTGAAGGAATTGTCGCTGCCGCCGGTAAAGATTCACTGCTCCGTTCTGGCTGAAGATGCCATTCGAGCTGCCATTGGCGACTGGAAGAAGAAGAATGTTGCCGTGGAACATTCGATGGCAACGGCGGGCGCCGCGAACTAGCATACGACTCCTATGGCCGAACAGACCGCCCAGCCCGTGATGATCCAGACCGCCCCAGGCAATCCGCAAGGGTCCCTTGCGCCGAACTCTCCGCAGAAGGGGATTCAGGTGACGGACCGCGCGCTCAAGCACATTCGTATCGCGATGGCGAAGGAGAATATTTCTCCCGAGCAGGGCGGCCTGCGGTTGGGCGTTCAGGGCGGCGGCTGTTCGGGCCTGTCCTACAACATACGATTCGAAACTCAGCCGCGAGAGCGGGATCGTGTCTACGACCATGATGGCGTGCGCATTTTCGTGGATCCGAAATCGTTCATTTACCTGAATGGCATGGTTCTGGATTACGAAGAGACATTGATGCGGCAGGGGTTCAACTTCATCAATCCGAACTCCACCAAATCGTGCGGCTGCGGATCTTCGTTTTCGGGGTAGATTCAGCCTTGCATACGTGCGGCTCCGGAGCAGAGCCCTGGGCCTGCAATCCTTGCTGCAAACGCCGCGCACATGTCCTTTTCAATTCGCTGCGCCTGGAACGAGGAAAGTTTTGCCTGCACACGACATGACCTCATTTGCGGAGCCACCAACGAAAATTGTCTGCTGGTCGTGTGGACGCGAAAACCCAGCGTCCGCGCAGTTTTGTGACGGCTGCGGAAAGCTGCAACCCTCGGTCCCGGTGGATTATTTCCAGTTTTTCGGCTTGCCACGCCGTTTCCGCCTGGACCGCGCAGCTCTGGAAAAAAGTTTTTATGCGCTGAGCCGAAAATTGCATCCTGACCTGTATGCGCGGGCTGGCGCCCAGGAGCAGCAGTGGAGTCTGGAAAAAAGCTCTCTGCTCAACGATGCCTGGCGCACGCTTCGTGATCCATTGGCCAGGACGGAATACCTGTTGGAACTGGAGGGTGTCCGGCTGGAAGAGCAGTCGCGCAATGCGACCGATGAAGCTGCCGCCAGCGGTACAGCAAAGCAGCAGATTGTACCGCCCGACCTGCTGGAAGAAGTTTTTGAGCTGAACATGCAGTTGGAAGAGATGCGAACGGCGCACGCGAGCGGCCAAAACGATCCCGCGATGGCCGCCGGTCTGCAGGCTGCGCGCCGGCATTTCGAATCGCAGCTGGAAGAGGCGATGGAGCAGTTGCAGGCATTGTGGGCCGAGTGGGACAACGCCGCTGATGCGCACAATATTGTCGAGCAGAAAGCGGTGCAGCAAAAGATCGTGGACCTGCTCAACCGTCGCAGCTACATTCGCAATCTGGTTCGCGACGTACAACAGGCGCTCGCCAGTTAGCGCTCGAAAAGGAAAAGCTTGGAATGAAAGAGGAAACGAAGCAGCGCATCGTGGGTATCGATCTGGGCACGACGAACTCGCTGGTCGCCTACATGCAAGGCGAGCAGCCGGTTGTCATTCCCGGTGAAGACGGAATGAACCTCGTGCCCTCCGTTGTTGCGCTTACGCCGGACAACCGCATCGTCGTCGGAAATGCCGCGCGTCCTCAGTTGTTGGAATCCTCCGGTAGCGTCATCTATTCCGCAAAGCGGCTGATGGGCCGTGGCGTGGAAGATGTACAGGAGGAACTGAAGTTCTTCCCATTTCGGTTGGCGAAAGACCTGGCTCCCGGAGAAGTGCTCCGCATCCAGCTTGGTTCGCGGGAATACACCCCACCGGAGATCTCGGCCTATATCTTGCGGCAACTTAAGCAGAATGCGGAGCGTTTTTTCGGCCCGGGAGTGACCGTCCAGAAAGCAGTGATTACAGTCCCTGCTTACTTCAATGACGCGCAGCGTCAGGCTACCAAGGATGCGGGCCGCATCGCCGGGCTGGAAGTGCTGCGCCTGGTTAATGAGCCGACCGCGGCCGCCCTCGCGTATGGACTCGATAAGAAGAAGGAAGGCATTGTTGCCGTTTACGACCTGGGGGGCGGCACCTTCGATATCTCCATTCTGAAACTTCACGATGGCATTTTCGAAGTCATTGCAACCAACGGCGACACGCATTTAGGCGGCGATGACATCGACAATCTGCTGATTGCGATCGCGCTTGAGGATATCCGTGGCGATTTGGGCCTTGACCTTCGCAGCAATGGGGAGGCGGTGCAGGCCATCCGCAAAGCGGTCATTGATGCAAAGATTGCGCTCTCCTCTGTCCAATCGACATTCCTGGATGTTCCGCTGCCTGGAGGTCGCCGCTATCGCAGAGAAATCACGCGCGAGCAGTTCGAGCAATTGATCCAGCCTGTTCTCAATCGCACGATTGCGCCGTGCAGGCAGGCGATTCAGGATGCAGGCATTCAGATCGACCAGATCGATGAGGTCGTTCTGGTGGGTGGCTCGACCCGCATTCCCAGGGTTCGCCAACTGGTGGATGATATTTTTGGGCTCGCTGCCCGCGGCAAGAAACCGCACGCCGAAATGAACCCGGATGAAGTGGTTGCACTGGGCGCGGCGGTGCAGGCCAACATTCTGGCCGGCGACTCCGCTGCCACCCGGGATATGCTCCTGCTGGATGTAACGCCTTTATCGCTCGGCATTGAAGCGCTGGGAGGAGTGGTAGCAAAGATCATTCAGCGCAACTCCACAATCCCAGCCTCCGCGACCGAGCATTTTACGACCGGCGTGGACGGACAAACGAACGTTGCAATCCATGTCGTGCAGGGCGAGCGCGAACTGGCGAAAGATTGCCGGTCCCTGGCGAGGTTCGACCTGAAAGGGATTCCACCCATGGTGGCCGGAATGCCTCGCATCGAAGTCAAGTTTCTGATCGACGCCAATGGAATTCTGCAGGTTTCCGCGCGTGAACAGCGGAGTGGCAAGCAGGCCGATATCGAAGTAAAGCCGACCTACGGCCTTTCGGATGAGCAGGTCGAGACAATGATTCTCGATTCCTTCGACAAGGCGGAGGAGGATTTTCGTGAGCGCCAATTGATTGAGGCGAAAAACGAAGCCGACACGATCCTGGCTGCGGTGGACAAGGCGCCCTCAAGTCCGGCGTGGAAAATGTTGAACCCGGTGGAGCTGGCTCGAATTCGTGAAACGCGCAGCGCCCTTGAAGCTGCTCGAAAGGGAAATGATTATCACGCAATCCGTGATGCGATCGCCGCGCTCGATTATGCGACCAGGAACTTTGCCGAGTTGCAGATGGATGTTGCCGTCAGCTCCGCGATGAAGGGAAAAACCATGGATGCTGCCGATGAGGACATGGGCGAGGCTCCCTCCGCGCCTCACGCGATTGCGCCCGCGCAAATAGAAAACTGAATTGAAGAGAGTGGAACTATGGCCCAGACGACAACTGAAACTGCAAAACCCGTGGACCTGACTAAACCGCCCGCAGCCGGCGTGGTGCGTGTCACGTTTCTGCCGGAGAACCGCACGGTCGAGTTCGACTATGGAACGATACCTTACGATCACCACGGAAAGCCGATGTCGTTTCTGGACGTGGCGGAAAATTTCGGCATTTTTCTCGACCATGCCTGCGGAGGATCCTGTGCATGCACCACTTGCCATCTGTGGATCAAGGAAGGCGCTGCGGGACTGAGCGAACCCGACGACGATGAACTGGACCGTATTGAAACGGCGGCCGATGTGCAATTGAACTCGCGTCTCGGCTGTCAGGCAGTTATCACTCGCCCCGGCAGCTACGTGGTAGAAATTCCTAAGTGGAACCGCAACTACGTTTCCGAAGGCAAGCCGCTCACTTTAACCGAAAATAAGTAATCGAACTTTGGAACCCAGGAGCCGTGTATGCCCGCACCGCTGACATGGAGCGACGCCGAAGAGATCGGCATCCAACTCCAGGAGAAGTTTCCGGAAACCGACCCGTTGACCGTGCGCTTTACGGAACTGCATCGTTACGTCACGGAGTTGGAGGGATTCGCGGACGATCCCCAGAAATCCAGCGAAGGAAAGCTGGAATCCATCCAGATGGCGTGGTATGAGGAGTGGAAAGATGCGCAGTAGAACTCTTGCCGTGGAAAGTGCCTCGTGAAAAGCATTGTGGACGGTGTCCTGAAGTTCCAGCGTGATGTCTATCCCAATAAGAAGGCGCTGTTCCAGCAGCTTTCCGATGTGCAGCGCCCGGAGGCGATGTTCATCGGTTGTTCCGACTCGCGCGTAATTCCCGAATTGTTCATGCAGCAGGACCCCGGGGCCTTGTTCGTGGTGCGCAATGCGGGGAACATCGTTCCTCCCTATGGCGTCGCGCCAGGTGGAGTTTCCGCCAGCATTGAATATGCCATGGCGGTGCTGGGAGTTCCTGATATCGTGATCTGCGGCCACTCCGGATGCGGTGCGATGACCGCAATTCTGCGTGGGAGCGAGCAGTTGGAAGCGTTGCCGGAGGTGGCCCGCTGGTTGCACTTCGCCGATGCCGCGCGAAGCATCGTCGCAGACGAGCATTCAATTACCGACGATAGAGAAAGGCTGAACCTGCTGGTCCGCGAAAACGTCCTGGCTCAACTCGGAAATCTGCTGACCCATCCTACGGTCGCGGCCGCCATCAAGCGGAAGGAAGTACGCCTGCACGGCTGGGTGTACGATATCGCCACGGCAAAGGTGACCACCTACGATGCCGAGAAGGGTCAGTTCATTCCGCTCGCGCAGGCTAGCTTTGAAGGAGTGACTTCTTAACGCGGCCGAGGCTAAACCGAAGCGAACGCGCCACGGAAGAGCTCAAACTCCGGAGACACGTCGGCGAGATAGACGGAAAGTACATCGAATCGCGTCGGAATCCGGTCGCGATTTTCCAATTGGCGCATGTACTCCTGCGCCATGCGCAGCAGCATCGCCCGTTTTTCACGGTCCACGGCGACTTCCGCCGGCTGAAACGAGCGCGAACTTCGGGTCTTCACTTCAACGAAGCATAAGCACTCGCCATCCCAGCCGATCAGATCGATGTCGCCGCGTAATTTGGCGCTTCGCCAGCGTCTGGCGATCACCGTGTAACCCAGCCGCCTCAGGTAAAAGAAGGCTGCGTCTTCTCCGCGCAATCCGGTCGCCAGATGATCGGCTCGCTTGGCGAGCGTCCCCTTCCGCATCGCCTGATGTTCGAGCCAGCCAAGAGTACGCTCGATGACGGAGAGCCGATGTTCGGCAAAGCGAGAGATTTGCATTGGGTTGGCGGGTCGAAACCAATGTAGCAAGTTTGCGCAAGAAAGGGCAGCGATAATTTGCTGCCCTCCAGGTTTCGCCAGTCGGCGGGTGCCTTCAGGCGTGTGCTGCGGCTAACGCGGGGACCTGCTGGTGCTCGACCAGGCTGATGCACTCCTCCAGAATATCCAGCGCGATGTCTGCCTCTTCCTGCTTCAGAATCAGCGGGGGAGACAGGCGGACCGATGTCTCGCCGCAGCCCAGAACCAGAAGTCCGCGCTCATAAGCAAGAGTTTCAATCTGATTGCGCCATTCCGTGGCGGGCTGGCGGGTTGCGCGGTCTTGCACAATTTCAATCCCAATCATCAATCCACGACCGCGCACTTCGCCTACAATCGCATACTTTTCTGGCCATTCCTTCAAGCGTTTCATCATGTTCTCGCCCACTTTGGCCGCGTTTGCCATTCCGTGGTTTTCCAGGATGTCTAAGGTCGCCAGGGCGGCGGCAATGGCCACCGGATTTCCTCCGTAGGTCGATGCATGCGAGCCCGGTTTCCAATCCATGATCTCCGCACGCGTCATGCAGATGCCAAGCGGCATGCCGCTGGCAATCCCTTTGGCGATGCAGACAATGTCCGGCTCCACGCCAGTATGCTCGATGGCCCACCACTTGCCCGTACGTCCGGCGCCGGACTGCACCTCATCCGCGACCAGCAAAATGCCGTGGCGGTCACAGATCCTTCGCAGTTCCTGCATGAAGATGGCGGGAGCAACCACGTAGCCGCCCTCACCCTGGATCGGCTCGATGAAGATGGCCGCAACTTCCTCCGGTGGCAGGACGGTCTTGAACAGCTTCTCTTCAATGTACCGGGCGCAGCCGAGCGCAAAGGCTTCCTCGTCCTGGGGACCGCCGCTGCATCCGCGATAGGCGTAGGGATAGCGCACATGCGTCACTCCGGGCAGCATAGGACCGAACCGGCGGCGCTGTTGCGGTTTAGAAGCAGTCAAGGAGAGCGCGCCCATGGTGCGTCCATGGAATCCGCCGAAGAACGCGATTACGTTTTGCCGGCCGGTGTGGTAACGCGCCAGCTTCAGGGCGCATTCGACCGCCTCTGCGCCGGAGTTGCCATAGTAGAACTTGTGCGGACCGGGCATTGGCGCGATTCCGGAAAGCCTCTCCGCCAGCAGGATCATGCTCTCGTAGTAGAAGTCTGTGCCCGAGATGTGGATCAACTCCGCTGCCTGGTCCTGGATTGCCTTGACCACTTGCGGATGGCAGTGTCCCGTTGAGCAGACCGCAATTCCGGCGGCCAAATCGAGGAATTCATTGCCGTCGACATCCTCGATGCGAACGCCGCGTCCGCGCTTGGCAACCATGGGATAGGAACGGGTGTAGCTGGGGGACATCCACTTGTGATCGGCCTCCACTACGGCCCGGGCTTTCGGTCCCGGCACGCTGCCGCGCAGCTTTGGTCCGAAAGCGGCGAATTTCTCAGAACTTTTGTATGCACCTGTGCCATTGCTCTGCATCGTTTTTCTCCTCAAATGTAGGAAATATAGCCTGCGCGCTTGCCCCATTGCGGGCAAGCAAAATGGTTCCATTCAGAAAACGAAGGTCAAGCCTGTAAGATCAGGCTTGTACTTGAAGAATGGTCGTCAGCGATTGGCAAGGCGCCTTAGTCGCTGCCGAACAGGCTAGGTCGCGTACCCGAAGGCAGGTAGCGTAGGAACTTGCGCGGGCACATTCGCCAGATGCGTTCCGTTGGAACGTCCACGTTCGGGGCGAAATAGAGTGCCTTATACATAACGGTCTGGCCCAAGTATAGCGTGGAGTGCTCCTGTCGCACCCATAAAATAGATGAAAGTCCATGAATTCTTTTTCGCGAACGCCCTCACGATTCCAGATTTCGCTCGCTTTCCTGTGCGTTTACGTCTTCTGGGGCGCTACCTACACGGCAGCCCGGTTCGGCGTTCACATGATGCCCGCGCCTGTACTCGCCGGGGTGAGACTGAGTATTGGCGGCTGCTTGATGCTGTCTTTCTCGCGTATCCGCGGCAAAGCCATCTGGGGCAGCTCCGCCGAGATGCGCCGGGTTTTCCTGCTGGGCGTGCTCCTGTTGTTTACGGGCAATCTGGGTCTCGTATGGGCGGAGTTTTATCTGCCCAGCGGCCTTTCGGCTTTGCTGGTCGCGATAGTGCCCGTTTATGTCGCTCTTATTGAGCTTCTGCTGCCCACGGGAGAACGCCTCCGCAGCCGTGGGCAGGCCGGTCTGGTGTTAGGATTTGCGGGATTAGCAATTCTTGCGTGGCCCAGTGCGCGTATCGGAGTTCACGGGGACCGGCACGAAATCTTCGCTATCGCGGTTTTGCTGCTGGGCGCGCTCTCCTTTGCCAGCGGATCGATCTTGTCGCGTCATAGCAAGCTCGCGCTCGATCCCTTCGTGTGCGCCGGGTGGGAGATGCTTGCGGCCAGCATCTGCGACCTGCTTCTTGCTACCTGTCGCAGCGACTGGGCCCATGTGCATTGGAATCGTGAGAGCATTTCGGCCATAGCCTACCTGATCATCTTTGGATCCCTGATCGGCTTTACCTCCTACACCTGGCTCCTGCAGAACGTCCCTGTGGCCAAGGTCGCAACATACGCGTATGTCAATCCCATGGTCGCCGTACTTTTGGGGGCGCTCCTGCTGGGGGAACACATGCAAGGCAATGAATGGGTCGGAATGGTGATTATTCTGCTCGCCATCTTCCTCGTCACTTCATCCCGGATGCAGCCCGGTCATGGTGAGCCACAAAGACAGGAAGCTGCGGACCTGGAAGCTGCCTGAACGCGATATCGAATCGGGCAGCTATTTCCTGCGCCAGCGCACGCCGTCCGCACTGTCTTCCAGCAGAATCCCTTTCCCTGCCAGTTCCTGCCGGATGGCATCGGCGCGGGCGAAATTGCGTGACTTTCGTGCGGCGTTGCGCTCCGCAATCAACTGTTCAATGGCGTCTTCGGTGATCGAGAACCGCGCAATCACTTCCGGCGCCGCATCCTGGAGCCGCTGCTCATGCTCGGCCCACTCCAGCGCGCTTCGTGTCACTGCGTCATCGCGGTCCTCCAAAACGGCAAATACCGCGTCGAATTTTGCGAGAACATCCAGGATGGGACCGACGTTTTCCGCGTGCAGTTCGCCGCGGTCGGCGTGGGAGTTGGCCAGCCGCACAAGATCGAAGATCGCCGCTCGCGCTTCCGCCGTGTTCAGGTCATCTTCCAGCGCCGACGTGAACGCTTTCCCAGCCTGCTCTGTGGCTTGCGCCAATTGCGCATTTACGCCGGTTGGGAAGTTGCCTTTGTGCAATCGTGCCGCAAAAATTCGCAGACGCTCGACAGCGTGCGTCGACTCGACCAGCCCGTCGAACGTAAAGTTCAACTGATTGCGGTAGGGAACTGAGGTCAGCAGAAAACGGATTGCCGAGGCTTTGTAGCCGCGGAGCAGAAGGTCGCGAAGAGTGTAGAAATTTCCGAGCGATTTCGACATCTTCTTGCCTTCCACCAGCAGGAAGCGCACATGCATCCAATGCCGCGCGAACACCGTTCCGCTTGCCGACTCCGACTGCGCAATCTCATTTTCGTGGTGAGGGAACATCAGATCTTCGCCGCCGGCGTGCAGGTCAAAGCTCTCACCCAGATATTCAGTCGCCATCGCGGAACACTCGATGTGCCATCCAGGGCGCCCAGGTCCCAGCGGAGTGTCCCAGTGAAATTCTCCCGGTGCGGCCGCTTTCCACAACGCAAAATCTCTGGCGCTGTCTTTGTCGTACTCATCGACGTCTACCCGCGCGCCATCTTCCATCCCGGCCAGGTCCTTTTTAGAAAGCTTGCCGTACCCCGGAAAGCTCGCGATACGAAAGTAATAGGAGCCGTTTTCACCGCGGTAGGCGCAGCCGCGCTGCACAAGCTGCTGGACCAGGTTGACCATTTGAGGAATATGTTCCGTCGCTCGCGCCAGGCATTCCGGCTTTTCGACGCCGAGGGAATCCAGATCCTCCAGAAATGCTTTTTCGTATTTTGCGGTGTAGTCGCCGATGGACTGACCGGAGGCGGCGGCATTACGCATGATCTTATCGTCTACATCCGTGATGTTCATCACGTGGCGCAGTGGAACGCCCTGCTGCTCCAGGAAACGCCGCAGAATATCGACATGCACAAACGTGCGGAAGTTGCCGATGTGTCCGTAATCGTAAACCGTGGGCCCGCAGGCATAGATGCCGAGCGGCTTGCCGGTTGGAGCGCCGAGTTCCTCGATCTGCCCGCTGAGTGTGTTGTAGAGACGAAGTGTCATGCAAGTTTCGATTGTACGGTGTCACCCGCAGCGTCAGCCCAGCGCGAGTGAGGGATCGGCGCTCAGCCGGTCAGTGGAAAAGCTTCCGGCCACCAGCCTGGGCCACGCCGCCGCGGCAATCATGGCCGCATTGTCGGTGGAGAGTTCCAGCGAGGGAAACGCTACGGGCAGGGCGTGTTTCTCGCCTTCCAGGCAGAAGCGGCGTCGCAGCTCACGGTTCGCGGCCACCCCTCCGGAAACCACAATGCTGGCCGCGTGCATGGCCTCTGCCGCCGTGAATGTCTTACGAACCAGGTCCTCGACGACCGTTCGCTGAAAGGATGCGATCAGGTTCAACGTGTCCGCATCGCAGAGGGCCAGTGCGTCTGCCGGCTTGGCATTCGGCAGCGCCGCAAGCGCTGCTCGCCGGATTTCAATGGCTGCTTCCATCGACCGGCTTTGCACATGCCGCAGAACGGCAGTTTTCAACCCGCTGTAAGAAAACTGGAGGCCCGGGGTCTGCTGGTGAGCTGCGCGATACGGTTTCTGCTTCACGTGGATCGGGCCAAACGGGATGGCACGGCCATCCCCATGTTGCGCAAGCCAATCGATCCAGGGCCCACCCGGATAGCCGAGCCCCAGCAGCTTGGCAACTTTATCGAATGCTTCACCCGCCGCGTCATCCACCGTTCTGCCTATATTTTTGTAGCGCCATGTGCTTTGGAACTCTTCCGCCATATAGAGGTGCGTGTGGCCGCCGGAAACCACGAGCGCAAGCACAGGCTGCGGCAGGTTCTTTTGCTGTTTGCGGGTTTCCAGCAACACAGCGTGAATATGACCCTCCAGGTGATTGATCGCGATCAGAGGTTTTTCCAGAGCGAATGCCAATGCTTTGGCGTACATCACTCCAACCAGGAGCGCCCCGGCCAATCCTGGTCCTTCAGTAACGGCAATGCCATCCACATCGGAGAGCGAGCATCCCGCTTGCTCCAACGCGGCCCGAACCACAGGAACGATGTTCTGCAGATGCTCGCGTGACGCCAGTTCCGGCACAACACCGCCATACCGGGAATGCGTTCCCACCTGGGATGCGATCACATTCGACAGTACCTCGACGCCTTCGCGTACGACTGCGGCCGCAGTCTCATCGCAGGAGCTTTCAATGCCGAGGATCAGTCCGCGTGTGGAAGAGACGGCTGGCTGCATGTCACCATGGTAAGGGAGTGCTGAAAAATCAGGCTCGGCTTTTCAGCCACGACCGCCATTCTATGGGAACCGGCAATCATCACGTGTCATCGCGAGCTCGCCAGCAGGCGGCGCTGGGAATCGTCGAGCGACTGCGAAGCGCCGGCCATACTGCGTACTTCGCAGGCGGCTGCGTGCGTGATTTGCTGCTCGGACGTGAACCTTCGGATTTCGACGTGGCCACCAGCGCGACTCCGGATGTTGTGCTGGCCATGTTCCCCAGGACGTTTGCCGTGGGAGCGCATTTTGGGGTGGTCCTGGTCGCCACGAAAGCTGCCGAGGAAACTGCAAGGAACGATGAGGTCGAAATTCTCACGGAGGTCGCGACCTTCCGGAGCGATGGTGCTTACAGCGACGGGCGCAGGCCGGATTCCGTTCGCTACACGGCGTCCGCGCAAGAGGACGTGCTTCGCCGCGATTTCACGATCAATGGCATGCTACTCGACCCGGAGAAGCTCACAGTTTCGGAAAGTGTTGCGACAGCGGTCCTGGATTATGTAGGCGGCCTTGGAGATCTTCAGGCCGGAGTAGTGCGGGCGATTGGCAATCCGGCGCAGCGCTTTGCGGAGGACAAGCTGCGCATGCTCCGGGCTGTGCGTTTTGCCGCGCGTTTTGGATTTCTCATTGAGGATGGCACCCTCAGCGCCATTCGCGCGGCGGCACACCAGATCGGCCAGGTGAGCCAGGAGCGCGTGCGCGATGAACTGACAAGAATGTTGACCGAAGGTTCAGCGCGCAGGGCATTTGAAATGCTGCACTCCACCGGCCTGTTGCGGAACGTTCTGCCGGAAATCGAGCGGATGCATGGGGTAGAGCAGCCCCCGGAATATCATCCCGAAGGCGACGTGTGGACGCACACACTGATGTTGCTGGAACAATTGCCCGCAGGCTGCTCCGCGACCCTGGCCTGGGGTACGCTGCTGCATGACGTCGGCAAACCGCCCACATTCCGCCGCGCGCCGGATCGCATTCGTTTCGACGGCCATGTCGAGATCGGGGTCCGCATGGCGGAGGACATCTGCCGCCGGCTGCGTATTTCGAACTCCGATACCGCGCAGATCGTAGAATTGGTGGCCAATCACATGCGCTTCGGCGACGTGAAGAACATGCGCTCCTCTACTCTGAAGCGCTTCTTTCGTCTGCCTCACTTTCAGGAACATCTCGCGCTGCATCGCATGGACTGTTTGGCCAGCCACCGGGACTTGTCTTTATATGTTTTCGCTCGCGAGCATTTCGAAACGGCGGAGCCGGAGAATATTCGTCCCAAGCCCCTGGTTACAGGCGACGATCTGATCGGGCTTGGTTACAGGCCCGGTCCGCGCTTCAAAACCATGTTGTCGATGGCGGAAGACGCGCAGTTGGAAGGCCGCGTGGCTTCGCGGGAACAGGCCCTGCAATTGATCCAGGGCGAATTTCCCGATCGGACGGGAATCGGGAAATGACACTCGCCCGTCGAGAACCCTGCCGTTAAGCCTGATTCGCAGACACACGCTGATCTCGCGAATCCGTCCTCCTTCAGCGTGCTTTGCTGGGCAGCACAGAAAACGGTGGGGAGATAAAGCATCCCCCCCGAATTTACTTGGAAGCAAGTTCGAAGCGCTTATTGATTTCTTCCCAATTCACCGTATTCCACCAGGCTGCCAGGTAATCCGGGCGCCTGTTCTGGTATTTCAGGTAATAGGCGTGCTCCCACACGTCATTGCCCAGAATGGCAAGATAGCCCTGCATCAGCGGATTGTCCTGGTTCGCGGTCGTAAGAATCTTCAGCTTGCCGTGATCGCTGACCAGCCATCCCCATCCCGAGCCAA
>DAHVZT010000103.1 GCA_027323885.1 Acidobacteriaceae bacterium
GTACGGAAATCGCTACGCGATTCCCACACTCCCACAACCTCGACGACTACGGGATTGTCCCCTCAACCCCAGCGCATATGGGGTACGCATTCTGAGGGCAAGGTCAGCACAAACCAAACCGCGAGCCTGAAAATCGCTATCCCCGACAGGCTCCTAGGGAACCAAGTTTTGACTGTAACAGTTTCCGGAATAACACCAGTTCAAAGTACATGTGGCCCCGGAATATACCTCTCCTTGTACGCTTGCGCTGGAATTGGCTAGGTATCCAGAGGGGCCATCGTTTGTACTACACCCACCTGACCCATAAAGACCACAAAGGCGGGTGGCCCACATCTTCCGTGGCTCGGTTTTCAACATGAGGGTGCCCCACATCTCGCTTCTGAGATGTGGGAGTTGGCAGCCCGGTCTCGAGCCACCGCTGTCCATGGTGACTCAATCTCGACAATTCCCCGCTCGCCAGAACTGGAATGGCGGAAGCTTGACCACGCCCAACTCGCCGGCTCCGCCACAAGCCCGCGCGTCACCGGGTTGCGATGCATATACTTCAGCTTCTCCACACGCTTGCGATCCGTAAACACATTGAAGTCGTAGTACCGGGCCTGCCAGAACGGGCGTTCGCGTCGCTGCACCGCTACGGAAAGTTTCAGGGCCTGCAGGGCTTTCGCCAGTGATCCTATTTTCGGTTCACTGAGCAGGAGATGTACATGCTCCGGCATGACCACGTACCCGCTTACGAAGAAGTCGCAGCGCACCCGGATTGTTTCCAAGGAAAGTTCGAAAAGGCCCCTCGCCGCTGCCGACCCAAGATGCTGCTGGCGTCGATAACAACTGAACGTGACGAAATGGAGATCACCGGAATCTTGATAGCGGACCAGCGATTGGGGCACGGAGATATCTTAATCCCACATCTCAAAAGCGAGATCTGGGGCACCCACGTTCGGACCTGGACGCATCGCAGGAAATAATAACTGGAAGCAGACAGGTTTTCTCCCCTATACTGAACTTGACTCAAGGATGGACAGCATTTCCCCCAGGGATAGTGACTCATTTTTGGTGCAGTTTTTTCTGCATTCTGCCTAGCAAACAGGGGAATGGGATGTCACAAGAGCAACCTCGGCGCAAGATGCACCCCGGCCACGGGCAGTCCGTGCCTGCCTCCGTTGTCATTCCAGACAAGCTCTACTTTCGCATCGGGGATGTCGCCCAGCTTTGCGGGCTGGAGGCCTACGTGCTCCGCTATTGGGAGACGGAGTTTCCCCAGCTAAAGCCCAACAAAGGTGGAACCGGACAGCGTCTCTATCGTAAACGCGATGTTGAACTGGTGCTGGAAATCAAGCGTCTGCTCTACACCGAAGGGTTTACGATTGCGGGAGCCCGCCGCCTGCTGGCGGAAAAGCGGAGGCCGGAGAAGAGCGCGGCTTCTCCCGGAGAGTCGAGCAGGACGGAACTGTCCCCGCAGAGCGAATCCGGCAGGCATGAGGAGGCATCGCGCGCGGAACGGGATGCGACGGCGCGGCCCGCGGAACGGGAACGGGCGACTACTCTCCGCGCCCCAGCCGCTGCGGCCCTGCTTGAAATGCGGCAACAGATGCGCGAATTGCTGAAGCTGCTTGGGTCAGACCAGGCGGACCTGGAGATGTCCGCGCCGCCGGCCCGGAACAAGAGGGACGGGAAGAAGAATCTCTCGCTGGCGGAGGAGCCGACTCTCTTCAATTGAATTGCTTCTTTACGGACAGGCAAGAAAAGCTGGCGGGGGAAACAGGCAAGAAAAGCTGGCGGGACCGCTCGGCAGTCGAAGAGCAAAAAAAGGGCCCCTCCTTGGAGGGGCCAATCTGCCTTGGTTCTCTCTTGTGTGAGAGCTTTTGAGTCAACCTACTGATTTGGCTGCGGCGTAGTCCCATTCGAGGCGGACTGCGGACTGCCAGACTGCGCCGCGCCGGTTGCTGAGCTGCCCGGATTCGACGCGCTCAAGGTTGACAAACTGTTTTGCATCAGTGTGACTTCCACGATGCTGCCACGACGGTGGGTGCTGGCTCCATTGGTGTCGAGCGGAGCGTTGCCCAATCCTATCTGGCGAATCTTGTAAAGCGGAATCTGGTGCTGCGTGACCAGATACCGCGTGACCGCGAGGGCCAATCTGTGGGACGTCGAGACGCCAGCGGAGCCGCGCAACGACGAGTATCCCTGCACATCGATCAGATATCCTCGTTTTCCCTGCACCTGTGAAGCAAGCTGATCCAACGCGTTGCGGGCGTTCGATCCTAAAATTGTCTGACCGGGGCGAAACCGGATTTCCACTTGCGTTCCCGGCTTGTACTGGTCGAGATTGCTGACGGTCGAACTGATCTGGTCGGTCTGCGTACTTGCCTGCTGCGCCAACTGGTGCGCCTGATCGGCAGTGCTCCCAGCCTGCGTAGCGTGTTGGTCCGCCAACTGCGCGGCGGCATTCGCCTGCTTGATCCCGGCCTGCGCCCGCGCGTCTACATCTTTGATATCTCTTGCATTGCTCGCCGATACCTGGTCCAGCTCATTGAGCCGGTCTTTCACCGGGTTAAGCTGCCGATTGACCCACTTCTTGCGAGCCATCGGATTGAGGTGGCCCCAGAAGCCCTCATGAGATTTCGTGTCGAGGGGCTGAGACGTACCCGCAGTACCGTTCCGATCGGAATTCGAAGTTGACCCGCTGGTGGATGTGCCGGTTTGTACCTGTGCGTCAGAACCTGCGGAAGATTGCGTGCTCGATTGAGCGAAAAACGGTACGGCCGAACATGTCACAAGAATTGCTGTAGCGTATTGCAGCAATTTTCTGGTGTTCGATTGCATCGACTTCTGTTCCCCTCTGAGAGTCCTGTAGGCCAATGATTGAAACCATGAATGCAACACCCGTGACATAGCATTTCGCTTGCCAAACCGGAGCTTGCCATCAAGGGCAGGCTAAGTCATTGGATTGCAATGGTGTAAGCCGAACATTTCTCCCGTTTGAAATACCC
Source organism: Acidobacteriaceae bacterium (assembly GCA_027323885.1). Lineage (GTDB taxonomy): Bacteria > Acidobacteriota > Terriglobia > Terriglobales > Acidobacteriaceae > JAKAAZ01. The sequence goes on from DAHVZT010000103.1 coordinate 2,991, forward strand.
AAATCGCAAGCCGGGCGGTAAAAACTACCGGGCCACGGCAGAAATTACATAGCAGCGCCAAAATCTACATAGCGGCACCCCCGGTCCCCCCTTGCAGCCGGGCGCGGCCTGGAGAGCTGCGGGGCACAAGATATAGACGCACGGCGGGGGTTCCGCGTCTGAGCGGGCGGCTACCGAGGCGCGCGGCTTACGGGGCGGTGGTGACGCTGATGACTTTGAGAACCGGCAATTGCTGGTTCCACATGGGAGAGATGTCGTCGAAGATGAGGCGGAACTCTCGGGATGCGCCAGGGGCGAGTGGAGCGGCGCTTACCGGCTGGGTATCGACGTAGGGGTCGCGCGTGCGGATCAGAGTAAAAGGAACCTGCTCGGCCTGGGGCGGTTCGCCGGCGTCGTTTGCAAACAGAGCCTGGACGACGATGCCGGTTACGGTCTTGCTGCCCTTATTCTGGACCACGCCATCGATGTAGGTGAGCTGACTGCCTGCGAAGTTGCTGGCCTGGCTCATTTTCAACTGGCTGAGCACGATGTTGGCGGCATAGGCCGCATCGCGGGGCGTGGATGCCGCGGAATGCCTGGAGTGCCCGCTGAGAAGGAAGGCGAGACCGAGCAGGACGACGACGACCACGGCGGCGGCAATCCAGGGCAGCAAATTGCGATCCTCGCTGGCGTGGTTCCTGAACGGATTGGAGGGGTCTGTGGTCTTCGATGCGGGGTCGTTCATGCGCCGATTGTAACGCGCCCGATTCGCGGAGGAGCAAGGGAGGCCGGGAACCGCGAGTGAAAATTAATAATAAATTTGCTGATGCACCGAACCCTTCCGGCCGAAAATTACGTCATAGAGATAGCAGGCTGCACCGGCACCGCAAGAACCGCAGGTGCGTGAAACGGGAGATACCATGGCGCCACTCTACAGACACCCTCGAAAACGCGCTCCGCAGCCCAGGGGAGACGCGATGTACCGCGCCGCCGCTGTAGTGGCAGCCCTGATGGTGCTGGCCACGGCAGCCTTCATGTAGCTGGTGGGTCCAAGATGGATCGTAAGCGGCGGTCAGAGAAAACTGGCGCGCCGCACTGTCTGCCTGAAGTCCTCGCCATGCATGGAGATCGTGATGCACATCTCCTGCAATCTTGACCGCATCCGCTCGCCGATGCGATCGCCCAGGGTTTCTTCTCGCATGGCGCGAGCGGCGGCGGCGCGGTCCGAAGCGCCGGATGGAACGAGCGCCGGAGGAAGATTGGGATAGTTGGTTGTGATCAGGGTGGTGCGCTTATCGTTGTAGCGCGTATTCAGGATGTGCGCGACGGTGTCCCAGACCCAGTCGGTCGGCTTGACCGCTCCCAGTTCATCGAGCACCAGAATCTCCGCTTCAAAAACAGGCCTGAGAATCTCCAACTCTGTGGTCGCGACGTGGGGATTGTAGGAATTTTGAATCTGCTTCAACAGGTCGCGATAGTCGCAGAAGACGCCGGTGGCCCCGCGCTGCTCGATCAGCTCGCGCAGCAGCCCGACGGCGAGATGAGTTTTGCCGGCGCCGATGCTGCCGGTCAACAGCAGTCCGCGCCCTTCGGTTTCAACCGGGTAACCGTCGGCAAAACGCCGGGTAGCCATCAGGGCCACGCCCAGGGACGGGTCCGCGCTGCGGAAGCCGGTTTCAAAGCTCTCCAGAGAACAATGAGCGTAGCGTTCCGGAATGCGGGCGCGCTTCATTCGCAGGCCGGCTTTGCGTTCGGCGCGGCAAACGCATTCGGCGGCGAACTGTTCGCCGTTGCGGTACACGAGTTGAAGGCCGGTGCCGGCGCAGAGCGGACAGGGGGCCGGAATTTCTGCAGTTGGAAGAGAGCTCATGGAAGTGGATCGTGACTCCTTCAGTATCGCAGCCCGTGGCAGCGTCGCCGTCTGTGGATTCGGCATTGCGGGCTGTGGGAATCTCGCATAAACTAGGGAATAGCGTCTAAGGAAGAAAGGTTTCACCTCTATGCCGAAGCAAGGAATTCACCCCAATTACGAGACGATCCGCGTGCAGTGCGCCTGCGGCCATTCCTTCGAGACCCGCTCGACGCACAAGGGCGACATCCGGATGGAAATCTGCTCCAACTGCCATCCATTTTTCACGGGCAAGCAGAAGATGATCGATACTGCCGGCCGCGTGGAGCGCTTTCGGCGCAAATACGCGCAGTCGGACTCCGCCAAAGCCGAGACCGCCGCGGCGGGAACGGCGAAGTAAGCGGCCCGGTTTAGCCAGATACGAGACAAGGCCTCCGCTGCGGCGGGGGCCTTTTGGTTCTTTGGCTGGTGGGCACGATATAAACAAGCTATGAGCGCCATCGCCGTGCAGCATTTTTTACGACGCGCCAAAGATTTTGAGTACTCGATGAAGCTCTGCAATGATGCAAACCGTGTGGCTGAAGTCGAGTTTCCGGCAGCGGGTAAGTTTCGGAGTAACGAGACCCTGCAATCTGCCGCCCTATTGGCCATTCATGCTGCGATTTCCTATGCGGACGCCTTGAGGACCGGATTGGGCGATGCGGAGCTATCCGCGGACAACCATCAAGAAGCGGCGAAACGACTGAAGCAGGTACTCGTCGATAGGAACGTTGAAGACGCAAAAGGTGTTCAGCGATTCAGCGACCTGGTTAGCAAAAAGAGCGCAGTTGCTTATGGCAAGGGCCGTACAAGTGAAAGCGATCTGAAGTGGATCGTCGAAGGCAGCCAGCGGTTTTCGGTTTGGATCAACCAGATGGGAAAGCGACTGAACGTGGAGGGGTGGGGAAATGTCGGAACAGAAGAATGAACAAATCATCATCGGGCGCGCGAAGAATGCGTTGCTCTCCTTCTTCGAGCAGCGCCTCTCCGTTCCTAAAATTTATCTGGATGCCGACTGGGAGGGAGAAAACGTGGATGTGCTGGCCATTGATCGGGATGGAGTGGGGGACGTTTCCGTTGCGCTCCTTGCTGAAATGCGCGATGCCTCACAAATGGACCAGGCAAATCTGTTTCTAGATCCAGTTAGTAAGCTGCACGGTATTCCAGCCCATTTCAAATACATTGCTGCTATCTCAAACAACGCGAACTCCTGGGAACAGTCTGAGGCTGGCCGAGGTTTGGCCCAATTATTGTCCACAAACCCTTTGTTGTTTGCCCCAGATGGGGTGGGACGCATTGGACACATTCTTGTAGATTTCAACGGTGAACGGCCAAGCATTACGGTCCCTATTTCAGCGGAGCGTTTCCGCTCCAATCAGCATATCTATGAGCTAGCGGATAGTTTTGTCGCAAGCCACACTGCTGATTTTGAAGTGCGCGCTTAATCACTCCCATGAAAAAGCACTGGGACAATCCGGCGGAACACGCGATGCCTGCGGAGGCGCGGGTACCTGCGTCGTTGCGGATCGGCGCGGTTGCCATCGCGCCGGCGACGGTGCTTGCGCCGATGGCGGGTGTGACCGACACGGTATTTCGCCGCTTCATCCGCAATGCGAGCCTGTTTAGTCACGGTGCCGCGACGGAAAACATCGCAACTGATTTTCAAGGAGGCGTCGAGCAAGACATCAGCAATCAGCAGTCGGGCTGCGGGCTGATTATGACGGAGTTCACCTCCGCCGATGGCCTGTCGCGGATGCGCGAGTCCAAGCGTAAGCGCTATCTGACGTTTTATGAAGATGAGCACCCCATCGCCGCGCAGCTATTCGGCTCCGACCCGGGCACGCTGGCCGAGGCTGCGCGCATTGTGGAGGACGCTGGCTTCGATATTGTGGACCTGAATCTGGGCTGTCCGGCCAAGCGCGTTGTCAGCTGCAATGGCGGCAGCGGACTGTTGCGCGATCTGCCGCTGATTGCGCGAATCTTTGAGCAGGTGCGCGCGGCGGTGACGATTCCCTTCACAGTCAAATTTCGGCTGGGCTGGAACGACGAAAACATTGTGTGCGTGGAATTGGCGAAGCTCGCGGAGTCGAGCGGACTGAACGCAGTCGCACTCCATGCGCGCACGCGCGAGCAGGGCTATGCCGGGCAGGCGCGCTGGGAGTGGATTGCGGCCATCAAGCAGGCGGTGCAGATTCCTGTGATCGGCAACGGAGATATTCGCACACCGGAGGATGCCTGCGCATTGGTGGCAGAAACGGATTGCGATGCGGTGATGATCGGCCGCGCCGCGCCAGCGAATCCGTGGATCTTTCGCCAGATCGCCGAATATACGGCGACCGGCAGCTACACCAGGCCCACAGAGCAGGACCGCTATCACCTGATCCGCACCTACTTCGCCATGCTGCTGGAGGAAGAGTATCCGGATGCGACGGGCAAGATGAAGCAATTCGCCTCGTGGTTTACCCATGGCGTTCCGGGAGGGGCCGCACTGCGCAAAAGCATTTATGAGGCGAAGACTGGAATTGGAATCATCGAAGCCGTCGAGCGCTTCTTTGCGCCGAGGCTCGCGGCGATTTTTGCCTAAAGAGATGAGTCTGCCAAAGTATTTGTTTGATAGAGGATTTTGGATAAGAATACACGTTGAATATCCATGAAAGAGTCAAAAGTTGCTCGTTTTTGTCGATGAATCCGGGGACGCGGGGATGAAGGGCAAGCAGGGAACTTCGCAACTGTTCGTGATTACTGCGGTGATATTTGAGGAAAACGAGGAAGCAGAAGAATGCGACCGCATCATTGAAGAGACAAAGAAAAAGATGTTTAAGAACACAGCGGCCGAGTTTCATTTCAGCAAGTGCAGCGACGACCTTCGGCAGCGCTTTTTCGAAGCAGTTGCCGGTTCTCAATTCTTTTATCTTTCCTTTGTTCTTAATAAGCAAAAAATTTGGGGGCCTGGGTTCCAGGACAAATCTTCATTCTATAAATACACTGCCAGTTTGCTCTTTGAGAACGCAAAGCCGCACCTGAAAGGCGCATCGGTAACAATAGACAGATGTGGCAATCGCGAATTCAGGCAACAACTGGAACGGTATCTAAAGAGAAAGATCAATACTCATCACGAGGTAATACGCAAAGTGAAGAGTGAACCCTCTAATTCGAACAACCTTCTGCAATTGGCTGACATGATCTGCGGAGCCGTTGCTCGGTCTTTCAGGGAAGACAAGGAAGACCCGAATCGATTTAGAAAAATAATCGGTCTACGCGAGTTAAGCATCCAAGTTTGGCCTAGGCCCTAAAAATAGAAACCCGCTCTCCTATCCCTTTCGGGCACGCACACCATACGGTGACAGTTCAGAGAAGCGGGCAATTCCAACTACTATGATGCACTAATATGGTTCAATTGATGATACTTTTCCACAGATTTTCTGTGGAAAAGTATCAAGAAAGTACTTGACAAGCGTGTTATGTTCGATAGCGCTCACGCTCACAAACACTCCTTGATCTATCCTAGGCAAACCGATAAAGACATTCTCTGTCGCAAATTTGGTTTTTGAAATCTCTCTTGCTTCATTTCTCGCGGCGTTTGCGGAAAACCACGCGAATTTTCTCCCGCCAACGTTCATCGAGAGCGATCAGGCTCCACTCCACATCCGGCGAAATGTAGCGTAAGACGATTTCCGTGGCGGGGTGAATGCGCAGCGCGGGAGCCACTAAATAGAGCAGCGGGGCGTCGGGCCGGAGGAATTTGCCGGGGAAATATCCGAAGCGCTGCAGGTCGCTTTTTTCATCGGGGCCGGACGCCGCCTGGGGATGCGGATGGTGGTGCCGCCGCACGCGGACCCAGTAGTCCAGCGCCTGTAATGCAAGGTGCAGATCCTCGTCCGCTTTGATTTCGATGACTACGAGGCGCCCATCGCGACGCACCGCCAGCAGATCGAGCACGGCGCGGTCGGCGGCGGAGAACGCGGGCACCTGGGCGTAAACGGGATGCGGCTCGATCATCGCGTCCATGCTGTCGGGTGACCGGCGCAGCATGGACTCCAGCCAGCGTTCCGGCTGCTGGCGGTAGAGCGCATCGCGTTTGTCGCCGTTGGGCCGGCGTCGCAGGATGAGTTGCGCAACATATTCGCGCAGGTGCGCTGCGGAATCCTCCGTCAACAGAGTTGCATTCGCCCCGCTGCCGAACAGAATTTCTTCCGAGCGTGCAAAACCTTTTTCCGCCACGGCGGTGCGCACGCGGGCAAACTCAAGCCCATGCCACAGCAGGCCGACTTCACTGCCGGTGCGGATGACCACTTCCATCTCTGCAGCGGCGTGGACCGGGAGCAAGGCGCGCACCCGTTGGACGGCGGCGCGGAAACGCTCCTCGGCCGCGATTGCATTGGGCGCATGCACCAGATGAGTCTCGATGTTGCCGCGGTCAGGACAATCGCGCAGGAACAAGTCTTCCGCTTTTTCGTCGAGCTCGTACAGCTCCCATTTCGCAGCGCCGGGGTGCATCCATGCCATCCGCGCAGCCGTAACGGCGGATTTGCCCCGAGGGACGAGGACGCGCAAGCCTTCCACGAGGCGCTTCCCTGCGCTCTGTTCGCGGCAGTGATGCAGCCACAGGATTCCGAGGGTCAGTACGCCATCGATGAGGGATTGCGACTCTTCCCCGTTGACAGCAATCAAAGCCCAGGCGGAGTTCCCGCGCACCAGCAGCCCGCGCGCGTAGGCGGGGCTAAAGCTGCGCTCCAGATCCGTGGCGGTGCGGAGGGCTTCCACCTTATGGTCAGGAAAATAACGGGGCAGCACACGTTCCAGCAGTGGGATAAAACGCGTGCGGGTGTTCTCGCGGCCGGAGGGCAAGCGTCTCTGCTGGGGCTGCAGTTCCAGCGTCTGCGGCTTGGTCTGGCCCATGCGCAGCACGTGCAATCGCAGCCCGGTCTTGCGGACCGTGATGTCCACCACGTGGCGAATTAAATTGTGCTCTTCCGACCAGACATGCAGCACGCAACGGCCATGTTCCGCAGCGACCAAGGTGCGAGCGATTCGGAGATCGAAGAGGATGCGGCCGCCTTCCAGCAGCACGGCGGCTGGATGGTCGTTGAGGAACGTCTGGATTTGGGCAGCAAGTTGGTCCGGGCCCGGTTTCAGTCCAGTCTGGGAGATGGTGCTATCTACCATCCCATCCGCTCACAAAGAGTATTGATGTGCGCTGTGTGGTGGCGACCGTGCCAGGCGTACAAAGCGGCGACCTGCTCCAGGGTTTGCTTGCCCAACTCGGGATGGATGTAGCCGCGCTCGATCCAGGCAGGCTGGGGCAGGGACCGCAGCAATCCGGCCCATCGCCGATGCAGGCCTTCCAGCAACTGCAGCGAAGGCTCGATCGGCTCCGTGATCACATCGGGCAGTTCCGCCCAAAGTTTTTCCTGGTAAGGGATGATGTTCGGCCAGTCTTCTGTGAGCGCGAGCCTTATGCGTCCCACTGCCTGCATGTGGCTGTCCGCCACGTGATGAATCGTTTGGCGGAGTGTCCAGCCGCCGTCACGGTAGGGCGTGTCCAGTTGCCATTCGTACAGTCCGTCCACTGCATGGCGCAACCTCTTCGGTAGCTCCGCAATCGACTGGGTTGCGGCGCAGCGCTGTTCCGCAGAAAGGTACGGCGGCCGTTCAAATTTTCCGATGGGATATCGCGCGTCCGGGGTTGCGGCCTCAGTGTTCATGCCCTTCACGCTATCACGCTGGCTAGCAGTCGCGCAGCAGCAGAGAAAGCGATGTGCAACAGAAAACCAGCCAATCGAGATTCGGCGAAACCAGGTGGTCGAGATTCGGCGGAATGAATCTCTGTGTGACATGCGGAATCTAAAGACTAGAATCATAAGTTACCTTTCGACACGCAGCTATTCCAAGGAGCACACATGCAACCGGCCTCGCCCGACACGCGAAAGTTCTTTTATGAGCACCTCGGTCTGAACGACCAGATACTGGAGCGCTGCCTGAGTGAAGCGCTTTCGGCGGGCGGCGACTACGCAGACCTTTACTTCGAATATGTCACGGCGAGTTCGCTGGTGGTGGATGAGTCGCTGGTCAAGTCCGCAAGCCATGGGGTAAGCGCGGGATGTGGACTCCGGGTGGTCTCAGGAGATCGCACCGGATATGCGTATACGGACGACTTGTCGCCCGAGCGGCTGATGCGTGCCGCGCGCACCGCCGCGCTGATCGCCAGCGGACCGTCCAAACAGCAGGTGCAGGGATTTCGTGAAGCGCCGACCGCGGATCTGTATCCGGTCGCAGGCGCTGGCAGCGATGGCGAGACGGCTGCGAAGCTGGAGCTGATCCAGCGGGCGAATCACGCCGCGCGCGCCTACGATGCCCGGATTGCCCAGGTGCAGGCCAGCTTTGCCGACGAGTTGCGGCGCATTCTGGTGGCCGCATCCGACGGCAGCTTTGCGACGGACACTCAGCCGCTGGCCAGGCTCAACGTGTCGGTGATCGCGAAGGAAGGAACAAACATTGCACGCGGCAGCTCCGGCGGCGGTGGCCGTGTCCTGCTGGATTTCTTCCTGACGGACAAAACACCGGAGTATTTCGCCGTGGAAGCGGCGCGGCAGGCGGTGCTGCAACTGGGAGCGGTGCCGGCGCCGGCGGGCGAAATGCCCGTGGTGCTTGGCCCTGGGTGGCCAGGAGTTCTGCTGCACGAGGCGGTCGGGCATGGGCTGGAGGCTGACTTCAACCGCAAGAAAACATCCGCTTTTGCCGGTCTGGTGGGCCAGATGGTCGCCAGCGCCAAGGTGACGGTGGTGGATAATGGCACGATGCCAAACCGCCGGGGATCCCTGAATGTGGACGACGAAGGCTCACCCACGCAGGAGACGGTGCTGATTGAGAATGGCGTACTGAAAGGGTATTTAAGCGACAAGCTGTCGGCGCGTCTGATGGGCATTGCCGATACGGGCAATGGCCGCCGCGAAAGCTATCAGCACATCCCGATGCCGCGCATGACGAATACTTACATGCTCCCGGGGAATGACGACCCGGAGGACATCATCCGCAGTGTGCGCCGGGGGCTGTATGCGGTGAATTTTGGCGGTGGACAGGTCGACATTACGAATGGGAAGTTTGTCTTTTCCGCCTCAGAAGCTTACCTGATCGAAGATGGAAAAATCACCGCTCCGGTGAAGAATGCGACGCTGATCGGAAACGGCCCCGAGTCGTTGAAGTACGTCTCGATGGTCGGGAACGATCTGCAACTGGACGAGGGCGTCGGCACCTGCGGCAAGGCAGGCCAGAGCGTGCCGGTGGGCGTGGGGATGCCGACCGTCAAGCTGGACAAGATGACGGTTGGCGGGACGGGCAATTGAACCGGAGCCGAATTTGTTTTGTGAGGGATGTGTTGTGAACAATACAGCGCCCGTTGCGGCGCAGGCCATTGACATTGAATTCGTAAGCGACATTGTTGCGCAAGCGCTTCGCGCCGGCGCCACGGACGCGGAGGCGGTATTTGCCGAGGGCGACGAATTTGAAACGCTGGTGCGCCTGGGTCAGGTGGAGCAACTGAAGGAAGCCGGTTCACGCGCGCTCGGTCTGCGAGTGTTTCAGGGACAGCGCACGGCTTCGACAACGACGAGTGACGTTTCGCCTGAAGGCATTTCGCAGTTGATTTCCGGTGCGATGGCGCTTGTGGGGATTACGTCCGAAGACCCCTGTGCAGGCCTGCCGGAAGCTGAAGATTTCGGCTCAATCTCCGGCGATCTGGATCTGTACTACGACGATGTTTACTCGCTTCCACCGGCCGAACGTATTGAGTACGCAAGACGCGCGGAAGCTGCCGCGATGGCTGCGGACGTGCGGATACAAAATTCCGGCGGTGGCAGTTTCGACGCGGCCACCGGCAGAAAGATCCTGGTGAATTCGCGCGGTTTCGCGGGTGAGTCACGGAGGTCCTCCTGCTCGATCAGCGCCCAGCCGATCGCAATGTCGCCAGACGGAAGTATGCAACGCGATTACTGGTTTTCCAGCCAGCGCTCCCTCGGGCTGCTCGACTCTCCGGAGTCGGTGGGAGTGGAAGCGGCGCGGCGCACTGTGCGGAAGCTTGGCGCCCGCAAAGTCCCCACCCAGAAGGTCCCGCTGGTGTTCGCTCCTGAAGTTGCGAGTTCCATTCTCGGGGCGATTCTGGGGGCCATCAATGGGAACGCGGTCTACCGGAGTTCCTCCTTTCTCGCCGGAAAGCTTGGCGAGATGGTTGGCGGCACCAACCTGACGGTGATCGATGACGGAACCATGGTGGGCGGTTTTGGAAGCTCCTACTTCGACGGCGAGGGACTGCCTACGCGACGCAAGGTTGTGCTCGATCGAGGGCGTCTGACCAGTTATCTGCTGAATACATACACCGCGCGCAAACTGAACATGAAATCGACGGGAAATGCGTCGCGCGGACTGGCGGGCGCCCCAGGTATTGGCCCAGGCAATTTCTACCTGGAACCCGGGCTGAAGACGCCAGAGCAAATTGTTGCCGAAGTTCCTAAGGGCCTGTACGTCACGGACCTTATCGGTCACGGAGTGAACATCGTAACCGGCGATTATTCTCATGGAGCTTCCGGCTTATGGATCGAAAACGGTGAATTCGCGTATCCAGTGGAAGAGGTCACGGTAGCGGGCAACCTGAACGACATGCTCCACAACATTTCGGAAATTGGGAGCGACCTGATTTTTCGCAGTTCCGTGGCATGTCCAACGTTGCGGGTGGAGGGAATGACGCTGGCTGGCGAATAGGGTCGAGGAACAGGTGGAATTATGCGGCCTGCTCTTCGGCGTCCTCATCGGGCATGGCGGCGGTTTCCACTGCGCGCGCCAGATGTACGCCAAACCAGAAGTTTTCATCGAACCAGCTCCGTTCCAGCTCAAAGCCGCTTTTCTCCAGGATTTCCTCCACGCTCTCCAGGGTGAACTTGCGGCTGTTTTCGGTGTGGATGGACTCTCCGGCACGGAAATCGAAGGATCGATTGAGCGCGGCCACATGCACGGTCTGGTTCCTCGTGCTGTCCAGATGCATTTCGATCCGGCTCTCCGCGGGATTCCATATCGCGCGATGCTGGAACGCTTCGACGGCGAAGTTTGCTCCCAGTTCGCGGTTGATCCGCACAAGGATGTTTTTATTGAATGCCGCGGTGATACCCGCAGCGTCGTTGTAGGCCGCGAGCATGGGCGGGACGGGTTTGACCATATCGGTGCCCAGAAGCAGCGCGTCGCCGTGTTTCAACTGGGCCCGCAACCAGCGGAGCAATTCCACCGCCTCGGCAGAGTCAAAGTTTCCGATGCTGGAGCCGATATAGAGGGCCAGCTTGCGGTCTTTTTCCGGCAAATGGAGAGATCGCTCGTGGGTAAACTCGGAGCGGATGGGCTGCACCTGCACCTCCGGCAGGGCCGAATGAACATTTCTCCGGGCCCATTGCAGCGCAGCTTCCGACACATCCACCGGGATGTAGGTCACGCGTCCCTGGCGGGCGATGAGAGCGCGGAGCAGGATGATCGTTTTGCTGGCGCTGCCCGCGCCCAATTCCAACACGGAAAGGTGCTCACGCTTCAGACCGGCGGCAACCGCGATCATGCACTCCGCGTGCCGGACGAAAATGGATTGCTCCAGGTGGGTCAGATAATATTCCGGAAGCCTGGTGATCGCTTCGAACAAGCGTGAGCCCTCAGCGTCGTAGAAGAGCCAGGAGGGAAGATATTTCGGATTTGCCGAGAGTCCCTGCAGGACCGCCTGCGCAACGGCGGATGTTTGCGGCGGAAAAGTTGCGGTTGCCTGTGAACTCAGGCTCTCCAGGAAGGCGCTCACATTCATTCGGAGGCTCCATTGGACGCCAGGCGTATGCCGGAGAACTGCCAACGGGTCTCAGGAACGAAGAAATTTCGATAGCTGGCTCGGATGTGCGACGAAGGTGTCACCGCGGAACCACCTCGCAATACAAGTTGGTTGCACATGAATTTACCGTTGTACTCGCCCAGCGCACCCGCTGCCGGTTTGTAGCCCGGGTAAGCGGAGTAGGCACTTTGCGTCCACTCCCAAACATCTCCAAAGATCTGGACGGGACTGGGGGGCAACGGCTCTTGAGATGCGGATTGGAGCGTGCGGGGATGGAACGTTTCGCTCTCCAGCAGATTGCCAGAGACCGGGAGCATCGCGGCGGCATGTTCCCACTCGAATTCCGTGGGCAGGCGATGGCCAGCCCAGCGCGCGTAGGCATCCGCCTCGTAATAGCTGACATGACAAACCGGCGTATCCAGAAGATCATCGAGCGGAACCACCCCGTGCAAGGTGAATACATTCCATGCCTGATCCGAATCCTTCTTCCAGTAGAGCGGAGCCTGCCATCTTTGCTCCTGAAGCGTGTCCCAGCCATCGGAGAGCCAGAGTTCGGGACGTTGATAGCCTTCATCCTGCACAAAACTTAGATACTGGCGGCACGTGACGGGATGTGAGGCGAGACGAAAAGGATGGAGGAAAACTCTGTGACGGGAAAGCTCGTTGTCGAAAGCGAATCCGTCGCCGGTGTGGCCGATCTCGATGAGACCGCCGTCATATGCAAGCCATTTGGACCGGACGGGGCCGCTCGGGCGCCGCAGCGAGGGCTGCTCCGCGTACGCGGGCTGCAGGGGATTGGACGAAAACGCGTGCTTGATGTCGGTTGCGATCAACTCCTGATGCTGCTGCTCGTGGTTGATGCCCAGCTCCACAAGTTTGCTGAGCTGGTATGAGGCGTCCTGGTTGAGCAGGCGGCCGATTTGCTGCTCCACGTATTGCCGGTAGTCGAGTACCTGCTGCAGGGGCGGACGTGAAAAGGACGCGCGCAGCCGCTTTTCCGGGTAGTTGCCGAGCGAGTTGTAATAGCTGTTGAAGAGCCATGGGAAATCTGGATGGAAGGGCCGGTAATCCGGCAAATAGCTGGACAGGATGAACGTCTCAAAAAACCAGGAGGTGTGGGCCAGATGCCACTTGACAGGGCTTGCCTCCGGGCAGGATTGCACCATCTGGTCTTCCGGGGAAAGCCTGGCGGCGAGGCGTGCGGTCGTGGCGCGTACCTGATGAAAACGCCGCAGCAGGGAGGCGCCGCTCTCGTTGTCCGCGGAGACCATGCTGCTGGAACCTAAGAGTTGCGAGCTCATCAATGGATGCTCCTGAGGATGCTCGTGAATTCCCGTAAAGGGCAGACCACTAGAAGCTAGGATGCACACTCAGCAAACGCGCGAGGAGATAAGCGGCGCCGGCAGCAAGACCTCCGATGAAAACGGTCTGGATGGCCGCCCGCCAGGGGCCTGCGCCGGTAAGGCGACCTTTGATGGCACCGAATACCAGAAGCGCGGCCAGGGTGATGCCGACGGAGGCGTGCAGGGCGTTGGCTTGGGTGCTGAGGAGCATATACGGCAAGAGCGGGATAAAACCGCCGGCGATATAAGAGAACGCGATCACCGAGGCGCTTTGACGGGCGCGAAAAGCCGCGGGTTTCTCCAGTCCGAGCTCGAAGCGCATCATAAAATCCACCCACGCTTGTGGGCTGCGCTTCAGCGCGGTCAAAACCGAGTCGCTCTCCGCGCGGGTGACCCCGTACTCCTCGAAGATGGCGTAGATCTCCTCCTCTTCGTCGCGGGGGCGCTCGACGATTTCCCTTTCTTCGCGCCGGCGCTCACTGGTGTAATGCTCGGCATCGCCCCGCGCAGCCAGGTATCCGCCGAGACCCATCGCGATGGAACCAGCGGCGATTTCGGCCAGACCGGCCAGCACGATGATATGGGCGGAATTGACGGCGCCGGACAGCCCGGCGGCAAGCGCAAAGGGTACGGTCAGGCCGTCGGACATGCCGATGACCACATCTCGCACCAGCTCTGTGGATTCAAAATGGGACTCAACGTGGCCGGAATTGTGTAAATAGTGCATCGCGCGCAGTGTATCGCACCTGGCCTGGAATTCTCAGGCGAAAATCTCAGGATCGGGAAATTCCGGCCGGGTTGAAAACCTTACCGGGAGTGGAGGTACTGTGGACGGTTCAAATGCTGTGGGACCGGCGCATGGAGGGGAAAGCGCCAGAAGCACGCCACAGCGAAATGGCCCCAGACTAGCTGGAGCCATGGAAAGGACGTGCGGCATCGCCGTGCATTACCACATGCCCCACGCGCGGCTGATGTAGTCGGTCATGGTCAAGGTCATCAGCAGCATGAAGGTGAAGAGCCCGCACAGGACGGTCATCTTCAACAGGCGGGAGCTGTACTTGATGTGCATAAAGAACAAAACGACCAGAGACGCTTTGAAGCAGGCGATTGCCAGGGCGATGATCGGATTGAAAACGCCAAGGTCGATAAACGCCACGCCCGTCGTCACGGCTGTAAGCACCAGCAGAGTGATGACGATAGTCAGATAGACCGGCGGCCCGACGATGTGCTGTTCCTGGTGCTCTGGATCGATTTTTTCCGTCATGTTGCTCCTCCATCTTGAGGTTGGGTAAATCGCGGCTGGTGCGGTCGCCGCGTCAGCGATAGCGGCTGATGAGGTACAGCAAAGGAAACAGGAATATCCATACAATGTCGACGAAATGCCAGTAGAGACCGAAATTCTCCACTGGCATGATATGGCCTTCCGTGTAGGCGTTCTGGGATGCTCGCCAGACCATGAAGAACAGGAGAGAAATGCCGATGATCATGTGCAGGGCATGCATTCCTGTCATGGCGAAGTAGAGCGAGAAGTAGATCTGCGTCTTCTGCGCCATGTCCGGCGACAAGGGGATAGCGTGTGGATTGGAGGGATGGACAAATTCCTGGATCGAGAAATTGGGTCCGGGAATGTGGTGATCGACAAACTTCTGGTGATACTCGACGGCCTTGATGCCAAGAAAGGCGAAACCCAGCACGATGGTGAGGGTGAGGAAGAGGATCAACTGGGAACGCCGCCGCATTTCCGCGCTGTAGACGGCCATGGCCATGGTAAAGCTGGAGCCGATGAGCACCGCGGTGTTGGTGGTCCCCAGAGTGATGTCCAGGGTGTTGCTGCCTGCGACAAAAGCCGGGTGGTACCAATTGCGGAAAATGAGGTAGGCGCAAAACATGCCGCCGAAGAACATGACTTCAGTCAGGAGAAAGATCCACATGCCGAAGCTTGCGGCTTCTCTCTGCTGGCCGACCGATTCGAAATGGTGGCGCAGAAACGAAGGATGCGAGTGGGGATCGACGCCTCCTACAAGCTCGCCAGGTGCGGTTGCGACCGAGTGACTATCCAACGGTTTGTACCTCATGCACAGTTTTGTTTGCCAGCCATTCGTAGTCGTACGCTTCGTGGTCCATCACAGGAATTTCAACAAAGTTCACGGTCAACGGGGGAGACTGAATCTGCCACTCGAGGCCGGTGGCCTGCCATGGATTGTCGCCCGCGATCGCGCCGTAGACCAACGACCAGGGCAGGTAGAGCATGGGAAGCAGATAGCCGATGCCCAGGATCGTCGCGCCAGCGGTGGAAAATACGTTGAGCACCTGGAAGTCCGCGGGATAGGATGCGTAGCGGCGCGGCATACCCAGATAGCCCAGCAGGAATTGCGGGAAGAAGGTGACGATGAAGCCGATGAACGTGACGATCGCCGAGACTTTGGAGATGGCCTCGGGATACATGCGGCCTGTCATTTTGGGCCACCAGAAGTGGATGCCGGCGAGATAGGCCATGAGCATACCGCCCACCATGACGAAATGGAAGTGGGCGACGATGAAGTAGGTTTCGGTCAGATGGACGTCCATGCCAAGGGTGGCGAGAAAGACGCCGGTCAATCCGCCGATGGTGAAGAGGCCCATGAATCCGAACGCGTACAGCATCGGAGTTTCAAAGGTGATGGAACCGCGGTAGAGCGTCATGGTCCAGTTGAAGATTTTGATAGCGGAAGGAACGGCGACCAGCATGGTCAGCAGGGAGAAGACGAGCGCGGAATACTGGCTGACTCCCATGATGAACATGTGATGTTCCCAGACCAGGAACCCGAAGACCGCAATGGCGACCGAGGAGAAAGCCACAGCGGTGTAGCCGAAAACGCGCTTCCGCGAGAAGGTGCTGATGACCTCGGAAATGACGGCCATACCCGGCAGAATCATGATGTAGACGGCTGGGTGGGAATAGAACCAGAAGAGGTGCTGAAACAGAAGCGGATCGCCGCCTTTGCTGGGGTCGAACACTCCGATGTCCAGGGTGCGCTCCAGCGCAACCAGCACCAGGGTGATCGCCAGGACCGGGGTACCGAGGATCATGATGATGGAAGTTGCGTAGTGGCTCCAGACGAAGAGCGGAAGCCGGAACCAGGTCATCCCCGGGCAGCGCATTCTGTGGACGGTGACGATGAAATTCAGTCCGGTGAAGATGGACGAGAATCCGGCGAGGAAGATACCTATGGCGGCGGTGGTGACGTGGGTATTCAGGTAATGCGTGGAGAGGGGGGTCGTGAAGGTCCAACCACTGTCCACACCGCCCAGGACCATCGCCGCGAAGATGATGAGTCCGCCGGCCATGTAGAGATACCAGCTCAGCAGGTTGATCTTGGGGAAGGCGAGATCTCTGGCGCCGACCATGAGCGGAATCAGGAAGTTTCCTATGGTGGCCGGTACGGATGGGACCAGGAACAGGAAAATCATGATGATTCCGTGCATGCTGAACACCTTGTTATAGGTGTCGGTCGCCATCAGGTCGGAAGGGGGCGTGAGCAGCTCCATCCGGATCAGCCCGGCCAAAGCTCCTCCGATCACAAAGAAGAACGTGATCGAAACGAGATAGAGGATGGCGATCCGCTTGTGGTCACCGGTCAACAGCCAGCTTTTGATTCCATATTCCTCGTTCAGAAAGCTCTTGCGAGGGAGTCTCGCAGTAGCCTGATCGGGTAAAGAAATGATTGTGCTCATGGTTTCTGTACTCCTGGGACCGGTGCAGCGCCGGCGCCCTGGTTGGCGGATCCGATTGGCTCAGGTTGCGCGGAATCCAATACGGATTTGTTCATCATCTGGTGCAGGCGATAATTCGAGTCGAGACTCTTGATATATTCCACCAGGTCGATCAGGCCGCTTTCGCTGATCTGACCCTGGTAATTCGGCATGATGGGCACGAAACCGGCCGGAACGTGGAGCGACGGATTGAGGATTTTTTCTCTCAGATAAGCCTCGTTGGCCACCATGGTGGAGCCGTCGGTCATGCGGACGCGGGAGTTATAGAGCCCGAAGAGATTGGGGCCCCGCGCCTGTGAGGTTCCGGTGTGGCACGCATTGCAGCCCATGACAGCGAAAAGCCTTTCTCCGTTTTGCGCCAGCGACGCTCCGCTGGTGTTTCCGGCGGCCCAGGCGCGATAGTCATCCGGCGCCATGACGTAAACCCAGCCCACCATTCCGGAGTGGTCCGTGCCGCAGTACTGAGTGCAGAATAGATGATATTTGCCGGGCCGTGTGGCTTGAAAGAATACCGTGGTGTAGCGGCCGGGGATGGCTTCCCGCTTGACGCGGAAGGCGGGGATGGAAAAGCTGTGAAACACGTCCTGCGAAATCAGCGTGACCTGAATGGGGATGCCGGCCGGAATATGCAAGGCATTGATCTCGTGCTGACCGCCGGGATGCTCCACCTTCCACATCCATTGTTTGCCGACGACATAGACGTTCATCGCGTTGGGCGGCGCGTTGTAGATGCGGAAGTAGAGCAGCGCGCCCCATACGAAGAAGACCAGGAAAATACCGAGCGGAATCAGGGTCCAGGTTGCCTCGAGGACGGTCGATCCCTCGATCTGGACGGCCTCGGGATGACGGTCCTTGCGATAGCGGATGGAGAAAAACGTGACCATGGCGAAGACAAGGACCAGGCCGGTGATGGTCACTCCCACGAGGGCGAAGTAAAGCGCGTCCGCATACGGAGCAATGGTGGACGCCTCCGGTGGAAACACCGCGAAGTTCTTGAACCAATTGACCAGAAACTGCCAGAGGACAGGACTGATATGCGACATTTATATTTACCCGTTCGTCTTTTTAGCAGCCCCGGCGCTGCCACCATGCAATGCATCCTGCCGGAGCGAGATCAAAATGAAAGAACCCAACGCCAGCACCGTCAGCAAGCAACTGATCTGGGTGATGCGGACGATCAGCATGCTGTTTTTGGCCGTGTGGGGATCGTAGCGGTAGCAATAGGTGTAGATGAGGTCCACGGGGGAGCCGATCCGGCCATGGGACGCTTCCACAAGACCGGCCCGCATATCGCGTGAGGAGTATTCCACGCCGAGATAGTACTGGGAGATTTTCCCTTCCGGCGTGACCAATTCGATGGAGCTTGCGTGCGCGAACTGGTCCAGCTTTCCATCGGGACCGGGAACGCGGACGTAGCCAAACCCGACCGCGCGGGTGAGAGCCGTAATGGAGGACTGCGGACCTGTCAAAAAGTGCCATCCTGCCGCCGTTTGGGGGCGCCCATAGCGTTTGAGATACAGCGCTTTTTCCGAGGCGGCCAGCGCCGGGCCTTCCGCCGGATCGATGCTGACCACGATGACGTCGAAGTCCTTGCCGGGGGTAAACTTCAGCATTTCCAGAGCTCCCACAAGTCCGTTCAGCTCCTCCGAACAAAGCATGGGGCACTTGTAATACACAAGCGCCAGAATGGCGGGGCGCTTGCCGAAATATTGGCCCAGGCGAACGTCGTGACCGGCTTCATCACGAAAGCCCGCTCCCAAAGGAAGCTGCTGGTTTAGATGCTGCTGGATCGTCGCCTTTTGCAAAATGGCGGGAAGAGCGGTGGGCGCCGGATCTCCGATCGACTTTTCTCCGAGAGGCGCGACCTGGGCGCGGCCCGCGAACGTGCTCAGGGCCAGAGCGCATCCCAGCAGCATCGTCAGAGAAATCGCTCTGCGAGCGCGGTCTCGCCGGGAACGGATTGTTTGCTTGGTCGCCATTGTTTGGGGCGCATTACCTTCGGCTTCGATTATTGTATTCATCTGCTACGGGCGAGCCCAAACTGGAGGGCGGCCTTTGGTGTCCGGCGCATCCGTTCTTTATTGCAAACGCAAACAGGGACACGGTCAAATTTTCGTCCGCTTCAATGCAGCGGTTGCACCTTTTCCGGCGATCCTGGCCCGGAGCCGGTCTCCATACGCTGCTGCTGAGTCTGGATCAACCTGAGTTCCGGACCGGTCCGGGCAAAGCCGTCCGTCAAAGGGGCGGTGATGGTATGCACCGCGTCCCCGAACATAGGCTGCTGTGGCTGCGGGTTCGATGGAGCCTGGGTTGAGGCGGCGCGTTTCCCGGCAGATCCGGAGGCAGGCGCGGGCTGCTGTCCTTCGACCGGCAAACCTCGCTGCGCCAGCAACTCCATGGCCCTGGTAATCGGAATTCTGACGACCTGATGCTGGGCATCGACCCAGGAGTAGTGGTCCAGGAACATATCTTCGCGGGCATGCATGCGCGCCACGTCCAAATTGCCGTCATCGCGCTGCACGCGAGGAGTTGGGAAGCGCGCGACCATCTGCTGCAATTGCTGTTGCTCGATCTGAGGGTTCGATTCCATGTTGCCGGGCTTGACGCCAGCGAGTTCGCTCCACCTGGTGGGCGGGCCATCCTGCCGGATCAGTTCCAGGTTGATCAGCTTGCCTATGCCGAAGGCGAGCACAAAGACCACCACGACAGAGGCGCTGAGGACGACGAGGAACGTGGCCGCGCCTTTGACGTTCGCGTCGGCAAGCTCATAGCCGGCCCTCATGCTGTCGTCGTCCGTGCCCTGATGGAGAGTCATGAAATCGCCGGACGGAGCATTGTGCGTCGGACCCGGCAAATCCGGGCCGGTTGGACCTTTCGGATCGTTCGGATCGTTCGGTCTATGCGTGGGCATGTTCAGGCTCCAGAATCTGAGACAGGTGCGGGTCGTTCTGCGGGACCAGAGCGCGCGTCCTGAGTTGCGTGAAGAAGTAAGCCGCCCACAGGCCGGTCATCGCAGCGGGGACAAAGATGTACTGCAGCATCCCCAGGCTGAAGTGGAGATTGTGGCGTTGATCGGGGAAGGACGGCGCAATGAGCCACCATGTGTCCCAATAGCGGGCGAACAACATGATGCAGCAGACGGTGGCCAGCTTCCGCTTATTGCGTTTGATGTCGCGCGAAAGCAGGAGAGAGAACGGAATGACCCAGTGGAAGAGAAAATCCAGTCCGGCGACCGGGCCCCAGCCGCCCATGGTGCGATCCATATACCAGCGAATTTCGTTGGGCAGGTTACCGGACCAGATGATCAGGTACTGGGAGAATGCGATATAGATGTTCAGCATGACGAAGGCGAACATCAGCTTGCCGAGGTCGTGCTGCTCGGTGACTCGCATGATGGCGCTGACCGGCTCATATTGCGAGAGGGCGAGGATCACCAGCACCACCAGAGCGAGGGCGGCATAGCCCTGGGACACGATAAAGAGAAAGCCGAACATGGAGGAAAACCAGGTCGGATCGAGGGACATGACCCAGTCCACACATATTCCGGTAAGCACGAGGGAGTACACGACCAGACCTGGGCCGCTGATATTTTCAAACCGCTTCTGCCAGGTCCACGGGCTGAGACGGGTGTCGGTGTCCCGCTGCAGAGACCAGCGGTTCAGGAAATAGGCGAACGTTCCAAAGATGACGAAGTAGAGGATGCCGCGAATCCAGAAGCCTTCCAGATTCAGGTAAGGCCGCTTGTATGCGATGGCGTGCGCCTGCATGGCATCGATGACACCGGCGCGGAGGGCGGCGTGGGGATGGGTGATGCGCACCCAGAGGTAAAGCCGCTTGGCGAAAATCGCAATGGGCAAAAACATGAGGAAAATGAGCGGGAGGGTACGGCTCATCGCCTCCAGCGGGCGGCGGATGAGCAGGCCCCATTTGCCGCCGGAGACCCACTGCACCATGAGAAGCGCCATGCCCCCCAGCGCGAAGCTGAGGCAGACCATCAGGCCCATCAGCCAAGCGCGCAAGACGTAATCGAAGCTGTGGCTGAGGAATGCATCCAGGATGGCGAGCGCCGCAAAGACCAGTGCGGCGACGAGCGCGCGGGATCGCCAGCCCAGGACCGCGGCCGGAGCGCTCAGGTCCGCGGGTAAATGTCTCTCTTCGTGTCCGTATTCCATGCTTGTGTCTCGTCCCCGGCTACTTGGTTCCCGTGTGGCGGGAATTTTTCTTAAAACTGTTCTTCGGCGCGTTTTGTGCAGACGCCGGCATCGCTTGCTTCTGGCCCACGAGGTCGGAATGCATATCGCCCGCACCCGGCACGTTGGTCAGCTCCGGCAGGGTCCACTGCTCGGGAAACTGGGCAGAATAACCCATTTGCTCGGAAACCTCGGAAAGCTTCTGTACGTTGGTGCCTGGGGGCACATCCTGCAGGGTCGCGTTCTGACTGAGCTGCAGGGCCCGGATGTAGGCCACAATGGCCCAGCGATCCTGGACGGAAATCTGCGCGGCGTAATCCGGCATGGCTCCGTAGCCATGGGTGATGACGGCGAAGTAGTGGCCCATGGGCTCGCCCGCGATCCTGGGCTCCAGCAGATTGCCCGCCGGTTTGTAGCCCCGCTCGACGATCATGCCACGTCCGTTGCCCAGGCGCGAGTGGCATGGAGTGCAGTAGATATTGAAGCGCTCCTGACCTTTGCGGAGGACGGTCATATTCACAGGAAACGGCATCCTGTCCTGCACCTGGTTATTGACCAGGCCGGTCTGAAAATAGCTGTCCGCATCGCCCTGATTGCGGGCGACGGTGCCTGGAACCTGGGGCCGGACGGAGCGTCCGCTGGGGAAAAAGAGGGATTCGCGCTGTGGAATCATCTTGGGCTGGTTCTGCATGTCCTGCCGGCAGCCGGAGAGGAAGGTCAAGGCCGCGACGGCGGAGGGCAGCAGGATCCAGCGGGAAAGAGACTGGCAAAAATGCTTGGACATAAGATTAATGCTCCACCTCGACGACGGAAACTGGATGGAGGGACTCAAGCAGCGAGCGCGAATCCGTAATGGAGAACTGCGGATCGTCGGCTTCCAGGCACAGGAAAAACTTGTCCGACGTGGCCCCATTGCGAAAATTCGGCGCGTTGAAGAGCGGGTGATAGGGAGACGGGAGCCTGTTCAGCGCCAGCATCCCGAAGCCCGCCGAGAGACCCGCCCAGAGAATCGTCCATTCATACGCGGGAATGATAAACGCGACCCAGGAAAACAGAGGACGGCC
>DAHVZT010000016.1 GCA_027323885.1 Acidobacteriaceae bacterium
TCGCTCTGCAACTCGGCGACAAACGGCACGGAACCCCAGATATTTTTGCGCCCTTCCTCTTTCCACTGGTCGGCCCATTCCCCCATCGTGGATGACGGCGTAATTGGATAGATAGCGATGACTTCGGCGAGCCGGTAAGCCACATCTGCCGCTGCTTCGTTTCCATCGAGGATTACCGTTTCTTGTTCTCTCATGCTTTTCCTTTCAAACCGTCCATCATACCGCGCCGCGGACATGCTTCCCGGATGTGCGCCAGATCACAAGACATCTCCGAATTTAGTCGATTCGGAGACGGGGCCTCGCTCACGCGAAGCAGGCGTTTCGTCAATCTGCCACCATGGGAGAGGCGCCCAGGGCAAAACTTTGCGGCTGGATATCGCCGCCCGGGACCGAAGGCGAGAGCGGCGCAGCGTAATTTTTGACGAATGGTTCGCTTGAATGTCCGAATCTGGTACGGTAGAAGGTTCGAATGCTATGACAAGCGGTCCCTATCTGCCCGTAGTTGTTCTGCTGCTTGCGGCCATCGCCTTCACGGTGTCTCCGCTTGTACTGGCATGGTTATGGGCAAAGAAATTCTCTCCGCACAAGCCCGGCCCCAGCAAGAATGCGATCTACGAGTGCGGGTTGGAATCGGCTGGCGACGCCTGGGTGCAGTTCAAGCCGGGCTATTACCTGTATGCGATCGTTTTTTTAATTTTCGATGTGGAGGCGGTTTTTCTTCTGCCGTTTGCTGTGGCGTTTACCGGGCTAACGGCAGCAGAATCCATTGCCATGCTGGTCTTCCTGCTTTTGCTGGTGGAAGGGCTGGTCTGGGCCTATCAAAAGAAAGTGTTGGTCTGGACGTAACATTGAAGCGGAACATAAGCGGGACACGATACGCCAGAGCAAGGCTACGGACTGTTTGGACGCTGGACACTGAAGGTTTTTCGAATGGATGAAAAGCTAAAGGCCGAATTGGGCAAGCAGGGGATTTTTGCCACGACCCTGCAGGAACTCTACAACTGGGGCCGGAAAAACTCCCTATGGCCGTTGAACTTCGGCCTGGCCTGCTGCGCCATCGAAATGATTGCGACCACCATGGCGCGGTACGATCTGGCGCGGTTCGGCGCGGAGGTCTTCCGTCCTTCTCCGCGACAGGCGGACCTGATGATTGTCGCCGGCACCATCACCAAAAAAATGGCCCCGCAAGTGGTGCGGCTCTACAACCAGATGGCGGAGCCAAAGTACGTCATTTCCATGGGCGCCTGCGCCATCTCCGGAGGCCCGTTCAAGCAGGGCTACAACGTGCTGAAGGGGATCGATCGCTACATTCCCGTGGATGTGTACATTCCGGGCTGCCCGCCGCGGCCGGAAGCGCTGATCGATGCGTTCATCACCTTGCAAAAGCAGATCGACGAACAACCCTTGACCGGCGCCGGCAGGCCGCGCCATTTAAACGCCGATGCGCCGAGCGAATTTGTCGTTCCGCAATTTGGCGCGCACGACCTGGAGCCGCCGCAGAACCCCGGCGTATGGCGCCCTCCCTTAGTCAACATTTCCCCGGCAGGCAAGAATGAATCTGGAAACGATTAAATCCGAGATCGAAGCGAATGTTCCCGGCTGCCGGCTGCTGATCGTTCCCAATAACAGCCCGTCGGGTCAGCACTCGCTGCTGATCGATCGGGAGACCGCACTGACCGTGGCCAGGTTTTTGCGCGATGCCGCGCACCTCCGTTTCGATTACTGCTCGAACGTCACTGGCATCGATTGGCCCGGCAAAGAGATCACGGAAAAGGTGAAAGTGAAAAAGACTCTGGATGGCGTGGAACAAGAGGTCGAAGAAATTCAAAAGACCCAATCCGCTGGACATCTGGAAGCGGTGTACCACCTTTACTCCATGGAGAAAAAACACGGCCCCGTCATCCTTCGCATGCGCACCGAGGACCGTGCCGACCGCATCCACTTGCCGTCGCTGACGCCGATTTGGCGCAGCGCGGAATTTCAGGAGCGCGAAATTTTCGACCTGTATGGGATCGTTTTCGACGGACATCCCGATTTGCGGCGCCTTTTGATGTGGGACGGGTTTGAGGACCATCCAATGCGCAGGGATTACGTCGAGCCGGACGATTACGAATACGAGCCGACGCCACACGATGCGGTGCTGCAAAGAGCGAGGCAGCACTTGAGTGAAGCGGGAGGACGATGAGCGCCACGACAGCGGCCACCGCGCGTTTCACGCTGAAACCGTCGACCGATGGCGGCGAAGACCAATTGCTGGAAGTCTCGATGGGGCCGCAGCATCCCTCCACGCACGGCGTCTTTCGCATGGACGTCGCGCTGGACGGCGAGCGTGTCGTCAAGCTGAAGCCGGTGTTCGGCTACCTGCATCGCAATCACGAAAAAATAGCTGAGACGGAAACCTATCTCGGTTCGATGCCGTATACCGACCGGCTCGACTATCTATGCTCCATCGCCAACAACTGGTCTTACGCGCTTGCTGTCGAAAAGCTGGCCGGGATCCAGGTGCCGGAACGCGCCGAGTACCTCCGCGTCATTACCGGCGAGTTGACCCGGCTGCAGAACCATACTTCCGGGATCGGATTTTTGTTGCAGGACATGGGCGCAAGCGGAACACCGTTGATGTACGCATTCCGCGAGCGTGAAAAGGTGCTCGACCTGTTCGAGTCGCTCACCGGCTCACGCATGATGTGCAATTACATGCGCTTTGGCGGCTGCCGCGTGGACATGCCCGCTGGCTGGCTGCAGCAGGCGCAGAAAGTCGTCGAAGCGTTTCCGCGTTTTCTGGATGAATTCGAGCGGCTGCTCTCAGGCAATGAAATTCTCATGGCGCGCACCCAGGGCGTCGGCGTGCTTTCCAAAGAACTTGCTGTCGATGCCGGCATCACAGGACCGATGCTGCGAGGTTCCGGCGTCAATTACGACATTCGCAAAGTGGACAAATATGGCATCTACGATCGCTTCGCTTTCAGGGTCCCGCTGGGAGAGCACGGCGACGTGTATGACCGCTACATGGTTCGCTTGCTGGAGATGCGCGAGTCGATCAAGATTTTGCGGCAGGCCATGCAGGACATTCCGCCCGGCCCGATTATGGACGCGAAAACGAAGATTCGCGGATTCCGTCCAAAAGCAGGGGAGGCCTACGGACGGACCGAATCTCCCAAGGGGGAGCTTGGCTTTTATCTGATCAGCGATGGATCGCCGAACCCGTATCGCTATCGCGTGCGTCCGCCCAGCCTGGTCAACCTGACCGTGCTGGAGGACATGTGCCTTGGCCAGAACGTGGCGGACATCGTCATCATCCTGGGCAGCATAGACATTGTGTTGGGCGAAGTGGACAGATGATGCAGCCTGGACGGACCACGGCGGGACCGATCGGATTTGCGGTCCTCAGGGATTGTCTCCAGGTATCTTTGAAACGAGGTTGGACCTGTGCTGGGTGAAGGCATTCTGAAGGGTCTGGCGGAAACAGCCCGGAATTTTTTCGGCAGCTACGTCAGCAAAGATCGGCTGACCACGGTCCAGTATCCAGAAAAACGCCTGCCGCAGATCGAGGCGGCGCGCAATTTTCCTTTCCTCGTCTACGATGGCGA
>DAHVZT010000017.1 GCA_027323885.1 Acidobacteriaceae bacterium
ATGGCGCGCAACTGCGTCGATCTGTTGTTCAGGTTCTGCGGATCTACCGCTGCATCCGCAAAAGTATCTTCCAACAGCGCAGCCAGCGCGGTGCCCAGCATTTGCGGCAGATGGCTTGCCCAGGCGCAGATTTCATCATGCCTGGCAGGGTCGAGATCCAGCGTACGGCAGCCAAAACGCAGCACCCACTCCCGCCATTCGTTCGATTTTTGAATGGCCTGCTCGGTAGCTCCCTGGAGAGACGAAGAGCATGGCGTAAACAGCCAGACCGCGCCCCGGAACAGATTCGCGTCCGCGTGCGCCGCGCCGTATACCTCCTTGCCTGCCATGGGATGGCCTGCCAGGAAATACGCTCCGCCGGAACAAAACGATGTGGCTGCATGTTCGCAGATCGTCCGTTTCGTGCTTCCGACATCCGTGACAAGCTGACCGTTGCGCAGAATTGGACCCAGCCGGTCGATCCATTCCAAAATGCCGAAGACTGGCGTCGCCAGAACGATGCAGTCGACCTGTTCGGCGCTCAGGAGGG
Source organism: Acidobacteriaceae bacterium (assembly GCA_027323885.1). GTDB lineage: Bacteria > Acidobacteriota > Terriglobia > Terriglobales > Acidobacteriaceae > JAKAAZ01. The sequence continues at coordinate 530 of DAHVZT010000017.1, forward strand.
GATCGTCGACTGCTGTGTCGATAGCGCCGCTCTTGCACGCGATATTCGCCTCTTCTCGAGAGCGGTCCCAGCCCACGATGCTGCCGCGGAATCCATGCGCCCGCAGCGCCAACCCCACGGACGCGCCGATCAATCCGGTGCCGAAGATCGCGATGCGTTCGATGGAGGATTGCATCCCCTAAGCGATCTTGCGGCTCACGGCAGTGGCGATGATGCGCAACTCGCCCATCAGGTTTTCGAATTGATCAGGAAAAAGCGACTGTGCTCCGTCAGAAACAGCTTTGTCCGGATTGGGATGCACTTCCATCAGCAATCCGTCGCAGCCCGCGGCCACGGAGGCGCGCGCCATCGCGGGAACCATATCGCGCCTTCCCGTCCCGTGCGACGGATCCCCCAGCACCGGCAGATGCGACAGATGCTTCAGCACGGGAATCGCAGACACATCCATCGTGTTCCGTGTGTATGTCTCAAAGGTGCGAATGCCACGCTCGCACAGCATCACATCGTAGTTGCCGCCGGAAAGAATGTATTCCGCCGAGAGCAGCAATTCCTCAATGGTTGCGGCAATGCCGCGCTTCAAGAGAACCGGCTTGCGCGCCATCCCGAGTTCGCGCAGGAGATTGAAGTTCTGCATATTGCGCGCGCCCACCTGCAGGCAGTCGACATAGGGCAGCATGATCTCAATCTGCGAAATCTCCATGACTTCGCTGACAATCAGCAGGCCCGTCGCGTCGCCAACCTCCCGTAGCAGACGCAGACCATCCAGACCCATACCCTGAAAGGAATAAGGCGAACTGCGCGGCTTGAACGCGCCGCCACGCAGAAACTTTGCGCCTGCGGCGGATACTTGCCGGGCAATGGTAAAGATCTGGTCGCGCGATTCGACGGAGCAGGGACCCGCCATGACCATCACTTCTTCCCCGCCAACTTCCACGCCATTGGCAAATCTGACGACGGTTCCCGACGGCCGGAAGCTGCGCCCGGCCAGCTTATACGGAGAGGAGATGCGATGCGCCTCCGCGACGCCGGCCATCACCTGAAAATCGCTCACGTCAAAGCTTGCGGGCTGTCCCACGCCTGCCAGAACCGTCTGTTGCGTCCCGGTAGTGCGGTGCACATTGAAACCAATCTCCACCATCCGGGCCAGCACCTTTTGGATCTGTTCCTCGGTGGCGTCCTGTTGCATCGCAACGATCATTGATGGTTCTCGTTTCCTGTTTTTTTGTTTACGTCCTCTGTTGCGGGTCCCGCGTTGCGCGCCTGCGATGCAAGCTCGTCTTTCTGCAGGGCCCGCATCACGTCAATGATCCGCTCGTAAATATGAGTCAACTCAATGTCCGGAAGAGGGCCGGGATTGTTTTTGCGAACGTTCGCAAAGATTACGCTTTCGCGGTTCGGCTCATAGACAGGTAGATCCGTGGCTCGCTTCAGCCGTCCAATCGCCTGAGCCGCACGGGCGCGCTCGCTGATCAACAGAACAATTTGACGATCGAGCTCGTCGATTCTCCTCCGCAATTCCGCAATATCCATCGACACCTCAGGGACCCCGGGAAAACGTCTCCAGATTTCTCGCGATTCACAACGCCGCAAAAAAGATGATGTTCTTTATCCTAAATCCAGTGACGTGAATTGTTTTCAGGAAGCTACATTTTCTTCAACCGGCCTTTGCGCACGCAATCCCGCGATGAACGCGCCGACCGCGTCCGGAGCCGCCTCCGCCGTCGATTGCTCGATCAGCGCCACAATGGCGCTGCCGACAACCGCTGCATCCGCATATTCGGCAACCGCGGCCACGTGCGCGGCGCTCGATATTCCAAAGCCCAATGCAATCGGCAGGCTGGTATAGCGGCGTAACCTGGTCACCAGATCACGCGCATCGGCGGCAATCTGCTGCTGCGCGCCAGTGATTCCCACGCGGGAAATCGCATAAATAAAGCCTTCTGAGACTTCGGAGACACGCTTCAATCTGTCATCGTTGCTTGTGGGCGCCACCAGAAATACCGGCTGCAGATGGTGCTTGCGCAACGCAGCGCGATAGGCGTCCGATTCCTCCGGAATCATATCGACGACCAGCACTGCGTCGACGCCCGCCAGTTCCGCACTCTGCGCAAAGGCATCCAGCCCCATGCGAAGAATGGGATTCACGTAGCTGAAGATCACCAGTCCAGCGTGCGAACGTTCACGGCGGAGATCTTTTGCCAGTGCCAGCACGTTGGCCAGTGTGGTTCCATTCCGCACCGCGCGTTGGCTGGCGCGCTGAATGACTGGCCCGTCCGCAAGCGGATCGCTGAACGGAACTCCCAGTTCCAGAACGTCCGCGCCCGCATCAATCGCGGCAAGCGCGACCTTTTTGGTGGTCAAAAGATCGGGGTCGCCGACTGTAAGGTAAGCGACGAGGCCGGGTTTCTGTTGAAATTGAATCGCCAACTCTAAGCCCCCTGCAGGTTCAATTCGCGTGTCAGAATACCCATGTCCTTATCGCCACGACCCGACAGATTGACCAGTAGAATGTCGTCGCGATTCATCTTCGGTGCAATGCGAATGGCCTCTGCAATCGCGTGCGCGCTCTCAAGGGCGGGAAGAATACCCTCCGTGCGCGCAATCTTCAAGGTGGCGTTCAACGCGTCCGCGTCCGACGCAGCAACATACTCGGCGCGCCCGGAATCGTGCAGCGCCGCGTGCTCCGGCCCCACCGAAGCATAATCCAGACCGGCGGAGACGGAGTGTGTATTTGAGATCTGGCCGGCGTCGTCCTGCAGCACATAGGAATAAGTTCCCTGCAACACTCCCGGCGAACCACCCTGGAAGCGCGATGCATGCTCGCCCAGCGCCTGCCCGCGTCCGCCAGCTTCCACCCCAATAAGCCGGACATCCTTGTCGGGAATAAATTCAAAGAACGCGCCGATCGCATTGGAGCCGCCGCCGACGCAGGCCAGCACAGCGCTGGGCAGACGTCCTTCTGCTTCCAGTATTTGCCGCCGAGCTTCAATCCCGATCACACGGTGAAAGTCTCGCACCATGGTCGGATAGGGGTGCGCGCCGAGCACACTGCCTAACAGATAATGCGTGGTGCGCACGTTGGTGACCCAGTCGCGCATCGCTTCATTGATCGCGTCCTTCAGAGTCGCAGAGCCGGAGCTGACGCCGCGCACCTCCGCGCCCAGCAGGCGCATGCGGAAGACATTCAGCTCCTGCCGGCGCATGTCCTCTTCGCCCATGTAGATGATGCATTCCATGCCGAACAGCGCGCAGACCGTGGCGGTCGCAACCCCGTGCTGTCCCGCGCCTGTCTCCGCAATAATGCGTTTCTTTCCCATCCGCCGGGCCAGCAATCCCTGGCCAAGACAGTTGTTGATCTTGTGCGCGCCCGTGTGCAGTAAATCTTCGCGCTTCAGATAAATCCTGGCTCCGCCAAGCATCTCCGTCAGCCGTGCCGCAAAGTACAGCGGCGTCGGGCGGCCAGCGTAGTGGTGCAGCAGATCGGCCAGCTCTTTGGAGAAGGATGGGTCCTGCTGTGCCTCGGCGTACGCAGCGTCGAGCTCGTGCAGAGCGGCCATCAGGGTTTCTGGAACGTACCGGCCGCCGTAAGCGCCAAAGCGTCCGGGGACGGCTGCAGTGGCGTTGGGGCCGCTCGTTACTGTCGCCTCGTCTGCTTCTGGCCTGCTTCTTTCCAATGTCTTGGATTCCATGAATTCCTTCCCTGCGTTTCAGCTTTACCGTGCCGCGCTTACGTTCCATGCAATCCGGGCGGCTGCGCGAGCCGTCTCTATAAACGCCTCGACACGTTCAGGATGTTTGCGCCCCGGTGCAGATTCCACGCCGCTCGAAACGTCCACGCCCCAGGGCTGCAGAGTTGCAATCGCACGCGCGACATTCTCGGCGGTCAGTCCCCCGGCGGCAATCAGCCGCACTTTGCCAGCAGCATCACGAAAGCTGGCTTCTGCGGCCTCCCAGTCGAACGGAATCCCTGTTCCTCCCGGCCGGCCTGCGATTCCGGTATCGACCAGAACAGTGGCCGCCGCATCAGCTTCCGTCAAGCGGCGCATTTGCGATGCAAAGCGGTCCGCATTGCCTGTGTAATGGACGACACGTACCACGCGAAATCCGCGGACCATCTTCTCGCCCTGTTCGCAGAGCGATTCGGTGATTCCAGCGGGGTCCTCGCCATGCAGTTGGACTCCGGTCAGATGCGCATGCTCAACGGACTGCAAGACGGTGTCCAGGGGCGCATTCACAAAGACGCCGATCTTTTCCATTTCTGGCGGCAGGCTCTCCGCAATCTGTCTTGCGGCCTCGGGCGTAACGCGGCGCGCGCTTTCCGCAAAGACAAACCCGACGGCGTCAGCGCCTGCGGAAGCAGCCGTCAGCCCATCCCGGATCGAGGTGATACCACATATCTTTACCCACATGGCGGCTGCCTCATGCGGGCACTTCGCGCGGTGCCGATGCAGACAGTAAGGTCGCGAGCGACTGCCCGGGATTCGCCTGACGCATCAAAGATTCGCCGATCAGGAAGGCGTGGTAACCGGCAGCACGCAGGCGCGCGATTTCGGCCGCCGTATGGATGCCGCTCTCCGCCACGCGGAGCGCTTCCGTTGGCAGATGTTCAACCAGTTCGAGCGAAGTTTCGATCCGCACTTCGAACGTCCGCAGATTTCGATTGTTCACTCCAATCGCGTCGCACCTGAGATCGAGCGCGCGGCTGGCCTCTTCGGCATCATGCACCTCGCACAGGACATCCAGGCCATGCACGTGCGCGGCATGGGTCAGGTCACGCAGATTCACGTCCTCCAGCGCCGCAACGATCAGCAGGATCGCGTCCGCGCCAGCCGCACGAGCCTCCAGGATTTGGAACTCGTCCACAATGAAATCTTTGCACAGACACGGAATGGAAACAGCCGCCGAGGCCTCCTGCAGATTGCCAAGGCTGCCCTGAAAAAAATTTTCCTCCGTCAAAATCGAAAGAGCGGCCGCACCCGCCGTTTCCAGCATGGTGGCGAGTTCTGTTACGGGAAAATCCGGCCGGATCAGTCCCCGCGAAGGAGAAGCTTTCTTCAACTCCGCAATGACAGCCGGGCCCGTCTCGGAGACCTGCCGCAGCACACGGGCAAAGCCGCGCGGCTCATGGCGGCTCGCGCGCAATTCCAGCTCTGCCCGGTCCGCAGATTCCTTGCGGTACTGCAGATCGCGTCGCGTCGCTGCCAGAATTTTATCCAGGTGTGTGGCCATGCGTCCCAGCTTCTCTCAAGTATAGACGGGATGCCCGTGGCTGCCCGAGCGCGGCGGACCCGCTGCAGCAGCGTCGCCCCTGCTGGAATTCCTGCGGGAGATTTCCATTCCCAGGCGCAAAAGTGCGAACGCCAGACTGCATCGTATATTAGACTGGCGTTGAATACACCCGCATGCGGTACGATGGGAAGAACTTCACAATCATGCAACTGAATCACCGACAAAGCCGGCGCGCATTGTTTTTTCTGCTGACGATCGGCGGCATGATGCTGCTGCCCAGGGCATATGCGGCGTCGTGCACAACATCCGCGCAAATGACGGCGGCGCAGCGCGACGCGATGGCAAACACCGCTCGCTCCATGGCTGCCAACGTGGAAAGTGGAGACGTGCAGGCACTCCGTGCCAATACGATTCCGGCTGTCGCCGCGGACTTTGGCGCTATCGCCTCTTCCGTCGAATCGCTCAAGCCGCTGATCCAGCACGCGACAATCACCGTGGATGCTTTGTATTTTCTGGATGCATCGACCGAACCCGCAAACGCGCCGCAAACCAGCTTCTACTGTGGATCACCCATCGTGGTGCTCAACATTCCCAACCTTCCGCCGGGCAAGTACGCGCTGGCGATTCTTCACGCAACGGGAGTTCCTCAGCCGCAGCAAATTGCGCTGATCTTGTCGGAAACCGGCACGGATCAGTGGAAGCTCGCCGGTTTCTTCAGCAGCCCTATGGTCGAGGATGGCCATGACGGTTTGTGGTACTGGACGCGGGCACGCGAATTTGCGCAGAAAAAGATGGACTGGAACGCCTGGTTTTACTATCAGACGGCGGCCGCTCTTCTGGATCCGGTGGATTTCCTGACCAGCCCCAATCTGGAGAAATTGCGCCGTGAAGCGAACTCGGTCAGGCCCGCCAACCTTCCTGAAAGCAAACCGCTTGTCCTGACAGTCAATGGCTCCCCGTTTGAGATAAACGGAATCGATACAACAACGGCGCTCGGCGGATACGACCTGGAGTTCTACTACACGCCGAATGCCGAGCAGACTGCGCAATTGCGTGATCCTACGGCAGCGCGAAAGCAGGTCGTCGATCTGATGAGCGCGTTGCTGGCGATCCATCCCGAGTTGCGTCAGGGTTTCCGCGGTATCTGGGCTCATGCGCAGAGCGGAAATGTCTCTATTTTCGCCCTCGATCTCCCGATGAATCAGATTGGAGGAGGAGCGCAGACCACCTCGGCAACCGCCGCTCCCGCCGCTCACTGAGGCGATTCCCGTAAAATCTAACGAAACATCAATAAATATTGCATCGGACAGACATTTCGTCACCGTCTTTGCCATCCCATCATTTGGGTCCCGCAACTTCTTGTTCCACTTCGACGCAAATTCCCCCTGTCTCCTTTTTCTCTTGCGCGAGTAATCGTTCCTTCACCCGAATGAACGAATTTGAAAGCACTCCACAGGAGATTGAAAGATGAAGCCCTTTTTGTCACTTGCATTTATTTCTTTTCTCGCCGCGACACCCGCGATGGCAGACGTGGCCGTCAGCAGTCCGGCAACCGGCACCACAGTCAGTTCGCCTGTCCATTACACGGCCTTCGCGTCTTCAGACAGTTGCTCGAAAGGCGTAGCATCTATCGGCATTTACGTGGATTACCGCCGCGTATACGTCACTCCCGGAGCACGCCTGAATACCAGCATCGCTCTCAACCCGGGCACATATCACACGGTCGTGGAAGAGTGGGACCGTTGCGGAAACGCCTCCGACACATCAGTCAACCTTCGCGTGGTCGCAGGCCAGAGCGGAGTGTCCGTACGGTACCCGGCCAACAACAGCACGGTGGCTTCGCCTGTGCGCTACGTGGCCTCCGCACGCGCCAGCACATGCGCGAAAGGAGTGTCGGCGATGGGAATCTACGTGAACAACCGGCGCGTCTATGTCGTGCCTGGAGCAAGCCTGAACACCAGCCTGCCCCTCAATCCGGGCACATATCACACGGTCGTGGAGGAATGGGACGGTTGCGGCGGGGCCACAATCACGCCGGTAAACCTGAACGTACAGTCCACGGGACCGGGCATCAGCTCCATTCAGGTGGCCTGCTACCCCGCCGTTGTGGCTGTGAACGGAACCTCCTCCTGCCATGCAACTGTGAACGGAACAGGCGCCTATAGTTCTTCCGTTCGCTGGTTCGCCAGCGACGGCAGCATCACGCCCGCCGGTTTTTTTAACGCGCCCGGATCGGACGCCCGCGTCGAAGTGACGGCGACCAGCACGCAGGACAGCGGCAAAACGGGAACGGCGACCATAAGCGTGCAATCCCAGACTCCGGCGACCAAACACGTGGTCGTGGTGATGGAAGAGAACCAGAGCTACTCCTCCGTTGTCGGCAATACAGCCAGTTGGCCCAATCTGAACAATTTGATCGCGAATGGCGCTCTGCCGACGCACTACTTCGGAAACACTCATCCTTCCATCGGCAACTACTTCGAATTGACGACTGGGCAGATACTCACCAACAATGACAATTCCACCCAGGTCTGGAACGTCGACAACATAGCGCGAAGAATGCTCGCCGCGGGTGTCTCCTTCAGAATCTACGCGGAAGGCGTTTCCAGAGGATACGTTGGCGGCAACACGGGTGCGTATCTGATCCGGCACGAACCGTTCGCCATGCTTTCCGATATCGCCGGCAATCAGCAGGTTGCCTATCAGCACATCTGGCCGTTTTCTCAATTCGCGCAGGACGTCGCCAATGGCACCCTGCCGGAATTTGCCTATATCGTGCCGGACGTCAACGACGATGCACACAATGGATCGCCCTACCAGGCCGATAATTGGCTGCAATCGAACGTCGTTGCGCGCCTGTACAACTCGTCCGCATTCGCGCCGGGAGGAGACGGGCTTCTGATCGTCGACTTTGATGAAGCGTTCGACAGCGACGCTCGCTATGGCGGAGGCCAGGTCTCGCCTGTGTTTTGGGGACCGACCGTAAAGCCCGGCTATAGGCAAACGTCCACTACCATCTATCAGCATCAAAGCATGCTTCGTACAATCATGCAGGCCCTGCAGTTGCCGAACCCGCCCGGCGCTGCAGCTACGGCCCCTTCCATGGCGGAGTTCTTCAAGCAGTAAGCAGCGGAACCACCACCCGCGGAGGGCCGCAAATGGATAGATTTCGGATGGTCAGTAGCGTAAAGTGGAGTTATCGCTGATCGCCCATGAATCTATTCAGGCCCTCCACCTTTATCCCGAATTCGCGCCCCTCAGGATCCATTTACGCGGGCGCATTGCTTGTTGGATCGATGCTGGCTGTTTGCGGCGCCGGAACGCACCTGTATGCCCAAACGCAACCGGCGCCCGCTCCGCAAAACGCTCCTGCTGCGCAAACTGCGCCTGCTGGGCAGGCCACAGCGGCAGGCCGGCCTGTCATCAGCTATGACCCTACGAAACCGGAGGTTCAGCCAAACCTGAGCGTGGACCGGGACCCGATCATGTCACCGGACCTGCCGGAAAAACCCGCAGCCGAGGCATCGACCGGCACCGCGCAACCCGGTGAAATCAAGAAGGGAAAGGGAGGCATCTATACCCTCCACGAAGATGTCAATGAGGTCGTGCTGAACTGCACCGTCGTCACGCAGAAAGGGAAACTGGTGGACGACCTCACGCGCAATGAGGTCCGTGTCTGGGAGGATGACGTTCCCCAAACGATCAACTCCTTTCAGCACCAGGATGTGCCCGTATCGATGGGTATTCTCGTCGACAATTCCGGCTCCATGCGCGATAAACGCGCGGCCGTGAATGCGGCGGCCTTGAATCTGGTCAAGCTCTCCAATCCTAAAGACGCCGCCTTCATCGTCAACTTCTCCGACAAGGCGTATCTGGATCAGGACTTCACTTCCAACATCGCTGACCTGGAGCGCGGACTGTCGCACATTGACACGCGAAACACCACCGCCCTCTACGACGCTGTGGCGGCATCCGCTGACCTTCTCTCCCACAACGCCAAACATCCCAAGCAGGTGCTGCTGATCATCACGGACGGCGCCGACAACGCATCCCGGCTCAGCCTGCAGCAGGCAATTCGGCGAGTGCAGAGCCTGGAAGGGCCTGTGGTCTATTCCATCGGGCTGCTTTTCGGCGATAGCAAGGAAGAAGCGCGGCGGGCGAAGAGTTCTCTCGAGACGCTGTCCAATGAGACGGGTGGTCTGGCCTATTTTCCGGCTTCCCTGCAGGATGTGGACGAGGTTGCGCAGGATGTTGCACGCGATATCCGCGACCAGTACACCATCGGCTATCATTCCACCAAAGATGCCAGTCTGGGAGGGTACAGGAGAGTGCGCGTGGAAGCGACCTCACCCAAGCTCGGCCGCCTGATTGTGCGAACCCGCAAAGGCTACTATCCGAAGTCGGCGCCACGCGCACCCCAGCCGAACGCGGTGGCGCAGAATCAAACTGCAGCACCGGGTTCCGCAGCACAAAATCAGCCAACCCAGACTCCGCCTGCACAGACTGGCCGCTGACCGGTCTCCTGCGGCCGCGGAGGGTCCGGGTCTGTGGGCGGTGCGCCGGAGATGGATCGCCCATAGCTACTCGGATCAGGGCAACGTCCCTTTGGAACGTGGACAGCGATGGATCATGGATGCAACTCCGCTGTGCGTTCGGGAAGCAGCGCCTTTTCTAAAAACTTCGAAGCAAAGGCGCCCATATCCGGAACTGTTCGGCTTCGCTCGATAGCCCGCGCGCCGCGCACTCCATGACGTTGCGGTCCGCTGCAACGCTCCTTGAGATGGAGGCTCATAGCCCAGCGGCGGCGGGTCTGTGAAGACCGTTGTGCGAATGAGAACGTGACCTTCCCGAGCCAGACGCCACGCACACGAAGGAAACGGAGCAGCTATTGCTGCTCCGTTTCCTTCGGTGCGGTGTTTATTTGATTCGTTGCGTCAGTTCAGATGGAAATCGACATCGATGATGATCTGCACTGGGACCGGATGACCCTGGTACATCGCTGGCTGGAACTTGTACTGCCGGACTGCTTCCACCGCTTTTTCATCGAGACCCATGCCGAGGTGACGCACCACCCGGATATTTACCGGATTGCCCTGGGGATCGACGATCAATTGGATGGAGACAACGCCCTGATACTTGTTTTGGCGAGCCTGATCGGAAAACTCCGGCTCTACGCTATGGATCACGCGGGGAGCCGCGACGCCGCCGCCCACGCTCATCACGCCGCCGCCGTAACCGCCAATGCTGCCCGGTCCAATTCCGGCTCCATGACCGGCTCCAATGCCGCCTCCCTTGGCCTGACCAAAGCCGCCGCCCGTGCCACCGCCCTGGGAAACCAGAGCGACCTGCGCCGACTGGGTATCACCCAGCAGGGGCAGCTTGTTCGTCATCGGAAGCTTGACCTGCGGAGGCATGACCACCGCGGGCGCCGCTGCGAGCCGCGGATGATCGACTTTCAGAACCTCAACCGGAGTGACCTGCATTTTGGCAACCGGTGGGAGATGGCCCTTGTTGGCTTCGACTAACTGATGCGCGCCGCCGCCGCCACCGCCGCCCATTGCCTTGGGAGCGGGGACCGTTACGGGAATGAATGGAATTTCAAGATGCGTGACCTGAACGGGCTTCGGAGGAACAACAACCTGCTTCCGCGCCTGCATCACAAACCAAATCAAAAGCGCCAGGATGCCAACGTGCATCATGGCAGAGAGCGTGCTCGAAAGCGGGCTGCGCTTGACCGCCAAGGGGTCTGCGACCGCGATCGGCCGTGAAACAAGTTCCAGCGGCGGCAACTTGGGTGGAAAGAAAATATCCAGCAGGTTGCACCATAAACCGTGCAGCAGAGACTCTTCCGCTATAGGTTGTCCAATTGCCAAGGGCTTTGAAATTAATTCCAGTTGGGGGTGTGCCGTATCGTACGCACGGCCGAAGCGTTCTTTCCTGACTTCCCGTAATTGGTCTGTGAGCGCCAAATTTCCCATAATCTTTATCACCTGTCTCCACCGGGGGCAGAATCCCGGGCATTCCAATACTGTTTATGATGCACGTAATGTGCCAATCGCCGCGCTAAGTTTTGCCGCGACAATGTGTTGGATGCATTTACCAGATGCCTTTGTCGCTTCCAGTAATTTTTTGTCCGACGGCGGCTGCAGTGGCCAGCCATGGCAGCAGACCTAAACGGGCGCTGCTGTGCAGTTTCCGCTTTCGTATCAATCCGGTAAGCTGCGTTTTGTAAAGCGAAGCCGACTGCGGCATGATGGGCACGCGCAGAAAATCTCGAGCAAAATAAATTTGCTCTCCGCCAAATCGCGCTGCGCTCCTTACAAATTGGGGCAGATTCAGCCCTGCGCCCCGATATCCCTGCACGTAATCCGACACAATCACCATGTAGGCGGCCACGCCTTCCCAGATGCCGCACGCCTCCGCGGAAGCTCGAAGATCCTCAAAATCCACTTCCCCGGCGTCCACCAGTCTTGTGGAATCGATGACATCGCACAGGCGGAAATAGAAATGACGGTACATGCGCTGCAGTGTCGAGATCATCAACCGCTCGGAAGCAGACGGTACGCTAAAGGTCCAGTCTTCGATACGAAAAGAACGGGCGCGCTGGGGAACGCGTGCCGCCAGCGTAAGCTGCTCGCCAGTTTGTCCCAGGCGGCCAATGTGGATCTCCACGGATTCGTTCAGTCCGGGAATCTTGAAGTTCCATTTCCCGGCCAGCCGGTCTCCCCAGCTCCTCGCCTCGGTGTGCGCCTGAAACCGCGCCTTCATAAGTTGCACGATTCTGTCCGGATCTCCGCCGCTGTACAGGTCCAGATCGCTTCCGAGATCGGGCCAGTGATCCAGAGATTTGATCACCGTGATGTCGAGACCTTCTTCGCGAAAAGCCTCGCAGATCGCGTACAAAAAGGGCAACGCCGACTGAATACGAGCGCGTTCCGCATGCAACGCAGTCTCCACCCACTCCAGGCGGGTTTGGTCTTTCGCTTCGCGGAACACCGCGGCGGCAACATCGAAGGCCCGCACCACCACATGATTCGAGTTCGCCAGCCGCAGCAGCTCGTCGAATTCCTCCCGGCTGAGGGACGTGAGCTCCGAAACGATCTCAGGCGTGGTTTGCAAAGACGCCCCACCGCTGCGGGACGGCAATAAAAGGCGTGAAAGAAGAAGGAGAGACTTCGGTGAATTGGGAACAGATTTCGTCATTGTCGGCATAGGGCTGCAATTCTCTCTCCAGTGAATCAATGAGGTGTCGGCGAGCCGGCGTTAGGTGCCGCCGGCGTGGCCGGTTGTGCGGGCGCAGCCTGGGACTGCGCGCCGGAGTTGGGCTGGGAAGTCGTGTTCGTCGGAGAAGCTCCGTTCGGCGGATTGGATGTGCCTGGAGCCGTCGCGCTGCCTGGCTGCGCCGGTAGCTTTGCCGGAGCCGGAGGGTTTGGATTCACAGGAGTATTGTCGCGGTGGAACAGGACAACTGGCCCGGTCTGCTGGCGTTCCGCCTGGCTATACCGTTCCAGCTCGGTGTCAACCTTCTGACCGCTATCGGACGCGACCGCGATCAGATGCTGGCCTTCGGCCGAACTCTGGGTCGCCAGGCCGATGCGCGCGCGGGCATCCTCGGCCTCCCGCGCCTTGGAGTAGTAGTACTGAGCCGTCTCCAGGTCACCATCTTTCTCCGCCATATAGCCCAGATTATTCAGGGAGAACGCGCTGGAAGGATCGAGCGAGTATGCCTCCTGAAAATCCTTTTTCGCAGTGGCCCAGTCGTTCTGGTTGATTGCAGCGACACCCCGCAGCGTCAGCATCGTCGCGCGGGCATGCGCCGGATCGATATGACGTAAGCGCTTTTTCAGCTTCTGAGCACTTGCCGCAGCCGTCTGGCTCACCGGCTTTCCACGGGAGGAACGCTCCAGGGTCACCACGATCGGTTCCTCAGAGTGCGCCGCGGCGGCTTTCTGATAGTAGCTGAGCGCGGAAGTCAGGTCGCCGGTCGCTTCCTCCGCCACGCCCATGTTGTTCAGAGTAAATGGGTTATCTGGCTCAAGGGCAAGCGCTTTCTTGAGAAGGGCCTCGGCCTCGAAGTCGCGCCGCTGCCCCAGAAGCTGAATCGCCTCGACATTCATGCGATTCACATGCATGGGGACGTCCTGCACGCCGCTAAAGGCAGAGGTCATCGGCTTGCCTTCCAGACGCTTCGTGTTGCTGCGATCGATGACCGCGTCGGAACCCTGTTGGGAGGCCAGCGCATAGAACTTCTGCGCACGCGTCAGGTTTCCCTGCAATTCCGAAATGTAGCCTAAGTTGTTTAATGTGAACGGATCGGCAGCATCGTAGAGATAGGCTTTGTAGAAGATCGCTTCTGCCTTCTCATACTGGTGCTTGCGCACGGCCTCTACACCCTGCCGGTTGAGGCGCTGCACAGGGGTCAGCTCGCTGTGCTTTGGAATTGTAAGCCGGACGTCTCGCGCCCAACCTGTTGCGAACCCCAAGCCAGTTAACGTTGCAATTCCTACAATCAATCTGAACCGTAAAGCGGACATTTGCTTGCTGTTCCTTGTATTTCACCCATGGAATGGGATAATTTCAGCATACAGGTTGTTATAGGATGCGCGGCACGCGAATGCGTTGCCGGCTCCCAGATTTTTGTTGCCCCTCGAATTACTCCCACTGCCGGGGCCCGGCTTGCTATCCTTTATATTAGGTAGCCGCCGAAGCAAATACCCAGGTAACCGCCGAAGCAAGTACCCAAAGTAAGTACCTGAACGTCACTTAACGGTAAAGGTTTGCCCATGCGTCCCAATCTCGCCGGAGTCATGCTCGCGGCCTTCGTGACCATTCCACAGCTGGCAGTCTGCGGAGCGAGCACTCAATCTACGGCCGGCAATGCGTCCGCCCCAGCCTCCCAGAGCCATTCCAGCATCCCGTCCGGCCTGCCCCCAGCTCCTCGGGGAAAAAGTACCGTTCTCGGCGGCGCAATTCGGGAGGTGGACCCGGTCCGCGACGAACTGACTCTCCATGTTTTCGGTGGGCATCCTGTCAAGATCCTTTTCGATGCACGGACTCAGTTCTACCGCAATGGCAAAAAAACTCCTCTGCGCGATCTGGGACCGGAGTCTCATGCCTCAATCCAGACCGTGCTCGATGGCACCAAAATCTATGCCCTCAGCATTCACGCGCTTTCCCAGGCGCCGGAGGGCGAGTGCCAGGGGCAAATCCTGAGCTACGATTCCGCCAAGGGTGAACTCCAGGTGGCGACCGCCCTTTCCCGCGAACCTGTCAAGCTGCATGTAGCCCAGGGTACGCCCGTGGTGCGTACCGGCCAGGCGGCGGCCAATGGCGTTTCCGGGCCTGCCGACCTCAGCAGTCTGGTTCCAGGCAGTCTGGTTTCCGTACAGTTCGCCTCTGCTGGCGACGGCGAGGGCCTGGCCAATCATATCTCCATTCTGGCTGCGCCCGGCTCAGCCGCCGTGTTCAGCGGAAACATCAGTTTCCTTGATCTGCACGCCAACCTGCTGGTCATCACCGATCCGCGCGACGGCAAGAGCTATAGTATCTCTTTCGATCCTGCCCGATTCCCCATCGCCAAGGAGTTGCATCAGGGAACTCCGGTGAGAGTGAAGGCGAGCTTCGATGGTACCCATTACGTCGCGGACACCATCGACGTGAAAAAATCCGCCACCCCCCAACAGGGCGGCGACTAACCCGAAGAGGCGCCGGCAGTAACCGGGGAGACCGCAGCCATCCGGAGGTCCGTCTCCTCGCTGGTGGCAAGCAGCGGCCAGCCTTTGCGCAATACAAAATCAAGCCAGGCGCCCGCGATCAAGGAAGTCAGCACGGCGGCGAGAACGAGGGTCGTGTAAAATCGCGCGCTGATGATTCCTGCGTCTAACGCCACGCTGGCCAGCACAATGCCAGGTCCGCCCCGCGCATTGGTGGTGACGGCGAGATTGATCAGATCGAGCCCGCGAAATCCGGCGAAGCGGCCGGCCAGCGATACAGATATCACTTTGATCAGGCAGCTTCCCAGAAGAAAAGCACCCACCATTCCGAAGGAAAATCCACGAACCAGATCGAGCTTTAGTCCCACGACCGCGAAGTACACCGGAATAAACAGCCCGAAGGAAACCTTGCCGATAGCGTCCAGCGCCTCGGCGAAAAGTCTGCGCTTCTTGTGGACAACGGCAAAGCCAGCCAGGAAGGCTGCGAACACAAGGCTCACGTCGAGTGCGCCAGCCACTACGCAATAGGCAAGAAGGATCGCCATGGCATAGCCGATAGGCGAGTGCTTTGCCAGAACGTTGAAGCTTGCTTTGTTCATCCTTTTGATCGCCCTGGGCAGAACCGTGAGTCCCAGAGCAAAGAAAATGACGGTAGTCAGGAGGTGAAGGGACAGCCTGCGCACGTTCAACACCGTGCTCCCTGCCACCGCCGTTGCGACCGCAAGCGCCAGCCAGAGGACTATGTCCTCGAAGACAGCAACGCCGAGCACCAACCGGGCGAAGCGGGTATGAAGGATGTTGAGATCGGCAAAAATCTTAGAAACGACGGGCACTGACGTAACGGCGACGCCGACGGCAAGAACCAGGATCAGCGAGATGCGGTTTCCGTGCGGACCGGCCAGTGCGGGGCGAATCAGCCATGGGCCGAACAGAACCGCAAGCACAAAGGGAAGGCCCGTTCCCACGAAAGCCAGCCACGCCACTTCCCTTCGTTCGTTCCGGCTGAATAGTTCTCGCGTCTCCGTTCCGGATAGAAACATCAGGAGAAGCAGCCCGAGCCAGTAAACGAAGCTCAGGACATGGCCATGGTCCGCCGACTTGAGCAAACTGGAGATGAAAGGCAAGCGGCCGAGGAGAGCCGGGCCGAGCAGGACGCCCGCCATGATTTCACCGATCACCTTCGGCTGACGAAGGCGTGCGAACGCATAGCCGAGCACCTGCGCCAGGCCAACCAAAAGCAGAAGACTTGCAAGGACAGCATAAAGTTCCAGGTTCGACACGTTTCGTTCCCACTTTAGCGTGCACTGAGGAGCGGCGCAGAGTCTTTGTGACTTTCCTGAGGGAAGTGAAGCAGGCGTCAATTCCGCTGGTTGGCTGGATATCGTCTACTTCACTTCCCTCGACATGACCGAGGGGTCTAGCTTCGTTCTTCTCTACCCCATCGGTAACTTATGGCCCCATGTTCGCGGGCGTGCATGTATTTCCCACGGGAACAGGGGTGGGCGGCGTAGGGGGCGTGGCCCACGGCACAGCCGTGAAATCGAAGAATTCCAAAAGGTTGGGCTGCGCGTTGTCGCGGGCCGTTAAATGCGGCGAACCCTGGATAAAGCGGTTCTCCACGAATTTGATGACCGCCGTGTGATCCATGGGCGTGTGGGAGACATAATGCCGCCGCACGAACGGGGAAATGATCATGTTGGGCACCCGGAAACCGAGCTGAGCAGCAAAGCCCTGCACCGCTGGCGCGTCTCCTGGATTTGCCCCTGGATCGGTCGGCCTCAGGTCGCAGTGCAGCGTGGGCGTTCCCGGCGGGGGTGGCACGCACGGATTGTAGCTGTCCGGGTTGACTGCGATCGTCGAAATGTCCGGGATGGGTCCCAGCGAAGCATCCGTGTTTTTGTTAGAGGAGCCGGGCACCGGCGGAACGTGATCGTACGGGCCACCACCCTCGTCATAACTCAGGAAGAACACCGAGCTCTTCCATTCCGGGCTGGCCATGAACGCATTCACGATCTGGGCCACACGGGCCTGGCCGAGCAGGATCGACTGGCCGGATCCCGGGTGCTCGTCATTGTTGCCATACCCTGCTTCTATAAAGGCGAAGCTCGGTAACGTGCCGTTCGTCAGGTCCGTGAAGTACTGCGTCAGCGGAGCGATGTGAGTCGGATCGATACAGAAGGAATTCGTCGTATCGCCAACCACGCTGGATGGTTGAGTAGGAGCCGTGCAGGGCGCCCCGGTCGGATTTTCGTACAGGTACCGGTAGGAATAACTTAAAGCCGAGAAGTTCGTCGCGGGATAATACGCGTTCCCGGATGGATTGCAGGATCCGCCGACCAGACAATTGTTCGCCGTGTCGGAGTAGTAGATCTTCCACGAGACACTCGCCGCGTCCAGCTCCTGGAAAATGTTGTTGATGTCAAGTTGAGGAAGATGATCATCATTGCCCGGATCGTGCACCAGCCCCTGAGTGGTGCCTCCGGTGAATGTGGCGATCCGATTGTCGATACTCTTGCTGGCAACTGGCGAGAACCACCGGTCCGACACGGCGAACTGCGATGCCATGTAATAGTAGTAGTTCAGGAATCCCTGGTCGTAGTACCCCATGGCCCGCTGGCCGGTCAAATCGGTAAAAGTACCGGAACACGTGCCAGTGCCCGCGCAGGACTGGGCGAATCCCTCCGCCGTATGGACAAATCCGTCCATGTTAATCGGCCGGGTTGTCAGGAAATCGTACCGATTCACATCGCCATAGCTCTCCAGCCACGCCGAGCTTTCGTCGTCAATGCAGGTGGTGATGAACTTGAACAGGTTATACGTCGTCCCCTGATCATCCTGGTTGCTGATCGTGGTGAGCTTATCGTCGATGCCATCCACGTTATAGATCGTGCCGTTGTCGCCCACGTTCCAGGGCTGTGCGTTCGTGCTATGCGACTGGCGGTATAGATTGAGCATGCCGAAGTAGTTGTCGAACGTGTGGTTTTCCTGCAGCATAAAGACCACGTGGTCGATCGACTGCAGACTTCCCGGCGCTACCACCGCCACACTGGCGCTGGCTGTCACAGTGCCACCTGGACCGGTCGCCGTGGCGGTGTAGGTGGTATCGGCCGTCGGGCTCACAGACTGCGTTCCGCCAGCGGGCGGCAGCGTGTAAGAGGTGCCGTCCGTTCCCGTAATCGTGACGGTGGTTGCGTTGGTCGCAGCGACGGTCAACAGCGAGGAACTTCCCGAGGCAATCGAAACAGGATTGGCGGTGATGCTAACCGTCGGCGGTGGATTCGGAGTAACAACCACGACCGTGCTGGCTGTGGCCGTTCCTCCGGGACCCGTCGCGGTCGCCGTATAGGTGGTGGTTGAGGTCGGCTTGACAGCCACAAGGCCGCCGCTCGACTGCAGCGCGTAGCTGCTGTGGTCGCTGCCGGTGATCGTCAACTGGGTCGCGTGACTCGCGCTGACCGTGAGGGTGGAAGAACCCCCCATAACGATCGATGCCGGACTTGCGGTGATGGCCACGGTCGGCGGCGGATTTGGAGTGACGGTCAGCGTCGCACTTGCGGTCACCGTTCCGCCAGGGCCGGTTGCGGTCGCCGTATAGGTCGTCGTAGATGCCGGGCTGACCGCGACAGTCCCACCGCTTGGCTGCAGAGCGTAGTGGCTTCCATCGCTACCGGCCAGCGTCACCTGGGTAGAGTTGGTCGCGGTCACGGTGAGGATGGAGGAACTTCCCGCGACCACGGAGGTCGGGTTCGCGGTAATCGTCAGCGTCGGCGCCGGATGCGGCGTTACCGTGACCGTCGTGGTGGCGGTGACGGACTTTCCGCTGGCTGCCGTAGCCGTCGCTGTGTACGTCGTCGTGGCAGCGGGAGTTACAGACTGTGTTCCACCGTCCGGCTGGAGGGCATATTTTGTTCCGTCCGATCCTGTCAGCGTTACCGTCTGGGCATTCGCCGCAATCACAGTCAGGATGGAAGAACCACCGGCAGTAATGGAGGCCGGATTGGCTGTAATGCTGACCGTGGGTGCTGGCACGACCACCGCTGTTACCGTTACCACGGCCTGGGCTGAGGCACTCCCTCCCGGACCGGTGGCCGTAGCGGTGAACGTGGTGGTGGCAGTGGGATGAACGGACAGCGTGCCTCCGGTCCCTGGCAGCACTCGCCGGGTGCCGTTACTTCCAGTCACCACGACCTGAGTGGCATTTGCCGCGGTGACGTTCAATGTTGCCGCCCCACCTGCGGTAATGGATGCGGGAGTGGCGGTAATGTCCACACTCGGCTTCGGGGTGGCGGCTGGCATGGCGTTGCTGCAACCGCTGACCAACAGCGACAGGGAAACGACCGCCATCAAGGCAAAAGAGTAGAGAACGCGGGAACGGCCCTGAAACGCCTCTCCATAAGCTCGAACGGCACCAGCGCAATTCCTCATCGCCAATCTTCGCGATGAGTCGCGTCTGGATGCGGAAAGTTCGGGTTGGAAGGCAGAACAAAATAGGTTCATCAGGTCAGGTGCTCCGTTTCTCGACTCTTGTTCGCGCCGCCAGGGGGGATGGGAGCACGTGTATCCGCCAGGTTTGGCTGGTTACGCGATCTCCGGTTGCGATCGGAAGCCCCTCGCAACCGAGCGCTTCCATCTACGATTCGCTTTTGAGGGTTGGGGCTGCCTGGTAGCCGTCAATGTGATGATGCTCGATCGAAACCTCCGCCTTGCGCTTGCCGGCGCGAGCTGCGACCCCGGAAGGCTGTGACGCCGATTCCCCGGGCAACTGCACCTTCGGGCCTGTAAACAGCGAGCGGAAGGACGGACGCATCCGGGCCAGGCCCGCCCTGCGCATCTCCCGTTTCACTTTATGAAGCTCAAACCACCGCAGATAATTCCGGACGACGCTGTCCATCGTCATCTGGACGCCTGCGGCGAAGTTGTGCTCGGCCATGCTTTGCAGCACCTCAGGCGACTTGAGCAGAAAAATCAACTGCTCCGCAAGGTCCGCCGCGTCGCCTGTTTTGTAAAAGGCAATGGCCATGTCTTCGTCCGCCGCCATTTCCCGGAAGTCTGGGATATCGGCGCAGAGGATCGGCACGCCGTACTCGCACGCCTGATGGGCCGGACCGCTCGATCCGGTGGCCGAGTCGTAGGGCATGACCATGATGGAGCTGGTACGGAACAGTTCAGGAATGTCTTGTCGAGGAATATAGCCCTTGAATTCGATAGGCAGGCCGGCAGGTTGTGCCTCTCGAATGGATTCCCAGTATCCCGCTTTGGACGGATGATTGGGGCCGGCGACGATCAGGCGCGCGTTCGGGACCTCCTTCAACACGGCGGGGAACGCCTCCATCAGAGTTTCGAGCCGCTTGTACGTTCCCCAGTTCCCGAAGGCCAGAATGCGAAGGTCAGGATTTCCCCGTTTGCTGAAGTCCGGCGGGTTGGAGATGGTGGTGAAAATGCCGTGGGTCCCCAGCACGATGTTTTCCGCCGAGTACTTGGCCATCAACGTGCGCCGATACCCGGAAATCAAGACCGACACGGAGTGGGCCTTGAGCAGAATGCGCGTGGCCAGATCGGTTCCCATGCGGTAAAGTTTTTCCCTGCGGACCCCTGCGGCGGCAAAGTCGACCCGTTCCACGATCTGGTGCAAGGTGATGTGCGTGTAGAATCCCGCAGCCCGTGTAAGCGCCGGGGCGGCCAGGCCGACAAACGCGGAGAGCGGGCTTTCCGGAGTGCCAAAGCTTGAAAACACCAGGTTGAACCAGACCACATCGGGCTTTAGCTTGCGAACGGTGTTCAACAGGCGCATCGGCGTCGCCAGGCTACCCACCTTCCAACAGCGGATGACGTTGAAGCCCGGCAGTTCAGGCTGCTTTCCTATCTCCACCGCGTTGCCATTCGCATCCGTGGCAAATCCGTATTCGGTCAGCTCATCGGCAAGGATGGTCAATTCGACGTCGGAATTTCGCTGCAGTTCCCGCGCTACGTAGAGTGCATATTCGTTCAGCTGGCGTCCGCTCGGGGGAAACGCCGTAACCAGGCAAATTTTCATAAGGCCCACTCTCAAAGAAAAAATGATGATGCAATCTTGTGCAAAGCTGCGACTAGGCTCAGGAACCGCTCGAATTCGATAGAGTGCAACAGCGATGCCAAACTCCGGTGAGCCCGCCCAAAATAGGCTCCTCCGCTATCCGCATTGCACAGATAAGATGCATGCGTCCTCTGCAGTGTATATATGCATAGTTTTGCACCTCAATTTCGCCAGAAGTAGTACTTCCGGTCTGCCCAATGCAGGCAAAAAATTCCTTTCGCCGGGAGATGAACTGAGCTCCTGGGGCCCGCACCGGGAAAAAATTACACCCAAAACCGGCTTCCGGGTCCTCAATGTCAGGCCAGAAACGATGCGTAGAACCGTCGAGTAGCTTTCCAGTGCCACCTCAGAATAACGTGATACTCACATAGGGCTCGAAATTGGAACCGTTATGGCCATAGGTGAAATTCGGGAAGGTCGCCTCCTGCACGCCACCTGAGAGCCGGATGGGGTATTTGACGTGAACCTCTCCGGTCTGGTCGTTGAAAGTGCTGCCGAAGGGACGCACGTAGGACAAGGAGATCCCGTTCTGAGTCATGTCGTAAACGTGAAATCCCTGCGCTCTCTCGTAGGCCGAAGACGCTTCGATATTCCAGTGCCTTGTCGGAGAGTAGTCAAAAGTTGCCGCCGGGCGCACAGCCTGAGAAATTCCGGAGTTCGGCTGGACGATTTCCCACGCTCGAAGATCTTCCAGAATCCCTTCCACGCTCCACTTGCGCGAGAATCGATGGGCCAGCCCGATATAGGTGGATGTGTAGTAATCTTCGATGCCCACCGGCTGGAAGATCTGATCATTCATTCCCCAGCCGGTCACCAGAGCGGTCTTCGCCCATGGCCGCCCTACGCGAAAGTCCACCGCCCCGGTGAACGCCTTGGAATGGATGTTGTTTTCCGTGAAAGGACCGAACTCGTAAATCCCGTAGCCGCTAACAGAAACGGCATTGAAGAATGAAGTGGTCGTCAGATACGTGAAAACTCGAAACAGGTTCTGATTCATCGCATACGGGGACAGCGTATCGCGGCGTATGTCTCCCTGTACCCCGGTGTTGAACTGCAAAACATTTTTTCCCAGATGCAGAGTCGGGTTGACTCCCAGGTTGAGAATGTAGTCGAACGTGTTGCGGTTTTCGATCGAATTCGTTGGAGGGTTGGAGATTTGGCCCTCCGCGTTACGGAGTTGAAAGAAGCCGCCCGGCGTAGGCAGGTGGGCCACATGCAGATGGAAAGCCGTGGTCCACTCCGTCTCCAGTGAGGAAATCGGGGGCGGAAGTTTGGGAAAATCCGTAGGCGGAACGGGAACCTTCCCGAAAAGTTTGGAGTCGAGGACGTTGATCGTGCTGTCCACAAAGATAGGCTGGACGATCACGTCGGAAAGCAAACTCAATCGGGGATTGACCCTGTATCCCTCGTTGGCGCCCGCCTGCAGCACGTCCTGCTCCGAAGTCTGATCTTCTCCGGCTGCGCTGGCCGCCTGAGCGAAGGCGGAGAGCGCCTGGGTGCTGTGGTGCTCCTGCTGATACACACTCGCCTGAGCCCGCAAATACTGGTAGTCCGACTGGCTGCCGTCTTCGCGGCTCACCGCGGCAAGCTCCGCGGCCGCGCGAAGTGTGTCTCCCAACGCCAGATAATTGTTGGCCGCGGCAACCCGCACGGCAATGTCGGAAGCGCCCGCGTCCCGGGCTTTCTGGACGTAGGTCTGGGAGAGCCGGTACTCATGCAATTGCTGGAGAACGTCGGCGGCCTGAATGTACTGTACGCCGGTGAGCGGAGCTGTATCTCCCGCTTCGGCTTCCATCTCAGCCAGGGCAATCTGCCGCTGAGCGTCCTCAGAATGGCCCTTGTCGGCCATGAGTTTGGCCACCGCAAGCCGAACCCCAGCGCGATTGCTGTGCGGAGCCACCAAGGCCTTATCCAGCCGCTCCATCGCAGCTTTCTCATCGCCCAGCGTGCTCAGCGCTTCCGCGGTCGAAATGTAAATATCGCTGAGCTGCGAGCCTGTATTGTTTTTGCTCGGCGCCGGATTGCGGGCGGCGTACTGCTCGGCAAGCTTCACGTTGCGCATCGTGTCTTCCCGGTCCTGCAGGTGCGCGTAGGCGCGGGCAAGCAGCGCATAAAGCTCGGGATTCTCGGGCAGATATTTCTGCGCAATCTCCAGTTGCTGGATCGCTTGATGGAACCGCTGTTGAGCGAACAATGCGCTCCCCATGCCGAGATAGAGAGCGCCGTCATTGGGGGCAAACTTCAGCGCGGCGCGGTATTCCCCGATCGCCTTGGTAAGCAAGCCCTCTCGTCCATAGGCGGTCGCCCGAATCGTGTGGATCGTCTCTGAATCGCCCGAAACCTGCTCGGCCAATTGCGTCTGCCGAATAGCCGCCTGGGAGTGGTTCAATTCAAGGTCTGCGAACGCGAGGCCAATGTGCGCCTCGGCATTCCTCGGCTCACGCTTAAGCGCCTGCTCGAAGTCCGCCGATGCCTCGCTCGGTTTTACCAGGTCGTTGAGCAGATAACCGCGGTTCACATAGGCGGTGACAACGTTTGGATCCCGATTCAGCGCTTCGGTAAAGTCCTGCACCGCCTGGTCCACCTGCCCGTTATGTTTGTGCACATAGCCGGCGAGCAGTGGAATGTTCGGATCGGTGGGGAACGCATCCTTGTACTTATTGGTCAGTGCGAGCAGCTCATCATAGCGATCAAGCCGAAGCAGATCATAGCCCAGGTAGACGACCACTTCGCGATCGTGCGGCAGCAATTTGATGGCCCGCTCGCCGATCTCGGCAGACTGCCGGGGATGACCTTCAAAGCTAAGATATCTTTCCTTTTCCCGCAGAACCTGCGGGACATTTTCCATCTTCGGAGTGACCCGCGCCAGCCATTTGCCTGCCAGGGGAAGCTTGTGCTCTTCGATTGCCGCACTTATCCCGCCGGCCACGATCAGAGCGTTCTTCGGAGCGACCGAATAGCCTTTGGAATAGGAGGCAAGGGCCTTTTTGTACTGGCGCTGAGATGCGTACAGATCGCCCAATGCGAGATAGGGAACGTAGAGTCCGGGATAATCCTGCGCCAGCTGCTTGAAATATTTTTCGGCGTCCTGATCGTTTCCGGCTGCGCGCGATGCATATCCGAGCGATGTGAGAGCGAATCGGCTCCGCGGATTCATCCCGAGCACGCGTTTGTAGACCGCGATAGCTTCCTGCGTCCGTCCCAGCTTCATCAACAGATCGCCGTCAAGCTGCAGGTTGTTCGGATCGTCGGGACTCAGGGCAAGCGCTTCCTTGATGTCGTTCAGCGCGCTTTCAGGCTGTCCGGCGTCGAGCTTGATCATCGCGCGGAGACGCAGAAACAGCGGACGGTCCGGTCCATGCTCGTGAAGCGCGCCAATTTCCGTTTGGGCGATCTGGAGTTGCTGATTGCTTTGGTCCGGCTCATCCAGATTGCGATACAAATCCACCAGATTCATGTGAAGCTGGATTCCGTAAAGCGGACCTTCGATTGGGTTCGGCGGCAGATGCGCCACGGCCGCAGTGTACTCGCGAACGGCATCTTCATCGCGGTCCTGGAGCTGCGCGATCTCTCCCCGGATTGCATGGAGACGGTAGGAGTCCGGGTTGATTCCCTGAGCGCGCTGGAGGAATGGAGTCGCATCTTCGATCGAGCCGACCGCGACCTGCGCCTGCGCCGCCGAGAGCTGAAGACCCAGATCTCTCGGCACAGCGTTCGCCGCTTCCGCGTAGACCCGCGCCGCCTGGTGCAGCTTGCCATCCAACTGGTAGGTGTATCCGAGTTCCGCCTTCACATCGGGCTTCGGATTGTGAATCGCCTTGAGCGCCGCAATCGCCTGCGGATAATTGCCGATCTCGCGGTAATAGGCCGCCAAAGACCGCTCCACGTCGGGATTGTTCGGGGCTCGCCGCCTGGCAAGATTCAGATAGTGGCTCGCCTTGTCCAATTGCTTCAGGCGCTGATAGCAGATCGCCATCAGGAGTTCGGACCGCGCGTCGGGCTGCAGACGCTCCGCTTTACCCAGCCAGTCCAGCGCGGTGGTGTAATCTCCCGATCGCATGTAAATATCGCCTAGCAGGAGCGTATCGTCTCTGCGCTTCGGGTCGGCCGCAATCACTTGCTTCAGGATGCGTTCGGCGTCGGCTGTACGGCCCATCAGGCTGTAGGTCTGCGCCAGTCCTGACATCCCCTGCAGATCGGATGGCTTCAGCCGAAGGCCGTGGCTATAAGCCTGCACCGCGAGCTGCGTCTTTCCATCGAGTCGCGCCGCGTAACCGAGCAAAAACCATATCTGCGGATCATTGGGAGCGGCCTGCGCGGCGCGTTGCGCGTAATCGAGCGCCAGCGGGTGATCGCCGCGCTCGAGCGCCAACTGCGCAGCGCGCGCCAGCCGGGCATTCTGGATATTGGTTCCGAACCCGAGAGATTGTCCTCCCGCCTGGGTGGCGCCGGAGTTACCCTGAGGCTTCGCAGTTGCGTTCGGCGCTACCGTGTAGGTTTGCGAATAGACCGGGTGAGAGAACACCAGGAAAAGCACGACCGTAATGGCAGTTTTCAAAGATGCAGGCGTAACAATCAATAGATCACCGGGCGAGCTGGTAGAGATTCAACGCATTGGATTCCAAAAAGACCCCAGGCGTTGGTTCGCACACGCGCAA
>DAHVZT010000037.1 GCA_027323885.1 Acidobacteriaceae bacterium
GGAAATCGAAAAAACCGATTCCCACATTCCCTCCGCCTCGGCTACTGCTAAACTCATTCCAAATCAAAATACAAAAGGAGCCTTCCCCAGCACGATTACTCCCCACCCTTCAGGCTCATCCTTCGATTGGAAAAGACTCCCTGCTCAAGATCAATCACTTACAATTGGTGCCGAAGAAGGGACTCGAACCCCCACACCCTTGCGAGTACATGGACCTGAACCATGCGCGTCTGCCAATTCCGCCACTTCGGCTTGCCTGAAGAAATCCGGCGCAAATCCGCCAGACCAGCAGTCCTTACTTTTACAAAGACCACCGCGACTGTCAAATGTTGCTCGTACCATGTTCAGGTTCGGGCCGCCGTTGAACGCAAGCATCACCCGTTCCCAAGCGAGCATACGCGTGCGAGAATGAGTCTTGACCTGCACTGTTCCGGAAAGGGCATTGGGAATGTCTTCGCCAACCAACACTCCATCGGATACCAACCGCACCATTCCGCCAGAAATCTCCTCCGAAATACGCCGGCTCATTCACGATCTGAGCAATGCGCTTGAGATTGTTCTCCAGGCCGGCTACCTGCTCAGCACGGCTGACTTTGACCCCTCCGTCAAGGAGTGGGCGGGCCTGCTGGACGGGGGCGCGCAGCAGGCTCTGACGATCCATCGCGAATTACGCGAGTACATCCGCCAACACAGCTAGAGTTTGCTGCTACACCAGTCGTGCGTCCATGGTGATCTCCGCCGCTTTGAGCAGCCGCGAGATGGGGCACCCAGTCTTTGCGTTATTGGCGGCCGTCTCAAACGCTTCCTTGCTGGCCCCTGGGACTTTGGCCCGGGTAGTCAAATGAATCCTGGTAACAGTTGGACCCGCATCGGTTTTCTCCATCGTCACTTCCGCGGTAGTGTCCAGCGACTCGGGCTTCAGGTTCGCATTTGTCAGTTGTCCACTCAGCGCCATGGTGAAACATCCCGCATGGGCCGCCGCAATCAACTCTTCCGGGTTGGTCCCTTTACTATCTTCAAACCGCGTATGGAATGAGTAGGGCGTATCCTTCAATACACCGCTCTCGCTGGAAATTGTGCCGTTTCCTTCTTTGATCGTGCCGTGCCAGATTGCGCTTGCTTTCCGCTGCATGTTTTCTCCTTGGAAAAGGTTGAAAGTTATGGAGCGCCACCGCGCCAGGAGCGGTGTAGCACCTTCGCTCCCAGGCGGCATAAAACGCTACACCTACAGTGTAGGATGCGCGGCGGTGCGGCAGGCCACAATGCGCCTCGCTTCAGAAATTTCCTCGTTCGCGCCAAGCTCGCTCAAAATACAAACCCGCTCCGGCGGTTTGTTGTCCCGCACAATCCGGATTCAGGAGCCGCTTGGTCTGGACAGGTTTCCCCAGTTCGCCAGCACACTTTTTGCTGCCTTGTGAACTTGTTGAGCGGCCTCCACCGCCTGTACGGTCGGCACTTCATCCGCGCCCTGCAAAATTTCCAGAACGTGCAATGCGGCGGCTTCTAAGCCTCCAAGGGTATTGAGGTCAAAGCCGGTGCGATGTGGCGTCTGGCTGCCCACCAAAGCCTGCAAAACGGTGGATGTCCCGCGTCCTGGACTGCTTCCCTGCTGCGCTAACATTTTCTTGGCCTGCCGCGCGGCGGGAATAAGCTGTTGCAGATCTTTGTAGAGCATCTCCGAAAGCTGAAACTGCTGCGTCAGCCCTGAGCTTGGCGTCTTCACTCTGGGATCCATTTTCAGCACCAATGGCTGGGTGTAGCTCTTGCCTGCGGCAATCAGCGCGACTGTGTAGTTGCCAGGCATTGCCCAAGGCCCACTCGGAGCGATCGCGGTCTCATGCGGCACAGCCGCCATCGAGTATTGCGGAGTCAAACCGACAAGAGGCTGGAGATGCATATCCCATAGAAAACGATGCGTGCCCGGTGCTGCCGATAGTTTTTGCCTCGGTCGGATCCAGTACGCGGGAATATCGAGAAATTGAGCATCCACGTCGCGTGTGTTGGAAGATCTTGCGGAGTCCGTTTCCTGGCTGGAATAACGGCGGACCACTGCGCCGCTCGCATCGCGGATCTCCAGCGCCACAGGCCCGCTGTACGAAGGCGGCAAATAATAATCGAGGATCGCACCATCGGGCGGATTCTCACCTGCCGGTTCATCGGGCGGAATCGGCGTATCCGTGTTGGTGTCCCAGCGTACCCGCATCGCCGTTTCCGGAGCGAACAGCACCGGCTGCGTGGCGTGCGCCGCATCGCGCAAGGATCGAAGCGGCGCAATGTCATCCATGATCCAGAAGCCGCGCCCATGCGTTGCGGAAATCAGATCGTTCTCTTTTACCAGCAGGTCGCGCACGGAGGTTGCGGGCATGTTCCGGCGCAGCGACTGCCAATCGTTTCCTTCGTTGAAAGATACGTAAGTGCCCCGCTCCGTACCGGCAAACAGCAGACCACGCGTCTTAATGTCTTCACGGACCACATTGACGTTTTCGTCCGCCGGAATGCCCTGCACGACTTCCTTCCACGTCTTGCCGTCATCGCGCGTGCGATAGATGTGCGGACGAAGGTCGTCCAGCCGCAGCGTGTTCACTGCGGCGTAGGCGGTATGCGGATCGAAGCGGCTGGCTTCCAACATGGAAACCTTTTGCCACGCCTGCATCTCAGGTGGCGTCATGTTCTTCCAGTGTTGTCCGCCATCCACAGTAAGCCAGATCAGACCGTCGTCCGTACCGGCCCAGATTCGTTCACGCGCGATCGGCGACGGCGCAATGGTATAGATAACGCCCCGGCGCTCAATCGGCTGCTTGACCTGGTCGCTGTAAATTCCGATGCTTGCCGGCAGCGAATAGGTCTTGCGCGTCAGATCAGGACTGATCTGGTTCCATGTGTGCCCGCCGTCCCTGGATGTCCAGATTGTGTTCGCCGCAAAATACAGCACATTTGGGTCGGTGGGGGAAAACACAATCGGCTGGGTCCGCACCACGCGATAATTGCCCGTGTGCAGCGGATCCGGGCTGACGTCCTGCGTCTGGGTGGTGAGTTTGTCATAGCGCGTAATCCGTCCGCCATAGACCCGGCTCGCATCCTTCGGATCGGGCGTGACATAGCCATATTCTTCCGCGCCGACCGGATGCCAGTCGCGCATCGTAATTTCGCCATCGCTGCCGCGGCTGGCAATACAGACGGAGCCGCTTTCCTGCTGCCCCGCGCAAAGGTGGTAGGGAAAGTCGTTGTCCGCAGCCACATGGTAAAGCTGCGCGGTCGGCTGGTTATACCAGGAGCTCCAGGTGTTTCCGCCATTCACGCTGATAATGCCGCCTTGGTCGCTGACCAGCGCAATGATCTTCGGATTGTCCGGATTGATCCAGAGGTTCTGATAGTCGTCGCCGCCGGGCGCGCCGCGGAACGCCTCCCAGGTTTTGCCGCCGTCGTTGGACTTCCAGGTCACGATGCTGGCGCTGTAGACCACATTCGGGTTCTTCGGGTCGAAGCGCGGCACCGGCACATCGCCGCCGCCAATGCGCAGAGCGGGACGCGGATCCGTCGTCGCGATTGTCCACGTTGCTCCCGCGTCCCTGGAGCGATAGAGATTCACCACGCCTTTGATCGCAACGGAAGCGATCAGCTTGCTCGTATCGCTCGGCGCAACGGCCACGTACGCCTGAATGATGTCCTGGGGTAGACCACCGGCCAGTTGCTTCCACGTCGTGCCGCCGTCAGTCGATTTATAAATCCCACCGCGGGTTCCGTTCCAGGCTGCATTCTCCCAGGGACCTTCGCGCGCCTCCCAAAGCGCGGCGTAGACGGTCTGCGGATGGGCGGGATCGATCTCGACGTCATTACCGCCAATGTTCGGGTCGCTTCCCAGAACCTTCTCAAAGCTGCTGCCGCCATTGAGCGACCGGTAAATGCCTCGTTCCGGATTCGGGCCGTACGGGTGTCCCGCGACAGCAACAAAGAGACGGTCCGGATTGCCGGGATCCACCGAAATCGTCGAGATCTGCTGTCCATCGCGCAGGCCCAGATGCTTCCAGGTTTTGCCCGCGTTCACAGATTTATAGATCCCGTTGCCCACCGACAAATCAGGGCGATGCAGACCTTCTCCGCTGCCCACGTACACGATATTCGGATCGGAGGGGGCCACGGCAATCGCGCCTATGGAACTGCTCGATTCCTTGTCGAAAATAGGATTCCATGTGCGCCCGTAGTCGTCTGTCTTCCAGACGCCACCGTTCACGGCGCCGATATAGAAGACATTTGGCTCGCCGGCCACACCGCAGACGGCGCGCGTTCTGCCACCGCGAAATGGCCCCACGTTCCGCCAGCGCATCATGCGGAGCATGGCGGGATCGACCACCTGGGCTCGTGCGCCCGGAACCAAACCGCTCCCCGCAGCCAGACAAATCGATAGGACGACCGGCAAGAGAGCGGTGCGCGCTCTACCCATCATGCAAACCTCCAAAATTTATGGCACGAAATCGCCTGGACGAGCTTGAAAAGGCAAATCAAAAGCAAAGACCGAGCCCTGTCCTACTTGGCTGGTTACGCTGATCTGGCCACCATGAGCTTCGACGATAGCCTTTGCAATGGCCAGTCCCATTCCCGTCCCATGCACCTGGTAACGCTGGCCCGTACCGCGGTAGAACTTGTCGAAAATAAAGCTCCGCTCCAGCATGTCGATGCCCACCCCGTGGTCCGCTACGCTGACCACCACAGCATCCTTGGTTTGTTCCGCGCTAATGAAAATAGGACTGCCTGTGGGCGAGTACTTCGCCGCATTCTCCAGAAGATGATGCAGGACTTTTTCCATCATGCGCAGATCAAAAAGGACGCTCGGTAAATCCTCTGGCAGGCGCACCGTCACGGGATGTTCCTGGATGATCTCCTGCGCATTTTGCAGGGATTGGTCCACGAGTTCCCGCACAGTGTGCGGTTGGCGGTCAAGTTGGACTTCATGAGCATCCAACTGGGCCATCTCGACTGCCTCTCCGATCAACCTATCGAGCCGGCCGCTTTCTTCAGCAATGATCGTCAGCAGTTCATCTCTCTGTTCGGGCGAAAGTTCCAACTGCGATCGCAGCGTGGTAACCGCGCCCGTGATGGAGGTGAGCGGTGTGCGCAGTTCATGCGTAACGGAGTCCAGCAATGCACTGCGGATCCGCTCGCTCTCCCGCGCAGCTTCTGTCTTGCCCAACTGCTCGACAGCACCCGCGCGTTCCACGGCGATTGCGACCAGATTTCCCAATGCCTCCAAACTCTGCCGGGAAGGACAATTGCCCACGATGGCCATCGCTCCAATGGGCCGGACACCCATCATCAGTGGGACCAGACAAATTCCCTTCGCATCATCCCTCTGGATGTCGCGCTGGCTGGATGCGGCACGAAGGCTCTCATCGCTGATTTGCTCTCTGCTTCTGCCGGAGTGATAGACGCGTCCGCGGCTATTGACGAGCAGGGCGGTGCCTTCGGTCAAAAACGTGGCCGTGATTACCCTTGGAATCGAATTCAGCAGGTCCAGAATGTTGTCGGTCGTCAGCAGTTGCTGGCTGAAATCGTATAGCCTTTCCATTTCCAGGCGCTGCTGCTTGGCCTCCTTCGCTTCCTCTCGTACGCGCTCAGACAGCCTGCTGGACACGATGGCCGTAACCAGAAATGCGCCGAGCGAGACCCAGTTTTGAGGGTCCGCCACTGTGAATTTTCCAATCGGCGGAAGAAAAAAGAAATTCAGCGCCAGCGCCGAAAGGACGGAAGTGAAGATCGCGTTGGAGAGTCCCCACCGCGCCGCAACAAAGAAAACATATAACAATAAGGTGAGCGCGACGGTTGTGTGGTTGACCTGCAGCAAAGAAAAATATGTCCACACGATGAGCGCTACAATAAGCGCCGAAGCTGCATATCGTGCGAATTGAGATTTGCCGGGGTGCAGCATCAAGGTGATTTTACCTAGACTATTGAATATGAGCACTCAACCTGCACGCGGCAATCCGGTAAAGACCCCTGAGCAGTGGCTTGAAAAGGCTGCTCCGGAAAAGCACGTAGGCATTCTCAAGCTGTTTCTGGGATATGCGCCCGGAGTCGGCAAGACGTTCAACATGCTCAGTGAGGCGATCCGCCGCCGCAAGCGCGGTGAAGACGTCGTCGTAGGATTTGTGGAAACCCACCGCCGTCCAGGCGTCATGGAACTGGCGGCGCAGGTCGAATCGATCCCGACTCGCCGCGTTGAGTATAAGGGTACCTTTTTTGAGGAACTCGACGTCGACGCGATTCTGGCGCGCAAACCTGAGGTCGTCATCATTGATGAGCTCGCGCACACGAATATTCCCGGCAGCAAGCACGAAAAGCGCTACGAAGATGTTCTGGAACTGCTGGAAAACAAGATCGACGTCCTCTCCGCGCTAAACGTGCAGCATATCGAAAGTCTTACTCCCACGGTACAAAATATTACGGGCATCACGGTGCGCGAGACCGTCCCGGACTGGGTGCTGGGGCGTGCGGATGAAGTCGTGCTTGTGGACGTGACCCCGGAAGCGCTGCAAACGCGTATGCGCCGCGGAGATATCTACCCGCCGGAAAGGATTGAGCGCTCTCTGGCGAATTTTTTCCGCCGGGGAAATCTGCTGGCCCTGCGCGAACTGGCGCTGAAACGCGTGACTCACGCGGTGGACCAGAATCTGGACGCTTACCTGCGGCGCAAGCACATCGGCGACAACTGGGTGGTGCATGAGCGGGTTGCGGTCTGCATCAGTTCCAACCCGGCTTCCCAGCAATTGATTGCCCGCGGCGCACGCATGGCCGAAGGAATGGACGCCGAATTCTTTGTGTTGCACGTCGACCTGCCCAATGACGCCGCCGAGGAGAACCGGAGGAATCTGGCCGCCAACATACGCTTCGCCGAAAACCTGTCGGCACGGATTATCCATCTCCAGGGCTCGAATGTTTCGAGCGCTGTGGCGAGCTTCGTTCGCGACAATCGCATCACTCAAATCATTTTCGGAAGATCCGCCGTGCATGGCTGGCGGAAATATCTCTATTACATGGCCATCCAGAGACTGCTTCGGGAAGCACCCCATGTCGATGTTCACATCGTGACTCAGGAGATGCAGTGAGTTCTACAAGCATTCGAGAATCTGCAGACCTGGAACCGCATGAAAAGCCGAAGATTCTCATCGTCGACGATGAAACGCGGATCACGCGCGTCCTGTCGATGGCCTGCACCGCTCAGGGCTACAGCGTCAAATCGGCGGGTGACGGAGTTGCCGCTCTGGAGGTACTGAAACATTGGGCAGCCGACCTGATCGTGACCGATCTTTCCATGCCCAATCTCGGCGGGGTGGAACTATGCCGGGCGGTCCGAAAGCTTTCAAATATACCGATTCTGGTTCTCTCCGTGCGCGATCAGGAAAAGGTAAAGGTGCAGGCGCTTGATGCCGGCGCGGACGATTACATTACCAAGCCATTCCAGATGGACGAAATGCTTGCACGCATCCGTGCGGCGCTGCGCCGCGCCAGCTATGCCACTGCCGAGGATAAAAGCACCCCTGTCGTGGTCGGCGATTTCCAGATCGATCCGGTATCTCACCAGGTCTATATGCGCGGCCAGGAGGTGCGTCTGACGCCCAAGGAATTCGATCTGCTGCACACCATGGCCCTCCATCCAGACCGCGTTTTGACCCATCGCGTTCTTCTGGCAGCGGTTTGGGGCGGCCAACATACTGAGCATCACGACGCCCTTCGGGTTTTGGTTGCCCAGGTGCGGCGCAAAATTGAGCCCAGCGACAAACCGTTTTACATTGTCACGGAACCCTGGGTTGGGTACCGCTTTCTGCCGGAAGGTACAGGCCAGGTTTCTTCCTTATAAGTTTTTTACGGACTTCTTATGCACTTTTTATGCGCCCAAGTGTGAACTGAGCTTAGTTCGGAATCATCCGAACTAGGTAGGTAATGATGTTGATCACAATTCTTGGTGGAATGGGGTGCATAGCAGGGATGGCGTTTTTATTGTATTGCTATCGTGGATTTGTTGCCGCCCAAAAGGCAAGTCGTTCTCTCAAACAATCCGTGAGCGTTTTTCCTTTGGGTCGTGCGAAAAACATGCTCCACAAAAACGGGAAATCCTTAATAGCAGTGCTGGTACTGGGAATTGCGGCGCCGTCGGCCATGCGGGCGCAGGCCGGCGGAGAGCCTTCCGGAAGCGCAAGCGATAAACAGGCAGGCGTGACAGCCGCACAGCCATCCGCTCCGGCATCTCCCGCGGCGCCCCTTCCTTCGCCCGCAATGGTTGGCCCACTCAGCACCGCTCTGCCCAGAACTTTTGATGCGGGACCTTTCGGTCAGCTTGACGTCACTGGCATTCTCAGTGGCTTTGGATATTGGCAGAGTCATCCCAGTGCGAGCGATCAGGCTGCCCGGGCGGATGTGAGCAATGGCCAGGTTTTCATCCAGAAAACCACTGGGCTGATGCAATTCTATGTGCAGGCGGGCGCTTACAATCTTCCTTCGCTCGGAACGCCTTTTCTTTCCACCCGGAATACAGTCTCCGATTATTTCGGCGCGCTCCCAGTGGCATACCTCAAATTGTCGCCCAAGGGCAATTTCTCCTTCCTCATCGGCAAGCTTCCCACCCTCATCGGCGCGGAGGACACATTCACTTTCGAGAACCTCAACATCGAGCGCGGATTGCTCTGGAACCAGGAAAACGATGTAAATCGCGGCGTACAGGCCAATTACGCGAAAGGCAAGCTCAGCGCTTCGCTGTCCTGGAATGACGGTTTCTACTCCAATCGTTACAACTGGCTCTCCGGAGCACTCACCTATACCGCAAGCGCGGCCAACTCTCTGGAGTTTGTTGGCGGCGGCAATCTGGGACGCACCGCATACTCCAGTGTTGCCACGCCGCTCTTTCAGAACAACAGCGATATCTACGACATCATCTACACCCATACGGCCAAGAAGTGGCTGCTCCAGCCCTATTTCCAATACACCTATGTTCCTGTCGACATGAAAATTGGCGTCGCGCGTGCGACAGCTACCGAAGGTGAGGCCGTGCTGGGAAGTTACACGCTTCCCCACGGGCTGACCATGGCGGGACGTGTTGAGTACATATCAAGCACGGGCAGCATCCACAACGGCGCTGTCAATCTGCTCTACGGACCCGGCAGCCAGGCATGGTCCGTAACTCTTTCCCCCACGTACCAGAAGAAGGCTTTTTTCGCGCGGGGCGATCTTTCCGCCACCCAGGCCGTGAACTCCACCGCTGGCCAGGGACTGGGAGCACACGGCATGAACTCCAGCCAGGTACGTGGAGTGTTGGAAGCTGGTTTTATGTTTTAGCCGGTCCGGGTATAACCCGGTCCAAAAAGGGAGACCACGATGGATGCGCTGATGGTTGTAGTGACACTCTTGTTCTTTGCGGTCGCCGTTGCATACACATACGCTTGTGAGCGGTTGAGGTAACGACAATGAATGTTGAAACCTGGATATTGTTGCTTGTTTCGGTGGCGCTGTTAGGGTACCTGGTGTTCGCACTGCTACGTCCGGAGAAGTTTTAGTTATGACAGCTAATGGATGGTTCCAGATCGGCCTGTTCTTTCTGCTGGTCCTGTTGATCGCATACCCGCTCGGCATTTATATGACGCGCGTCTTCGAGCGTCGCAAAACCTTTCTCGATCCGGTGCTGGTCCCGATTGAGCGGACACTGTACAGGTTGACGGGTATTGATGCCGAGAAGGAGATGCATTGGAGCGCCTACGCGATAGCAATGCTTCTGTTCAGCGTCGTCTCCATGCTGATCCTTTATCTGATTGAGCGGGTGCAGTCCTGGCTGCCGTGGAATCCGCAGCATCTTCCCGGCGTTCCGGCGATTCTGGCGTTCAATACCGCCGCCTCCTTCACTGCCAATACCGACTGGCAGTCCTATGTGCCGGAGACGACGATGAGCTATTTGACGCAAATGGCCGGACTCGCCTACCACAACTTCACATCCGCAGCCGTAGGAATTGCGCTTGCCATCGCGTTTGTCCGGGGTATCAGCCGCAAGGAGCAGAAGACCATCGGGAATTTCTGGGTCGACGTAACGCGCTCCATTCTCTGGATCCTGCTGCCTGGATCGATCGTGCTGGCGTTCGCGCTCATTTCCCAGGGTGTGGTGCAGAACCTGCGTCCTTACGACACCGCGCACCTGGTCCAGTCGCAACAAGTTACTGCTCCGGATAGCAGCGGAAAACCGGTGACACAAACAGTCACAACGCAGACCATTGCGCAGGGACCGGTCGCTTCGCAGGAAGCGATCAAGATGCTCGGCACCAACGGCGGTGGATTTTTCAATACCAACAGCGCACATCCCTTCGAGAACCCCACGCCGCTTTCCAATCTGCTGGAAATGCTCGCCATCTTCGCCATCCCTGCGGGACTGACCGTCACGCTCGGGCAAATGACGGGTTCTCCGCGGCACGGCTGGGCTGTTTTTGCTGCCATGGCTGTTCTGTTTGCCGCCGGCGTGACGACCGCGTACTGGGCGGAGGCGAAAGGTAATCCGCTGATGCATGGCGTGGACCAGCACGTCTCCGCAACCCAGCCCGGCGGCAACATGGAAGGCAAAGAGGTTCGCTTTGGAATCGCAAACTCCGCGTTGTTCGCAACCATCACGACGGACGCAAGCTGCGGCGCAGTGAATTCCATGCACGACTCCTTCACTCCGCTCGGCGGCATGGTTCCGCTGGTCAACATGATGCTTGGAGAGGTCGTCTTCGGTGGCGTCGGCGCCGGCCTTTACGGAATGCTGATTTTTGTCATTCTCTCCGTCTTTATTGCCGGGCTGATGGTCGGACGAACGCCGGAGTATCTGGGCAAGAAGATCGAAGCCTTCGATGTGAAGATGGCCATGCTGTATGTACTCATCTTTCCCGTCTTCATTCTGTGCTTCAGCGGAGTCACTGTGCTGCTGCCGCATCTCGGGTTAAGCAGCCTGGCGAATGCGGGCCCTCACGGATTGTCGGAGATACTCTACGCCTTCACGTCCGCTACGGCGAACAACGGCTCTGCCTTTGCCGGCT
Source organism: Acidobacteriaceae bacterium (assembly GCA_027323885.1). Taxonomy (GTDB): domain Bacteria; phylum Acidobacteriota; class Terriglobia; order Terriglobales; family Acidobacteriaceae; genus JAKAAZ01. The sequence goes on from DAHVZT010000037.1 coordinate 11,046, forward strand.
TGAGCGCCAACACGAACTACTACAACATGACTCTCGCTCTGGCCATGTTGGGCGGCCGGTTTCTCATGATCATCCCGATGCTCGCAATTGCGGGCAACCTGGCCCAGAAGAAAATCACTCCGCCCTCGGCGGGAACTTTCCCTGTGACCACCCCTCTGTTCACGACCCTGCTGACTGGCGTCATTCTTATCGTCGGCTCACTGACCTTCTTCCCGGCGCTTAGCCTGGGCCCAATCCTGGAACACCTGCTGATGTATGCAGGCAAGACTTTTTAACTGAGGCTCATTTTCGGAAAATCGCTATGGCAAAAGCATCGAACACTCGCTCAATCTGGGATCCACAAATCGCACGGAGCGCTTTTGCGGACTCCCTGCGAAAGCTTAATCCGGCAAACATGATGAAGAACCCGGTCATGTTCGTCGTCGAAATCGGCAGCGTCATCACCACCCTACTGCTGTTGCGCGATTTTCGGCTGCACGGCGAGACCTTCCGCTTCGACCTGCAGATCACGCTCTGGCTGTGGTTCACCGTGCTCTTCGCGAATTTCGCGGAAGCTATGGCCGAGGGGCGCGGCAAAGCGCAGGCGGATGCTCTGCGGCGCGCAAAGTCCGAAACTATGGCCAATCGGGTCGCGGGCGACGGAGCCATCGAACAGGTGCCCAGCTCCCACTTGCGGTCGGGAGATGTCGTCGTGGTTTCCGCCGGAGAGATGATTCCCGGCGACGGAGAAATCATCGAAGGCGTGGCATCCGTCGATGAGTCGGCCATCACCGGCGAATCGGCTCCCGTGATCAGGGAGGCAGGCGGCGATCGTTCTGCGGTCACAGGCGGAACTCGCGTCCTCTCCGACCAAATCAAAATTCGTATCACTTCCAATCCGGGAGAAACTTTCATTGATAAGATGATCGCCCTGGTGGAAGGCGCGGAACGGCAGAAGACGCCGAATGCGATTGCACTTAACATTTTGCTTGCCGGCCTGACCATCATCTTTCTTCTGGCCGTCGTCACTCTGCAGCCGATCGCGATCTACTCCCATTCGCCGCAGACGGTTTTCGTGCTGGTGTCGCTGCTGGTCTGCTTGATACCGACGACCATCGGCGGTCTGCTTTCCGCCATCGGGATCGCAGGCATGGACCGGCTGGTACAGCACAACGTGCTTGCCATGTCGGGGCGCGCTGTGGAAGCCGCAGGCGACGTCAACACGCTGCTGCTCGACAAAACCGGCACCATCACATTCGGCAATCGTCAGGCCACCGAGTTCTTGTCGGCTCCGGGCGTCAGCAAAGACCAATTGGCGGATGCAGCTCAGCTCTCCTCGCTCGCCGATGAAACTCCCGAAGGCCGGTCGATCGTCGTACTGGCAAAGGAGACCTACGGCCTGCGCGGACGTGACCTCACCAATCTCCACGCCGAATTTGTTCCATTCAGTGCGACCACTCGCATGTCGGGAGTCAATGTGGATGGCCGGGTGATCCGCAAAGGCGCGGCGGATTCCATTGCGAAATATCTGAAGGCGTCCGGCGGCATGATGGCGGATGAGGTCCGGGCCGACGTGGAAAGCATTGCACGCAGTGGGGGCACCCCGCTGGTCGTCGCGGAAAACAATCGCGCTCTGGGTGTCATTCACCTGAAAGATATCGTGAAGGGTGGCATGCGCGAACGCTTCGCGCAGCTGCGCGCCATGGGTATACGCACCATCATGATTACAGGCGACAACCCCCTGACCGCCGCGGCGATTGCGCGAGAAGCAGGCGTAGACGATTTCCTCGCCGAAGCCAAACCAAAAGACAAAATGGATCTGATCCGGCGCGAACAGGGCGAAGGAAAACTCGTTGCAATGACCGGCGATGGCACCAACGACGCACCGGCGCTTGCGCAGGCCGATGTAGGCGTGGCCATGAATACAGGCACGCAGGCTGCAAAGGAAGCCGGCAACATGGTCGATCTGGATTCTAACCCGACCAAACTGATTGAAATTGTGGAGATCGGCAAACAGCTCCTGATGACACGCGGTGCATTGACTACATTTTCCATCGCGAACGATGTGGCCAAATACTTTGCCATTATTCCCGCGATGTTTGCGGCAACCTTCCCGGTGCTGAATGCGTTGAATGTGATGCATCTCAGAACGCCGCAGTCCGCCGTCTTGTCCGCTGTTATCTTCAACGCTTTGATCATCGTTGCGCTGATTCCGCTGGCACTTCGCGGCGTGAAATATCGCCCGATGAGCGCGGAGGTCTTGCTACGCAGGAACCTGCTCATTTACGGTCTGGGCGGCATTATCCTTCCGTTTCTAGGAATCAAATTAATCGACATGGCCATCACGGCCATCCACCTGGTTTGAAGGACGGACCTATGCGGAAAGAAATCATCACATCCTTGCTTTACACCGTCGTCACTACCCTGCTGCTGGGCATTGGCTATCCTCTTGGAATCACCTTGGTCGCACATTTGGTCATGCCCCACAAAGCCGATGGACAACTTATCACTAAAAACGGCGTGCTGATTGGGTCAAAACTCCTTGGCCAAACCTTCAGTGGCCCCACCTACTTCCATAGCCGTCCCTCGGCCGCCGGTACCGGTTATGACGCAGCCAACTCCTCCGGCTCCAACCTCGGCCCGACCAACGCCAGTCTGCTCGCTCGCGTACAGCAGAGCGCGGCCGAAGAGCGTAAAGCGAACAAGGCTACCGCCGACATTCCGGTCGACCTGGTCACGGCCTCCGGGTCCGGTCTCGATCCCGACATCACAGTTGCAGCCGCTGAATTTCAGATCTTCGCAATCGCCCATGCGCGTGGTCTGCCTGTAGAGCAGGTGAATGAATTGGTGCACCAGCACATCCAGCCCAGGCAGCTTGGTGTACTTGGGGAACCTCGCGTGAACGTGCTCGAACTGAATCTCGCGCTTGACGATCTTTCGAAATCCGCCAGGCTGCCTTAACAGGTTCACGGTTCCATGTCACGGTTCCATGGAATGCAACAATGGAGCCATGTCAGCGGCGCGCATCTCTCTCCCGAGCAGCAGATGGTTTCTGCTGCTCAGTTTCGTAGTCTTCCTGACGTTTGGGTCATGCTGGAATCCCAGGCATTGCCTCGCGCAATCCTCTACCTTGCGGCAGAAGCAGAACGCCCGCCCTGCGCGTGCGGCAACTGACGCTTACAGCTTACCGCCGGACCTGTTGCGAAAAGCCGTCGCGCTCAGCAGAATGCGCACCATCCTGGCGTTCGGCGGGACAGCATGGTCGATCACAGTCCTGTTGCTTGTGCTGGTATGGCGATGGCCTGTGCATCTGCGCAACTGGGTAGAACGCAGGACTGCCCGCCGATGGCTGCAGGGGCTGCTCTTTCTCCCGCCCGCCATTCTTTTTCTGTCCCTGATTTCGCTGCCTCTGGCCATCTATAGCCAGCACGTCGAGCTACATTACGGCCTTTCTGTGCAGTCATGGCGCAGTTGGGCTGCGGATCAGGGAAAAGGACTGCTGCTCTCCATCGCCGTGTTCACGCCGTTGCTGCTACTGCTGTTTTGGATCATCCGCCGGGCGCCGAAAACCTGGTGGCTGTGGTTCTGGCTGGCTACACTGCCGGTCATTGTCTTCGGAATTTTCATCTCTCCGCTTTGGATTGACCCCTTGTTCAATCATTTCTCTCCTCTTCAAAGCACGGATCCGCAGCTTGTAACCCGGCTGGAGCGCCTCGCGCAGCACGCTGGGCTGAACATTCCGCCCTCGAGAATGTTTCTGATGCGAGCGAGCGAGAAAGTCACCGGATTCAACGCCTATGTCACCGGAGTCGGAGAGTCCAAGCGCATCGTTGTTTGGGATACAACGATTCAGAAGCTGCCGCAGGACGAAATTCTTTTCATTGCCGGCCACGAGATCGGCCATTATGTGCTCAATCACATTTACAAGGGACTCGCCTTCACAGCGTTGCTCCTGTTTGTGCTGTTGTGGCTGACGCGGGAGTGCCTTCGCTGGATGCTTGCGAAATGGGGCGGTTTTTGGGGCATTCGCGCGGAGGACGATTGGGCCACACTCGCCGTATTGGTTCTGCTGGCCACTTGCATCAGCTTTCTGTCCTCCCCAATTGCGAATTCCTTCAGCCGCTGGGAAGAACATCAGGCAGACATCTTCGGACAGGAAGCGATTCACGGACTCGTCGCGAACCCGCAGCAGACCGCGCAGCAAGCGTTCAATGCGCTGGGCCGCGCGTACCTGGCGGCCCCGCATCCCAATCCGGCAGTCGAGTTCTGGCTGGATAGCCATCCCTCGATCGACCAGCGCGCCGCCTTCGCCCTGCGCTATGATCCGTGGATTCCGGGGAAACACCCGCGCTATTTCACAAAATAATGTTTTACTGATCTGTATGGAATGTCTATTCTGCAAAATCGCGCGCGGAGAAGTTCCCGCCACCATTGTGTATCAGGACGAAACCTGCGTCGCGTTTTCCGACATCGATCCACGTTCTCCAGTACACCTGCTCGTGGTCCCGCGCGAGCACATCCCCTCGCTCGCAGCGGTGGACGCCGAACATGAGCCTCTGCTAGGACACTTACTGCACGTGGTTTCGAAAATTGCAACGGAGAAGAAGTTGACCGCTGGCTTTCGCGTAGTGGTAAATACGGGCGTGGAGGGCGGTCAGACGCTGCCGCACCTGCACCTGCATCTGCTGGGAGGTCGCGCGATGCACTGGCCGCCCGGCTAAGCCTCG
>DAHVZT010000052.1 GCA_027323885.1 Acidobacteriaceae bacterium
TTACGTCCAGCGAAGCGCTCTGGCTATTGCCTTGATTCTAATTCGGACCAAATTGGTCGTCAATTCGGAGAGATATAAGCTCGATAGGAGCACTGAATGGCTGAAGATGCTTTTCCTCAGGAAGAGGAGTCGATCCGGGCTGCGGCCGGATACGCATACCAAGCCGAAGATTTCCTGATGGGGCAAAACTGCGAAGGGAAGTGGTGCGCCCCGAGAGATTCGAACTCCCGACCTTCTGGTTCGTAGCCAGACGCTCTATCCAACTGAGCTAGGGGCGCACAATGTGTGCAGAAGCGGCTCCATTCAAGTTATCAGCAGGCGCGTTCCGGCGCAAATTTTTCAAGCCGCTGGAGGTTTGTTTTCCGCTGCCTGGGGAGGGGGCGCAGGCGGGGCAAACCTGGAGATCTGCTCTGTAACCGAAAGGCCGGCGCGCCGCAGAAGCTGAAATATATTTGCAACACCGAGTCTGGTGGCGTCGTACTCAATAAGAACGGTCCGCTCTCTCTGGTTCAGGCGCACGCGGCGGATGCCGTACACGTCCGAAAGCTCGGCGACAGCCCGGATGGTGTCCTCGCCCGGAGCTTGAGCATAACGAAATTCCACATCCACGTTCGTCATAGATCGATCATAAAGGATGCAGGTCGCTTCCAGCCGCGGCGTTGTTCGGGCCATCGGTTTTCTTGGCTGAGGCCGGATGCTGTCAGGGCTGAATCACCTGCGGCGACAGAGAACGGGAGGATTTTGCCCCCTGCTTCGCCCAATCCTCCAGACCTCCGATGGCATTGAGCAGGTTCAATTCCACGCGCGTCACGTTGAATTGAGCATCGCGTAAATCCACGTAGCTGGAGCGCTCTTCCACGCGAGATTCGTCCGCCTGCTGCGGTGTCACCGGGGGAGCTCCGGCGGCAGGAGAGCCCTGATCCAACTGCGTCTGGATGGAAATAAGTGTGTCCTGGGCCACCTCCTGCTGGAGCTGTGCGACGTCCTGCTCCGCCTTAAGCTCACGCAGGTTGTGCCACATGGAATAGTTGCCCTCATCGGTCTGGATTCGCGTCAGTTCTGCCTGTCGCTGGGCCCGCACGGCCTCCGCTTTGGACTCCATCGCCTTATCGCGGCGAATGGGATCGAACAATGGCCAGACCGCCTGGATGCCAACTCCGATGTTGTTATAGGTGAAATGATTGTAGTAAAGGCTGTACCCGTTGAACGGCGCGAAACGGGCGTATTGGAATGCCATGCCGACGGTTGGCCGGTAATTCTGGTTCTTATCTCCGATAGCGCTGAGTTGCTTGGACTGTGCGGTCTGGAAAGCGGCTTCCACCAGGGGCGCATGGCCACTATGCTGCATCAGAGTATGGAAATCGAGGTCCGGCAGTTCCGGAATGGATGCCGGTTCGGGAGTGATCGCGTCCGCAGGCAGCCCGGTCAGGTTTGCGAGATGCTGGCGCAACTCCTCGGCGTGATCTTCCATCTGCATTTCGCGCAATCGGATTTTGGCGCGGGTCAGTTTTGCCTGGGTAAAACTCGCCTTGCTTTCGAGCCCCGCCTGCAGCCTGTCTTGCACCACCTGAACCATTTCATCGGATGCGCTGATGGCCTGGTTGAGAGCCGCGACCTGAGCAAGCGTTTTGTCCAGCTCGATGTAGTTCAGCGAGGCGTCCAGAATTACCTGCTGGCGTACGTTTTTGAGCGAAAGAGTGGCGGCTTTCACGGCTGCCTCAGTGGACCGGATGTAATCACGCTGGGAAAAGCTGAAGAGCAGAGAGGTGGAATTCACGTTGAAAAGAGTTGGATTGCCGAGCGGGAATCCATAGGAGTAGCCAAGGCCCGATCCCAGAGAAAAATTTGGGATGTAGGCGTCCCGCATCTCCAGCATCGATCCGTGCGCGTGCTGCCGCTCGGCTTCCGCCACCTGGACCGCCTTGCTATTGCGCAAAGCCAGGTCAACGATGGTGTAGAGGGAAATGGCGCCGGGAGCCGGGGCCGGGGGCTGCACTTTCGAAGGCGCGAGTGGCTGGCCGCCTGTCTGGAGCGTGTCCCCCGATGCATTCCAGGCCAGCACGGCCGGTACGGGAGCGTTTGGAAGCGAAGTTTGCCGGTCCTGCGCTCCGCCTGCCGCTACGAGAGACGCAGCCAGAACAATTCCCGCCAGGGCGTCTCCCATTGCGGGATGGCGAGAGCGAGATAAATTCCGCAGTGGCATCAGGAGAGCCATCGGACCTATTGTGCCTGGCGCACGGCGAGTCCGCTGCGCAGCGTGGTTCCATCGGTCGCGGAAAGCGCGACGACGGAGTTTTCCGTCAAACCCGAAAGAATCTGTACCTGGGTCAGATTCAGCGCGCCGATTTTTACCGGCACATACTTCAACCTATTGTCCACCACTTGATAGACGTAGTCGCCGGCATCGTCCACGCGCAGCGCCTCGCGCGGAATGACGAGGATGTTTTTCAAATCCTGCAATGTGACGGTGATGGTGACGTTCGTGTTGGGCAGCAGGGGAGTATCGGACGGATCGACCGAGATCAAGGCCTCGCCAACATTTCGCGTGCCATAGCCCACAATGGTTGTCGGCGTGTGGACCACGTGCCCCGTCCAGGTATGGTTCGGTTTTGCCTCCCAGACAATTTTGACCGGCTGGCCGACCATCAGCTTGCCGATCTCCGGCTCGTCAAAGTAGGCCCGTACCTCGGTCTTGGTCAGATCGGCCATCTGCAACAGCTTATCTCCCGCCTGGACAAAGTCGCTGGAACGCACCAGCACGGAATACACAGTCCCCGAAAATGGAGCATGCACGTCTTCTTTCGCCAATAGATCGAGCGCGGAGGCATACGCAGCTTTTGCGTTGGCCAGATTTGCCTGGGCGTGCTGCAGGTCAATCGGCGCATAATTCTCCGTCTGCTGCTCTTCCAGCACTTGCAGGCTCGTCTCTTCGGCAGCCAGGGTGCGCCTCGCGGCTTCTACCTCGCTGGCGGAGGCGGCGCCTTGTTTCTGCAACTGTTCCAGGGTGTGCAGGTTTGCCGCAGCCTGGTCACGCATTGCTTTGGCCTTGCCGATATTTCCTGAAAGGATGATCTGCTCAGGACGCGTTCCGCCGTGCTGCAGGGCCTGCAACCGGCCCTCCGCTCCGCGCAATGCGGCAAGGGCGGCGGCAACTTCCGTCCTCGCGTCGGAGTCGTCCATGGCTAGCAGAAGCTTGCCCGCCGGGACGTTTTCTCCTTCGTGGACGTACACCGCTCTAACTGTGCCAGCCTTCGGGCTGAAGGCGGCGAAATTCTCTATCGGCTCCACTTTGCCATTCGTCGGCAGTGTGCTGAGTAGCCGGCCGCGCTCCACCCTGGCAACCCGCACCTGCACCGTGCTATGGGTGAAGGAACGCAATGCCAGCGACGCTGCCAGAACCAGCAGGGCAATTAGAATCCAGATGTTGCGAGTTGTTTTGCGGGCTTTTACGGGCGCTTTCTCAGGCATCTGATAGGTACGCTGGAATAGCCAGTATATAAGACGCTATCAGCGCCGCATGGGTTCACGTTTTGCGGTTCGAATCGCGGGGTAACCGCAAAGCCATGAGCGTTGGCCAACCTGCCGGCGGTCTCCCGGTTGTGTCCTGCGCCCTCAAATCCAGGAAGCGGCGGATTTCATGCGCCTTTTTCGTACAATAGTCCTGTATGCCAACCATCGAGACACCGGTTTCCAGCAGATATACAGAAGATCATGCCAAGGCAGGTTTGGACTTCACCTTCCCATCCATCGAGACCTGGCCCAACCAGTTTGCGGGTTATGAAGTTGTGATCGAAAACCCGGAATTTACCTCCGTGTGCCCTAAGACAGGGTTACCGGACTCCGGGATCATCACGCTGCGTTACATGCCACGCCAGTCCTGCCTGGAGCTGAAGTCGTACAAAGAATATCTGTTCACCTATCGCAATCTTGGCATTTTCCAGGAAAACGTCGTGAACCAGGTGTTGGAAGATGTAGTGAAGGCATGCAATCCCATCTGGGCGGTCGTTCGGGGAGATTTCCGCCCGCGCGGCGGCCTGACGACGATTGTGGAAGCGAAGTGGCCACGTCCCTCCTGATGAGTGGTAACGGCAATCCTCAGCAGGAGAAACTGGACCAGGCCTGATATGCTGGCGGCTCATGCCGCAGCTGCCGGACCAGTCGGGAACCTTCAACGCCTCACGTGCCGCCTGGGTAGCGCTCGTCCTGCTGAGCGCGATGAACCTTCTCAATTACGCTGACCGCTACCTGCTTGCCGGTGTGCAGCCGCTGGTGCAGAACGCTTTTCATTTGAACGACGAGCGTATCGGCGCGCTGACGTTCGCCTTCTTTATCACCTACATGCTGGCTGCTCCTATGACGGGCTGGCTCGGCGACCGCTATCCGCGTAAGCCGCTGATCATGGCAGGTGCATTGCTTTGGAGCCTGCTGACTCTGTCCACCGCGCTGGTCCACACGTACGATCAACTTTACCTGCGGCACGCGCTCCTGGGCATCGGAGAGGCCAGCTTCGGCATTTACGCGCCTGCGCTGCTTTCCGATTCCTGGCCGCCGGAGCAGCGCAATCGTATCCTGACGATTTTCTACTTATCTCTCCCGGTTGGTGCGGCCATGGGATACATCGTGGGCGGAACACTGGGGCAGGCTTACGGCTGGCGCGCGCCGTTCTACGTATCCGCCGCGCCAGGGCTGCTGATCGTGGTCGTGGTCTGGATGTGGATGCGGGAACCGGAGCGGGGAGCGTCGGAGCCGGGCGCCACATCGTTGTTAACGGCCCGGCAATATCGCGCGGCCGTCCTGACGCTGGGGCGCAATCCCGCCTATTGGACTGCAACCCTCGGCATGGCGATGATGGTCTTCGCGATGGGTGGCATTGCGGTATGGATGCCGACCTTTCTGTACCGTCATGGAAACTACTCCCTCGCGGCCGCGAGTCAGATACTCGGGGCAATAACGGTGGTGGATGGGATTCTGGGCACATGGCTGGGCGGATGGGTTGCACAGCGGTGGTTGAGGAGGAATCGCGCGGCACTCTATCTGCTTTCTGCGTGGAGCGTTCTGCTGGCCGCTCCCTTCGCGCTGCTTACGTTTTTCGGTCCGCGGGCTGCAATGGTTCCTTGCCTGAGCGCAGCGGAATTTTTCCTGTTCCTGAACACCGGACCACTCAACGCCGCGATCGTCAACGCGGTGCCGGCTCCGATTCGTGCGGCCGCCATTGCGATCGAGCTATTCATGATTCATGCACTTGGGGACGCCCCTTCACCACGCATCATTGGCTGGGTATCCGACCATTCCTCCCTGCGGATGGGGCTCTCCATCACTCTGATTACACTCGTGGTCTCCGGTGGACTGCTCCTTGCGGGCGCGCGATTCGCTCCGCCGGTGAACGCAACCAGAACCTGAACCGCGCTTCGCCGGAGTCATTTCAAAAAATCCGACCAACAGCGAACGCGGAGTCTGCATATTATGAGGTATGTATGGGCTTCCGATTGCCGGCTCCGAACAACAGCGCTTTCTAATAGCGGGGTTCGCGTGGTTCATCACAATTGCGTGGCTGTGGCGCATTTTGCCGGCCCTGTGGAAACTGCCAAGTATCCCCAACCTGCTCGACCCTTCGTATGAGGCGAACGTTGAAAGTGAGATTTGGCCTTCCGTCGCCGTGGTCGTTCCGGCCAGGAATGAGGCCAGCAGCATCGAAGCCTCGCTGCAATCTCTGCTGGAGAGCGACTATCCGAATCTGCAAATCGTCGCCGTCGACGATCGCTCCACGGATGCCACAGGCGCCAAAATGGAGGCTGTGGCGTCAGCGGCGGCGACCAGCCGCCTGCGCGTTCTGCATGTGAGTGAGTTGCCGCCAGGCTGGCTCGGCAAGCCGCACGCCATGGCTTTGGCCGCCGATCAGACCCGCAGCGATTGGCTGTTGTTTACGGATGCGGATGTTCTCTTCGCGCCCGATGCGATCCGTCGCGCTATGGTTTTTGCCACCCGTACCAAGGCGGACAACGTGGCCGTCTTTCCCTCGCTGATTCTGCGTGGACCGGGAGAAAAGATGCTGATTGCGTTTTTCCAGTGCGTGTCGGCGCTGGCTGCCCGGCCCTGGAAAATCGAAGATCCAAAGGCCAAGCGGGATTACATCGGAGTCGGGGCATTTTCCCTGGTCCGCCGTTCCGTCTATGACGCGCTGGGAGGATATAAAGCGCTTCGCATGGAGGTCCTGGAGGACATGCGATTCGGCTACCGGGTCAAGGAACATGGGTTTGCACAACGTGCGGCGTTTGGGAAAGACCTGGTTCGCATCCGCTGGGCGGAAAGTGCATGGGGAATGCTCAATAACCTGACCAAGAATCTGTATTCGGTCTTTCGCTTTCGGACAACAGTCTTGCTGGCCGTTTCCGCCGGCCTGTTTTTCATGTGCATCACCCCATTCGTGGCTCTGCTTTTTTCCGGCGCTGCACGCTGGGCGGGCGTGGTGGCGCTGACAACCTTGCTGCTGCTGAATCTGCATTACTGGAAGCAAACGAGAATTTCACCGGCATATCTGACGTTGCTTCCGGTAGCCATGCTACTGTTTCTGTTCACGCTCCTGCGCTCCATGCTGCTGGTTTTGTGGCGCGGCGGCGTGCTCTGGCGTGGCACGTTCTATCCGCTGAAAGAGCTACGCCGGGAGGCAGGGCCGCTTTGGTAGCCGGCCCTCTTCAGGCTGCGGGATTCTTCTTTGGGAAGCACGCATTGAGCATGCATCGGGTCAATTTCCGCGATGATGAAAATGGACGCCGTGCTGGCCCATGGTGCCGTTTTTAGGGTTGAAGGCCTGCCCGCCATTCTCCGCGGAAAAGCTTTTGACCAACTCGGGGTTGGGGTGGAATTTCTCTTTCCCGCCGTGGAGCTGTTGCTTGCTGCTCAGAATGATTTCCGCACGCCCCTGAACGGTGTGCACTGTTCCGCGGATGCGGATCGTCTGGTGGGCCAAGGCCTGCAGGTCGCCCACGGATTTCTCGTCTCCGGGAAAACTGACGATGAAGAAATGACAATCGATGTCGGCTGTTTGAGGACTGCACACGTCCAGAAAATGCGTCCCGTTCGCCGCATCCACCACGCGATACACGTGGGCCGTGACGCATACGCTCTTGTTGATATGCGCCAGCGTCTCATTCGGAACAAGGCAGCCCTTATTGCCGCCGTACGCGAGCGGCCCGGCACAAGCCAGCCACAGGGTGAGCGCAAGTGCCCGGAACATGGAAGAAACCACCTCAGCTCGTGCGATTTGCCTCTAGTATGCCGCGAACCCAGGCGAAATGACCAAAGAATTATGCCTTTGGATCTATCGCTCCCTGCCCGCTGGCGCTTCTCTCCTGCGGACGCATCAGCGGAAACAAAATCACATCGCGAATGGAACGCGAGCCGGTCAGGACCATCGTAAGCCGGTCGATGCCGATCCCTTCGCCGGCAGTAGGCGGCATTCCGAAGCTCAGGGCGCGCACATAATCTTCGTCCATGGCGTGGGCTTCCGCGTCGCCGCGTTCGCGCTCCCCAAGCTGCTGCTCGAAGCGCTTGCGCTGCTCCACGGGATCGTTCAGCTCGCTGAATGCGTTGCCGAGTTCAAAGCCGCCGATGTAGAACTCGAAGCGCTCAACCCAGTCCGGCTCATCGGGCCTTTGCTTCGAGAGCGGCGAGACGGCGAGAGGGAAGTCGTAGATGATGGTTGGCTGGATGAGCTGTGGTTCGGCAATTGCCTCGAAGATATCTGCAATCACCTTTCCGAGAGCCGCTCCCGTTTCGCGGCGGTGACTGAAATCTTGAAGCATTTCACGCGCACGCACAATCCTAAGCTGCAAAGGATGAGGGATTTGTACTTCACGCAACCCGCGGTTACACCATTGCCTGGCACGCAAAAGCATTCCATCGAAACTGGCTGCATCTGCGAAATCCTCGATCGTTGGCCTCACTCCAGCAGCTTCCGGCCAGAACTCAATGATCGCCTCGCGCATCGAGTAGCGCTTCCACTGCGACAAGTCAATTTCCACGTCATTGAACACCGTCTTCGTCGTACCATTCACTTCCATGGCTACGAATTGAATCAGCTCTTCGGTGAGCTTCATCAGGTCGTGGTAATTCGCGTACGCCTGATAGAACTCCAGCATCGTGAATTCTGGATTGTGCTGGGTCGAGATCCCCTCATTCCGGAAATTGCGGTTGATCTCATACACGCGGTCCATGCCGCCAACGACCAGCCGCTTCAGATACAGCTCCGGCGCAATGCGAAGATACAGGTCCAGATCGAGCGCATTGTGGTGGGTGGTAAAGGGCTTGGCGGCCGCGCCTCCGGCAATCTGCTGCATCATGGGTGTTTCCACTTCCAGATAGCCGCGTCCATCGAAAAACTTTCGCAGTGCGCGGAGCACGGCGGCCCGTTTTACGAAAACCTCGCGCACGTCGGCATTCATGAACAGGTCCACATAGCGCTGGCGATAGCGCAGTTCGACGTCGGCCAGTCCGTGATACTTCTCCGGCAGCGGGAGCATGGCCTTGGAAAGAAAGGTAAGCGTATCGACGTGAATGGTGAGCTCGCCGGTGCGGGTGCGGAACACGTAGCCTGTGACGCCGATGTGATCGCCTATGTCGAGCAGTTTGTAGAGCTCAAATCCCTGGTCGCCGACCGCATCCTTGCGCACATAGATTTGGAGCCGCTCTCCATTCTGCTGCAGCACGGCAAACCCAGCCTTGCCCTGGGCGCGGATCGCCATAATGCGCCCCGCGGCCGCAATCTGCGGGCGTTTCTGGTCCAGCTCCTCGCTGGAGGATGGATCGTATTCGGCGTGAATGGCCGCCAGGGTGTGGGTCGTGTGAAAGCTGTTCGGATAGGCAGCGTGACCCATGGCCTCGAGCTGTTTCAGCTTTTCGCGGCGGAGATCGAAAACACTTCGTTCAAACTCAGACTCGTACACGCAGTTGGTCCCTTTGATCCAGGCTGGTTGCATGGTCAGTATAAAGTCCCGCAGTTGCCAGTTGGCTGGAATCGGATCGAATGTACAGGAAACATTCGTGGCGCATTGACGATGAGTGCGATGACGATGTTCTGCGGATACCGGATTGGGTTGGCGGAAGAGAGCCCTTGTCTTTTCCAGGTTTGCTCCGGGATGTATCGTAGGAAGACCGCAGACAGAAGATGCGATCTTCTATCCCATCCCGCAGAGAAATCCGCACTCGGCCCTCATTTTCCGGGAGGATTGCCGGACGGCTGCGGCGCATCACGACCGATGGCTCGTGGATCCCGGAACTGGATGGGCTACGGTTTGTGGCCATCCTTTCTGTTGTGCTGTATCACATTTACGCGCAGCTTCTGGTCAAGAGCGGCCACGCCGTCGTGCAGCAGAGTCGCTATGCATGGCTGGGGACCGCGGCCGGCAACGGGGATCGCGGGGTCCGGCTCTTCTTTGTGATTAGCGGGTTTGTTCTTGGTCTTGGCTTTGCCCGTCAGGATTTCCAGATGGGCAAGCGGGTCAGCCTGCGGAAATATTTTCTGCGCCGTGTCACGCGTCTGGAACCACCCTATGTCTTCAACCTGGTATTTTGCGCATTGGTGGCGTTCGTGTACTATCGCCAGTCTGCCGGGTATATGCTTCCCCACCTGCTCGCAAGTATTTTCTACCTGCACAACATCGCGTATCACGCGCCCAGTTCGATCAATGGCGTGACATGGAGCCTTGAGGTTGAAATCCAGTTTTATATTCTGGCGCCGCTGATCTCGCTCTTGTTTCGAATCCGGCCTTCATGGTGGCGCCGGGCCGTCTTTTTGATCCTGATCGCTCTGGTCGGGTGGGTGCAATTGCTCGTCCACACCGCCGCAACGGTCGCCGGACTGACAATCTTCTTTTACCTGCAATACTTCCTTGCAGGCATGCTGCTCACAGACCTCTACCTGACGATTCGTCCAGGAGCACGGATCCATTGGGCATGGGATCTCGTCAGCGCGACGGGGTGGCCTGTTGTATTTCTCGTGTCCAGAGAACTAGAACCTATCTCATAAACACTTTGCGGTCTGATTTGGGCGAAACTGGAGATGCTCAAGGCATCTCCGCAATTCGTTGATGGCAGGCCGCTGGGAACTGAACGACGAACAGTGGGCGTTGGTGGAACCTGTTCTGCGTC
>DAHVZT010000053.1 GCA_027323885.1 Acidobacteriaceae bacterium
TCCCAAGCTGCCTCAATTGGACGCCATCGTAAGCGTGGACTTGCTCACCTTTGGCAGACTTCCGATCGAACATGCGGCGCTGGATTTGGGCATGGGCGGGCAGACGGCGGAACTTAAGTCCATTTCAGGGAATGTTCTGGGCGGGACGATCTCGGCGGGCGACCTTACGGAGAGCGAACAATTTGCGGAAGCTGGATCGCCTGATAAGCCGCTGCCCGGAGCCGCCTCGCAGCCGGTGCCGGACGCTTCGCGAACCGCCGGATGGGTACGTTGGGGAGATGGGCCACCGGCCTATAGCTTCCGGGCCACTCTCACCCGCATCCAGCCCGATCGCGTGGCAGCATTGTGGCGCGAGCGCTGGGGCGGAGGTGTGGCGGATGCCGTTTTTTCGCTCACCACCAAGGGATGGTCGGCTTCGGATCTGGCCCAGTACGCAGAGGGGAAATTTTCCCTGCATTGGGCCGACGGCTCGCTGGGTCCACCGGAAAGCGAGTCCTCCATCAAGTTTCAAAGCTGGCGCGCCACGGGGCTGATAGCCGGTCAGCGCTTGGTTTTGCGTTCGAGTCAGATGAATGGCTGGACAGCGAAGACGCGGGACGGAATCTCCGGTCCCTTGCTGGCCGGGTCTGCCGCCCCGGGGCGCGGGAAGCATCGAGCGGCCGACCTGCAGACCGTGACGGGTTCGATCTCCTTCCGCAGAGCGCTCCATTTGGAACTGCAGCCATCCGGAGCTTCCGTGAGCGGAACGCTCGCCTCGCCGGTGGTGGAGAGCCACGCAGCCTCCGGGTCAGCCGGCGCGCAGCCGTAACGCCGAAAATTGACGGCGGCAGGTGTCGCATCGACGCTCGATGGGCTATCGCCCCGATATCCCGAACCGGACAGGAACGCCGGCCGGAGTTTTCGAGCGGCGGCGGCTACAACCTGGAAGCATTCGGATCGATGGGCTGGAGCGCGTCAGCGGTCCGGCGCCTGCGCCGCTGGAAAATGTAGGCAACAAGCGCAACAAACAGGATTCCGGCGCCCAGCAGCATGGCCCAGGCATGCTGCTGGAACCCACGCACCGCGATATCGATGATTTCCGGGCCGAAGCGTACGACCAGGATCGCAAGGATCAAATAGTGCAGCGTTCGCCCGACGAACACGGCTGCCATGTAGGGCAGCACCCGCATCTCGAAAACGCCTGCCCCGAAAGCAAAGAGCTTGAAGGGAAACGGCGGCGGCATTGCGGCGGGAACCATGACGGCAAACCAGTGATGGCGTTCAAAACGCGCTTTGAGCTTTTCGTATTTGGAGCGATCCACGCGATTCAGCAGGACCCACTCGCCGCCCACTCGGCCCACGTAGTAGGGCACCAGCGATCCGATGGCCGCTCCCAGTGCTGCGAGCACCGGGTAAACCCAGAAATGCCGCCGGTCACCCCAGACGTATCCGGCGATAATCAGGTCCATCGGAATGGCAAGAGCTGCCGTGTCGATGGCGGCGAGCACTCCGATGCCCCACATGCCGAGAGGTTTCAGAAGCACCAGGAGAACAACCTTCCAGTGCAGGAGGGTCGAGGACAGCTTGGGAGCCAGGGATGCGGAGGACAGGAGAGAAATTCGTTCCATGCGGGCTTCTAATATCGTACATGCGCGGACTGCTACTCGGCGCGGCCGTCCGCAGGGGTTCCGGAGTGCTCTGTGTGGCCAGCCAACAGGGCCAGGGCGTGCGGAATCAGGCCGAGCACCGCTTCGAGCGATTGCACGGCGCCCTGCGGGCTGCCAGGAACATTCAGGATGAGGGTGCTGCCCAGCGTTCCGCAGACGGCGCGGCTCAACGGCGCCAGCGGCGTCTTTTTCAGCCCCTCGGCGCGCATCCTTTCGGCGAAACCATCCAAAATCCGCTCACATACGGACCGCGTGGCCTCCGGCGTCACGTCGCGCCGGGCAATCCCGGTTCCGCCGGTGGTGACTAGGAGGGATGCGCGGGCGGCATTGAGCCGTAGCGCCTGGGCGATCGGGTCTATCTCGTCCGGAACGGTCACGAGGGCGTCCACCGCCAAGCCGCTCGCCGTCAGCGCCGCCGCCACCGCGGGGCCGGACAGGTCCCGCCGCCGTCCGGCGTAGCAGGAATCGCTGACGGTGATCACAATCGCATTCACACCCGCGATTTTACCGGTTCTGCGGACGGCGCACATCAATCGAATACGCTGCAGGCCCGCCCGGAAGCCGGGAAGGTTCGCCCCAGGCGACCATTCATCCGTTCCGGACATCCGGGAGAAATGGGGGCGGATTCCATGGAACTGGATGGTCATCCATCTCCAAACAATGAGACAATGGTGCAGATACTGTAATCAAGTACTGGGAAGCGGACGCTTGTCTGAGAACCGCGCATTGGCGGGGCGGACAGGAATCTTCAATTTTCAATGGCCGCAACGCAAACACCCCCAACACCGCCCGAGAATCCCGTGGAGCCGAGGCTCGACCGCATACGGGCGCGCTACGATTCTCATGCAACCCACGAGCTGCTCGAGGTCATCGATGAGCTGGAAGGCTCGCGGATGTCCGCTCGCGTTCGGGAGGCGATCTGGGTCTCCCTGATCCTTCACCTGATTGTTTTCTGGTGGATTCTCTATGGTCCTCGCTGGCGGTTTATGGAACGGGCAACCGTAGTGAACCCGATGGAACAGGTGCAGCCGAAAAAGAACGAGACGGTATATCTGAATATGCCGCCCGACCTGATCAAGAAAAAGCCCCGGCCGACCAATGTCATCTCCGATCAGAATCATGTAGCGCAGACCAAACATCCTGTGCCCGACCAGAAAACGCTTGAGGAGTTGCAGGCCATGCGTCGCGCCGGACGGCCTTCGCCTCCGCCGCAGCAGGCAATAAAGCGCCAGCAGCAGATGGCGCAGCAACAGCCGCCGCCGCAGCCGGCGCCCCAGCCACAACAGCGGCCGCAGCAGCAGGCTCGCGCCGTTCCACCTCAGCATGCCCGCGCGCCCCAGCCTTCGCAGTCCCAGCAGGCGCTTCCGTCGGCGCCGAGCGCGACCCTTGGAGCGCAGGCACGGGAACGGGCCGCGCAGAACCCGGCCCAGCAGCAACCCGCGCAAAACCAGGCAGCCAACCAACCCACCCAGTCAGTGGGGGAAATGATCCGCCAGGCGGAACGTCAGGCCGCAAGATCGAACGGTCAGGGAGGCGACAATGGGGAAAATGCGCCGATTGCGCATGAGGGCATGCAGTCCGGAGTGGAAGTTCTGAGCGACACCATGGGCGTGGATTTCGGGCCCTATCTGCACAAGGTAATTCAGGCCACTCAGGCGAGCTGGGACAATCTGATTCCGGAAGCGGCGCGACCTCCGCTGCTTAAGAAGGGGAAAGTCGCCATTCAATTCATCATTACCCCGGACGGAAGCATCAAGAAAATGCAGCTCGTTCTTCCTTCCGGGGATGTGTCGCTCGACCGGGCGGCGTGGGGTGGAATCACCGGCGCGGGACCATTTCAGCCGCTCCCGAAGCAGTTCAAAGGGCCTTATCTCGCGCTCCGTTTTTACTTCCTCTATAACGAAGACACGGGCCAGTACACTCCGCAATGATCGCTCCATCCGAGCTCGCATTGCGCACCCGCCAGGCCATCGGTATGGTCCTTCTCGCTCTCGCGGTCCTTCTGTTCGCCGCTCTCCGCGCAGGCTGGCATGCCGTGTTTCTGGCTGGCTGGTGGAGGCTGTGGTAGCGGCGGAAGATTCCGGCGGTTTCCCGCACAGGCCTGAACCCCTGCTGGTTGTTTTGCTGGGGGCCACCGCCAGCGGAAAAAGCGCCCTGGCCGTCAAGCTGGCTGAGCGTTTCCGCGGGGAAGTCGTCAGCTGCGACTCCGTCGCGGTTTATCGCGATCTGGAGATCGGCGCCGCCAAGCCGACAGCCGGGGAGCGCGCCCGCGTTCCGCACCACATGCTGGACGTAGTGACTCCTGATCTACCCTATACGGCAGGCGATTATGCCCGGGACGCACGCATTTGTGTGGCTGAGATTGCCGGGCGGGGACGCATGCCGATCCTGGCAGGTGGAACCGGGCTCTACCTTCGGGCCCTGCTGCTGGGTTTGTTTCCGGGACCGCAAAGGTCGGAGGAACTGCGGGACCGTTTGCGTCAGCGCGCGGTGCATCGC
This sequence comes from Acidobacteriaceae bacterium, assembly GCA_027323885.1. Classification (GTDB taxonomy): domain Bacteria; phylum Acidobacteriota; class Terriglobia; order Terriglobales; family Acidobacteriaceae; genus JAKAAZ01. Next base: position 4,146 of record DAHVZT010000053.1, read on the forward strand.
GGCAGCGGGTATTTAGCGCGAATGCTGCGGCGGCTGGATCCTGTGACCGCTGCGCTGGTTCACCCCAATGACACGCCCAAGCTGATCCGCGCCATTGAAGTATGCCTGAGTGGCCGCATTCCTATGTCCGACGCCTGGCGGGCGGGCCGGAATCCTTTGCGCGGCTTTCGCATTCTGAGACTGGGCCTGGATCCCCCCCGGAGCGAACTTTACGCGCGCATCAATCGACGGGCCATCGCCATGTTCCAGCAGGGGCTGGTGGAGGAGACGGAGCGGCTGATCACACGCTATGGCGCGGCCTGCCGGCCGCTGCAGTCTCTCGGCTACCGGCAAGCGGCCGCCCTGCTCCGCCGCGAGACATCGCAGGAACAGGCCATCGCATCGACGCAGCAGGGTCATCGCAACTACGCGAAGCGCCAGGGCACCTGGTTCCGGCGGGAGCCGGACGTCCATTGGCTGGCCGGATTCGGGGACGATCCGAAGATGGAATCGCAGGCATCCGCAGCCGTGGAACGGGTGCGCGGGTGATGACGAACCTGCTCTATCTTGCGGGCCAGCACGCAGTGGATTGGGACCCGCGGCGATTTGTGGAACGTGGCAGGACCCCGCCTGGAGGAGATGCTTCTACTGATACACTACAAAGTTTTGACCCTTTCCCAGGGATCCTCTTGAGGTAACGGAGAAGGAATGCCGCCAACCATGCACGCTGTCGTGAAAGCGGGAGCACGTCCCGGAGTGGAGATTCGCGAAGTTCCTGTTCCTGGGTACGGACCCACTGACGTGCTGGTGAAAGTGGATGCCGCGAGCGTCTGCGGAACGGACCTGCATATCTACAACTGGGATCCCTGGGCGCAGGGGCGCGTGCGCCCACCCCTGATTCCGGGTCACGAATTCTGCGGGACCGTGGCCGAGGTGGGAAAACTGGTTACGTCCGTCAAGCCGGGAGATTTCGTTTCGGCTGAGATGCACATTGCGTGCGGCAAATGCCTGCAGTGCCGTATCGGCCAGGCGCACGTCTGCCAGAACGTAAAGATCATTGGAGTGGATGCGGATGGCGCTTTCGCCGATTACGTTGTGATCCCCGAGTCGAACATCTGGAAGCTGGATCCCGCCATGCCGCGGGAATACGGGTCCATTCTGGATCCTCTGGGCAATGCTGTGCATGCGGTGCTGGCGGCGGAGATTGCTGCCCGCAGTGTTGCGGTGGTGGGCTGTGGGCCTATCGGGCTGTTCGCCATTGCCGTGGCGCGGGCCTGCGGGGCCTCCAGAGTTTTCGCGCTGGAAGTGAATGAACATCGCCGCAAACTGGCACACGCGATGCAAGCGGACCTTGTCCTGGATCCCTCGAAGGACGACGTGACCGGGATTGTCCTGGAACATACCGCAGGCATTGGAGTGGATGTGCTGCTGGAGATGTCCGGGCATGCGGAGGGCATGCGCCTGGGATTTCAGATTCTGCGGACCGGAGGACGGGTTTCTCTGCTGGGGATTCCAGCCAAACCAGTCGAATTGGACTTCGCTCGCGACATCATTTTCAAGGGTGCGACGGTGCTCGGCATCAACGGACGCAAGATGTATGAGACCTGGTATCAAATGGAAGCGCTGCTGAAGGCAGGCAAGCTCGAATTGTCGCCAGTGATCACGCACCGGCTGCCCCTGCAGGAATTTGCCCAGGGAATGGAACTATTGAAATCCGGCGAGGCCAGCAAGATCGTCCTGACGCCGGTCAATCAGTAGACCGGAAGCAGAAGCGGGCTACTCGCCGCCAGCGATTTCCCCCGGAAAGTAACAAGACCCCCAGTCCGCTGCGAGAATTGGGGGTCTGCGTGGCCCGGGGGATATACCTGGCCATAGCGCTGAGTTTCAGGATCGGACCGGCATTACGCTTCCCGCACACCATCCAAAAACGCGCGCAACTTGCGCGAGCGCGAAGGATGACGAAGCTTGCGCAGCGCCTTGGCTTCAATCTGCCGGATGCGTTCCCGAGTGACCTGGAAGCTCTGGCCGACTTCTTCGAGGGTGTGCTCGGAGCCATCTTCCAGACCGAAGCGCATCTTGATCACCCGCTCTTCGCGCGGGGTCAAAGTACGCAGCACCTGCGAGGTGTAGTCCTTCAAATTGACGCTGATGACGGCGTCCGATGGCGAGACTGCTTGATGGTCTTCGATGAAGTCTCCCAGATGCGAATCTTCTTCTTCGCCAATCGGCGTTTCGAGTGAAATCGGTTCCTGGGCGATTTTGAGGACCTTGCGGACCTTCGCCACAGGAATGTCCATGCGGCGGGCAATCTCCTCTGAGGTGGGTTCGCGCCCGAGTTCCTGCACCAGCTGGCGCGAAGTGCGGATCAGCTTGTTGATCGTTTCGATCATGTGCACCGGAATTCGAATGGTGCGTGCCTGGTCCGCGATGGCGCGTGTAATGGCCTGGCGGATCCACCACGTTGCATAGGTCGAGAACTTATAGCCGCGGCGGTATTCAAACTTGTCGACCGCCTTCATCAGGCCGATGTTGCCCTCTTGAATCAGATCGAGAAACTGCAGCCCGCGATTGGTGTACTTTTTGGCGATGGAAACCACAAGGCGAAGGTTGGCCTCGATCAGCTCGCGCTTGGCTTGCTCGGCGTCCATGTCGCCCTGGATCATCTCGCGCTGGGTGCGCTTCAACTCCAGAACGGACACGCCGGCATCGACCTCCAGCTTTTCCAGATCGCCTTTGCAATTGCGCTGCTGGCGGCGATACTCCTTCTTCATTTCCTCGCTTTTGGACTGCTCGAATTTCTGGTCCAAAGCTTTGATCTGGCGGTCCAACCCACGCATGGCATCCACGGTTTTGTTGACTTTGTCCAACAACCGTTTCCGCTCAAAGTTGGTGTACTTCAGCTCGCGGATCACCCGCGAGACAAGGACCTGCTCCCGTCCCAGCGCCCATTTGGTGCGGCGGTACTCGCGTGCCTTCGCTTTGTCTTTCAACGCCGGGCTGTCCAGCTTCTCGCGCAACTGCTG
>DAHVZT010000064.1 GCA_027323885.1 Acidobacteriaceae bacterium
TGCCTGAACCTTGCCAGCCTGCTGATGGCGCGAGCGGCGGCGCGGGAGCGCGAACTCGCGACGCGGCTGGCATTTGGGGCCACGCGCAGGCGGCTGATCCAGCAGCTTCTGGTGGAGAGCTTGCTGGTCGCTGGGATGGGAACGGCAGCGGGCATGGGACTCTCGCCGGTGCTCAGCCACTCCCTGGCTGCGCTGCTTCTTGGACATACCCACAATGCCGTTCTCGATACCTCGCTCGATGTTCGGATGTTTCTGTTTGCGGCGCTAATTGCGGCCGTGGCGGCGGTCCTGATCGGGCTGATCCCGGCGTTGCGGGCGACATCTGGAAATTTGAGCGATCAGATCAAGGATGGTTCCCACGCGACCTCAGTCCGGGAGCGGCGGCGCATGTTGCCGCGTGTGCTGATGGGATTGGAGGTGGCGCTGGCGCTGATGCTTGTTGTAGGTGCCGGCCTGTTGGCGACAAGCCTGGCGAGGCTGTATGGCGCCGGACTGGGATTCGATCCCAAAGGTTTGGTGAATCTGAATCTGGAGATGGGTAAACAGCCCCTCGAAGGGAATGCGCTTGTCCGCTGGTACCAGAAATTTGGCGCTGCGCTGGCGCGCCAGCCGAGGGTGAAGAGCGTCAGTTTTGAGAGTGTCACGCCACTTTCCGGAAACTCGGTGATGGTTACCTACCGCACCCCGGCCAGCAATGCAAATCGCACTATTTACATGAACACCGTAGCTCCTGAGTATTTCAAGACGATGCGGATTCCCATGCTGGAGGGCCGCGACTTTCGCTGGAACGACACTTCAGCAACCGGAAAGAAAATCATCCTGAATCGGACGGCGGCAAAGATTCTATTTCCGGGGCGAAGTGCAATTGGGCAGCATGTGATTGGGTGGAAGAAAGCCAGCTATGAAGTGATTGCCGTTGTCGGCGATGTGCGGTACGCGTCCATCAAAAAAGGGGCGCCTGCAGGCGGCTACTTACCCATCACGCAGAATGAAGAGAAAAAGGTCTCGTACACGGCAGTGGTGCGCACAGATGGGCCGCCCAGTCCTTTGGCGGCTGCGGCGCGCGAACTGGCCGCGCGGATGGCGCCGGATATTCCGGCTCCGGTGATGACCACGATGAGCGGCGATCTGAATCAATCCATCAGCTCGGAGAGGATGATGGCCATGCTTTCGGTCTTTTTTGCCGGATGTGCCTTGTTCATCACAGCCATCGGGCTCTATGGAACGCTTGCTTACGCGACCGCGCGGCGGACCAGCGAGATCGGCATTCGCATGGCGCTGGGCGCGCAACGGGCGCAGGTGGTTGGCCTGATCTTTCGCGAGAATGCCTGGGTTGCGGCTGGCGGATTGCTGGCGGGACTGATTGCGGCGGTGCTGGCTTCGCGAGCGCTGGCGAGCTTTCTATACGGGACCTCGCCGCGCGATCCCTGGGTGATGACGATTTCCGCGCTGGCGTTGGGAGCGGTAGCAAGTACAGCTTCTTTGATTCCCGCGATTCGAGCGGCGCTGATTGAGCCAATCACGGCGATCCGGCACGAATAAGCGTCGGCAGTTCACGCATCATGACGCCCGACGGCGGGGTAGGTGTCTGGGTCTCCAACCATCAAACACCGCCGCACCCGGCCTTACACCCCAAGAACCAACGGCAAAGCCGAGCGCTTCATCCAGACGGCCCTGGGCGAGTGGGCCTGCGCAAAACACTGGACCGAATCCGATCGAAGAGACGCTCACCTGCGACCATGGAAGACCAGAGAGGCGTAGGTTCAAGCCACCAGCAGGCGAGATTGCGACCGGGAACGCGGGCGGGGCTTCACGTTGATTTCAACGTCGCGGCCCAGCAGCAGCAGAAAGCGCAGCAGCCTTTCAATGGAGAATCCTGAGAGCCGCCCGCGCATCAAGTTGGAAATCCTGGGTTGGTCGATTCCAAGAATGGAGGCGGCGTCCGTCTGGGTCAGCCGCCGTTCGTGGAGAATGGCAACGATCTTTTGCGCCAGCTCCGCTTTGGCGAGCGCCTCGTCCGGCGCGGGCAGACCAAGATCGGCAAAGACGTTTCCCGTGCTTTCCACATAATCGCGTTTCGGCATGTTCACTTCTCCTGTGCGGCGTACAGTTCCCCGGCGTGTTTCAGCCGCCGCTTCACCAGTTCCATCTCGGCTTTGGGCGTCGCAATCCCCGTCTTCGACTTCTTTTGAAATGCGTGGAGAACGTACACCCGGCCAGCCAGCCTCACCGTATAGACGGCGCGGAAGGTGTCGCCGCGATGGTCCGAAACAACCTCCAGGACGCCCGCACCGAACCCATGCAGCGGCTTCGCGTTGATATGCTTGCCGCCCGTCTGCGCCTGATAGAGGGCGAAGCCAATTTCACTTTTGACCGCTTGCGGAAAGCCCGCCACCGTTTTCAGAGAATCGCCCATCCATACCAGAGGTTTGGGAGCGATCTTATGCTTAACGTGCAAGATATTTACGTTATTCGTAAAGCAATTTCCATCCGGGTCTGAGAATATGCCATTTCTGGCATAAATACAAAGCCAATCCGCTACCCGGCCGATCACAAAACAACTCCGAGACAGAATTGTTTGCAAACACCCCGGGCGAAACTTCCTGGAAGGCGCCGCACGCCGCCAGCGCGCGCAGTGCTCGAGTGAGGGAGAGCTCGTTCAATCCGGCGCGTTTCGCCAGGTCCGATGCGTGAAGCGGTCCGTGGTTGAGATGATCGGGAACGCCGCCTCGCACGAGCTCCACGAGAACTGGTGTGAGATACAAGTGGGACAAGAGATTGGAGGCGGCGATCGCATCGGCGTACGGAGAGGATTCGCTCATCGAATCGAACTCCATGAGGCGCAGATTGGAAAAATTTTCGGGGTCAAAAAGATGGGGGCCTTCCCGGAGCGCTTATTTATATCACATTCTTCATAGCGGTCGTGCGCCGGGAATTTCAATTGCCGCTGATCACGGTGGAAATTCAGCGGCCAGGCGTCCGGTGAAGATGTCCGTGGGCAAATAGCGGCGCTTCAGACGGCGGAGCGCAGTCGGCAAGGATCTGACGACACCTTTGCGAACGATCACGAAGGGATAAAAGGCCGGACATCGGGGCGGGGAACAGGGGAAAATACCGGAGAATCAATGGCGTGGCGGCACGCATTTCCGAGGCGAGATGGGGGCCACCCGATTGGGATAGAGCGGCTTCACACGACGGGAAAATTGATAGATGATGAGTCCATGTCCAGTTCTGCGCAACGGAGCTTCATTATGCCTTGCAGCGCGGTCGTGACTTCCAAGGCCGAGGCTGATTCGGAGATCACAATTCTGGAGAAGGACTTTATTTTTCCGAATAAGGTCGATGGGCTTCCGACGAAGCTCTCGGACTTCAGCGATCTACAGATCAAGTCGTTCAGGACCAGCGATGGCGTCAAGCTGACCTATTGGCAAGCTGGAAGCGGCAAGCCGCTGGTCTTCGTGCCCGGCTGGTCGGCGAACGGCGCGCAATACATCAACATCATGTACCTGCTGCGGCAGCATTATCACGTCGTTGTTCTAGACCTGCGCAATCAGGGGCTATCGCAGCGTGTGAATTGGGGTGCTCGGATCGCCCGTCTGGCAACCGATCTGAAAGAATTTGGTGACCACCTTGGCCTGCAGACTGCCGACTATTGTGGACATTCGATGGGGTCGTCCGTGCTGTGGAGCTTCATCGACATGTACGGTACAAAGCACATTCGCAAGGCGGTCTTTGTTGACCAGCCCATCTCCATTACTGCGCGTCCTGAATGGGCGGAGCAGGAAAAGCGTGACTATGGCGTGATGGTCGCGAACCCCGCGCAGCTCGTGGAGATGATGTCGCAGTTTCTGATGCCGGAAAGCGGTTCATTCCATCAGGCCGATGGTCCCAGGTTCTCGTTCGCGGGCCAGAGTACACCTGCATTCGAGAACTCTGAGGGGTTCGCCAATGAGATGGTCAAGAACGACCCCGTGGACATGCTCAAGGTTTTGTATGACCACGCGGCGAACGATTGGCATGACGTGATCGCTCGCAAGATCGATATGCCGACTGCCGTCTTCACTGGAGACCTGAGTCCGAACCTTCCCAGCCAGCTGTGGGAACACGCGCAAATACCTGGGTCCAAACTCTACGTGTACTCGAAGGAGGACGGCGGAGACCACCTGCTAATGTTCCGCAATCCCGTAAAGTTCGCTCACGACCTGCAGTCTTTCCTGGAGAGCGGAGAAGAGGTGAGCGCGAACCGACCATCCGACAGCGGGATTGAAGTGCAGGAGTTGCTGCGTACAAACGCCTCATGGAATGCTGCTGCGTACGGCACCTATCCGGAGGGCATGGCCGAACCGGTTGTGGCGAAGATCACCATTCCGGCGCATCAGGAACTGACCTGGCACTCCCATCCGATGCCGAGCTTTGCCTACGTTCTCTCCGGTGAGATCACCGTGGAAGACATCAAGGGCAACAAGAAGCTCTTTACGGCAGGTGAGGTAATGCCGGAGTCGGTGCACACTGCACATCGTGGTCTTGTAGGCGATCAAGCCGCGACGTTTATCGTGTTCTACGCAGGCACAAAAGGTATGCCGCTTTCACAACCGGCGAAGTAGGCGTGTCAACTAACCAGGGAGACTCGACTTGATGCGCTTACGGTCTTGGACGCTTCGACTCAGCCGACAACTCTCGCTGAGTGCGGTGATATTAGCGGCCATTCTGGCGCCCTCGGGTGTGGCTGCTCAGTCGTCCTCTCCGTTGGACTGCGACAAGGGGTTGCAGGCGCACAAGGTGACGGTGGATCGCGTGTCCTATCGAGGGCGAAAGGCTGTTCGAGTGAGATCGCTGCCGAGCGCGGACGCGGCCTATGATACGCAGAAGTCCGGGACGGGAGGCGGGATTGTCGTTCTCGATCGAACCTCGTTCCACAACGGTACGATCGACGTCGATGTAGCGGGCAAGCCTCAGGCCAATGCACCTGCCCTGGCGCGCGGGTTTGTCGGAATTGCGTTCCGTGTGCCGCGCGACGCTTCCACATACGATTACGTCTACATACGTCCCACGAACGCTCGCGCCGACGATCAGGAAAGACGCAACCACTCGACGCAATACGCTTCTTTTCCGAACTATGAATGGCTGAAGTTGCGCACGGAGTTTCCGGGCAAATATGAGTCGTACACAGACCTCATTCCCGGCGAGTGGACCCACCTCAAGATAGAGATCCATGGCGTCAAGATGCGACTTTACGTGAACGGGGTCTCGCAGCCGACGCTACTGGTGAACGATCTCAAGTTGGGTGACCGCAGTGGAGCAGTAGGGCTGTGGATCGGTGTCGGGACTGAAGCATACTTCGCCAACCTGCGACTGAGGCCCAACCTGCCGTGACCGGGCGGCGAACGACATCAAGCGAACGATATAAGGGATATCAACAGGTGGAGTTAAAAGGACGAGAGATGTTCCTCAATTTATCTACAGTTCCGGTTTAAGGTGTTTGTCTTCCGCATTGGATTGTCGGCGACGTGGTCCACATCTGGCTTTGGAGATGTGGGAACCAACGTGGCCCGATGAGGTTTTCCTGCGGTTCATCACGCCGAGTGGCCGAGTGGTTCAATCAGGAATGCTGCAAATGCGGGAGCGGGCTGACCCTGATCCGGTTGCTTTTCTGTATCCGCCAGAGGTCGTACTTGGCCTGCATCCCCAGCCATACTTCCGGGGAAGACGTGCCGAAGGCGGCGGCCAGCCGGACAGCCATCTCCGGCGAGACGGTGGCCTTGCCGTTCAGGACGCGCGACAGGGTGACGCGGCCCACGCCCAGATGTTGTGCCGCCGCAGCAACGCTCATCTCTCCAGATATTCGCGGATGACTTCACCGGGATGCGGCGGGTTGTGCATACGCATGGCGTTCTCCTCTCCAGTTTCAGTGAACTTCTCGCGTTTTGCAATCGATCAGTCATGGGTGGATCGGCAATGCGAAAGTACTAAGTCCACTCAAGCTCAACCTTCCAGTCCCCACGGTCTGCTATTCTTGCCGTTCTTTGATTTTCTGGAGGAAATGTCGCTTGAATACGATTGTTTGTTGGACGCGTGCGGCGGTATGGAGTGTGGCTGGGGCTGCTTTGCTGAGTGTGGCGGCGATGGGGCAGCATGGGCGCATGAAGCCGATGCAGGGTTCCCGCAGCGCGCAACCTGTGACGGCGGCGACGCAGGAGGCGCAGCCCGCGAACGAGTCCGTCGATCTGAATATGTATCAGCGGATTATGGATGAGGGCTTCAACCACTCCCATGTGATGGACTACGCGAGCGCTCTGGCCGACGACATAGGGCCGCGGCTGACCGGGTCGCCGAACATGGCGAAGGCCAACAAATGGACGCAGGACCAATTGACGGCGATGGGCTGCGTGAATGCGCATCTTGAGTCCTGGGGCGAGTTTGGGCTGGGATGGCAGCAGTTGAATACGTGGGTGCGGATGGTGACGCCCGATACGGCGGTTTTCATCGCGCAGGCGACGCCGTGGTCTCCGGCGACAAACGGGCCGGTCACTGGACAGGTTGTCGCAATGGATGTCCAGAACGAAAAAGATTTCGCCCAGTACAAGGGAAAGCTGGCCGGGAAAATTGTGCTGCTCGGCAAAATGCGCCCGGTCCCTCCTGTGGACAAGCCGCTGTGGACGCGCTACACGGACAAGCAACTGGCGGACATGGAGCAATATCCGGAGACGCGGAACGGAGGGCCGTCGAACCTGCAGGAGAGGCTGAAGAAATATCTGAAGCGGCGGGAATTGGTGGATAAGATCGCGCAGTTTCTGGCGGACGAACATGCCGCGGCGGTGATTGTACCGAGCAGGGATGGTGGAGATGGCGGAGGCTCCGGCGGGACATTTTTCGACGACAATGGCGCCGCTCTGGGAACGGAGCCATACAAGGCCGAGCACCAGGTGAAGGTGCCAGTGGTGGTGATGGCCATTGAGCATTATGGACGGATGTACCGGCTGCTGCAGGCCAATGTTCCGGTGACGGCGCAGATGGATGTGGAGACGAAGTTTACCGGGGACCACCAGCAGGGTTACGACACGATCGCGGAGATCCCTGGAACGGACCCGAAGCTGAAAGAGCAGCTCGTAATGGTTGGCGGGCATCTGGATAGCTGGATTGCGGGCACGGGCGCGACCGACAACGGGGCGGGTTCCGTAGTCGCGATGGAAGTGATGCGCATTCTGAACGCGCTGCATGTGCAGCCGCGGCGGACGATCCGGATCGCGTTGTGGAGCGGGGAGGAAGAGGGAATTTACGGCTCACGCGGTTATGTGCGGAACCATTTCGGCAGTTTTCCGCTATCGACCGCGCCCGACCAGATGAAGCTGCCGGAATGGCTCCGCAAACCGGCGGGACCGCTGACGATCAAGCCGGAACAGAAGCTGGTGTCCGGTTATTTCAACGTGGACAATGGTTCGGGAAAAATTCGCGGCGTGTATTTGCAGGGCAACGCGGCCGTCGCGCCGATCTTTGCCGCGTGGATGGCGCCGCTGAAGGGACTTGGTGTGACGACGGAGACGATGCGCAACACGGGCGGCACGGACCATCTATCGTTCGATGCGGTCGGCATTCCGGGCTTTCAGTTCATTCAGGATCCGCTGGATTACGAAACGCGGACCCACCACTCCAATATGGACGTCTATGAGGAACTATCGCCGGACGATCTGAAACAGGCTGCGGTTGTGGAGGCGATCTTTGTTTACAACACGGCCATGCGTGACCAGATGCTGCCGCGCAAACCGCTGCCGGCACCTAAACCCATGTATGACTTCAACGCGCCGAAGCCGCTGGCGGGAGTGTTTCCGGATGCAGTCGCACCAGCTCCGGAAAAGAAACAAGGAAAGTGAAATGTTCAGGGTGATCGCTGTGTTCGCCAGGCAATCACCCTCTGGATTCTTCACTACGGCCGCCGCGGCGACCTGTTCCGAATGACTCCGTCTGACTTGGGGTCACGCCGGTCGTGAAATCGCTGCGGTCGAGTGGCGCAGATAAACTGCCTGCCAATCCAACTCCATGCTGTATCTCCTTTGCCGGATGCGCGCTTTTGCGATTACCTTTATGGCATGTAGGGAACGCGGAAAGAAACGACTGGATCAAAGGAGTCGGGACGGACGATGGCAATCACGAGTGCAGACAGCCCGGTCGTCGTCACCACGGACGAACCGGTTTCCAATGCAAAAAGCGCTTTGGCGATGGTGATGGTCCTGTTTTTCTTGTGGGGTTTCATCACATGTCTCAACGACATTCTGATTCCTCACCTGAAAAGCGTGTTTTCTCTGAACTATGCGGAAGTGATGCTGGTGCAGACGTTTTTCTTCTCCGCATATTTCGTTTTCGCACTGCCGTCCGGCAAAGTGATCGACTGGATCGGCTACAAGCGCACCATGGTATCGGGACTGCTCATCATGGCAGTGGGAGCGCTCTGTTTTATTCCGGCCGCCAGCGCGCCTTCCTTTCCGCTGTTTCTGATCGCGCTGGCGATTGTGGCCGCCGGGATGACGTTTCTTCAGGTTTCGGCCAACCCGTATGTGACGGTATTGGGGCCTGCGAAAACCGGCTCCAGCCGGTTGAATCTGGCGGGCGCGTTCAATTCTTTCGGCACCACCATCGCTCCTTATATCGGCAGCCTGTTTATTCTCGGCTCGGTGCCGCTGACGATGGAGCAACTGCATCGACTTTCCGGGCCCGCTTTGCATGCTTATCAGCTTGAGCAGGCGGGAGTGGTCAAGTTTCCATATTTCATCATTGCGGTCATCCTGACATCCTTTGCGCTGGCCATGGGGCTCTTTAAGCTGCCGAAGATTCAGGCCTATGAGTCCGCGGTTGCGCATGAAGGCGGGCATGCGCCAAGTATCTGGCACCAGCACCATTTGCTGTACGCGGTGGCGGCCATTTTCCTCTATGTGGGCGCGGAAGTTTCGATCGGCAGCTTTCTGGTCAATTATTTAAGCCAGAGAGATATCGGCAATATGACGGAGAAGTCCGCCGCTCTGTACGTTACTTTTTATTGGGGTAGCGCGATGATTGGCCGGTTGGCAGGGGCCGGAATTACCCAGAAATTGCGTGCCGGTCCTGTGCTTGGCGCGGCCGCGATTGTCGCTTGCGCTCTGGTCATCACGTCGATGCTCAGCTTTGGCCACCTCGCCATGTGGAGCTTGATTTTGGTCGGCCTCTTCAACTCCATCATGTGGCCAAATATCTTTGCGCTGGGTTTGGCGGAACTGGGCCGCCTGACGAACAAGGGTTCCAGCCTGATGGTGGCGGCCGTGATTGGAGGGGCAATTCTGCCGCTGCTGCAGGGTTTCGTTGCGGACCGCATCGGAATCCATCACGCATTTTTCATTCCGGCGCTCTGTTATGTGTATCTGTGTTTCTTCGGTTTTCACGGATCGAAGGTCAAGGTATTCCGCCGGGCCACGGTCTGACATCGGGCCAGGTTGTAGCTCCGGCAGGTCGCGTCTGTCCTGGCGTACTCCGGTGGAAAGCCTGCGCGATCGCTCCTCGTTCCACTCTCCTGTTATCGCGATGCTGGGAAGGAATGATTCCTCGGTAAGATGTGGGAGTAGGTTCTTGTTCGATTCCACCATACAAGATCGACGGTCATGCCCCTATCCACCACACCCAATCCCCCGCCGATAGCTCCCAGTGTCCCAGTAACCGAAAAGCATGTCACAGGCTTCGAGCCGCTGCAATCTCCGCTCTTTCGCAATCTGTGGATCGCCTCCACCATTTCGAACCTGGGCGGCTGGATGCAGGACACGGCTGGAACCTGGTTGATGACCGTGCTCACAGCGTCTCCGCTGTTCATCGCGCTGATGCAGACGGCGGCCAGCCTGCCGGTACTCATGCTCGGGCTACTCGCGGGCGCGACCGCGGACATTTTCGACCGCCGGCGCCTGCTGCTCTTCTGGCAGGCGTGGATGCTGGCTGCAGTCGCATTGCTCAGCCTGCTGACCTTCGTCAACGTGATTTCACCGTGGGTGCTGCTAGTTCTCACGTTCTCGCTCAACATCGGCGCAGCCATGAACAGTCCGGCCTGGCAGGCGATCATGCCCGAGCTGGTGCCGCGCGCGCAGCTTCCCGAGGCGGTGTCGCTCAACAGCGCAGGATTCAATCTGGCACGCGCGGTCGGCCCGGCGCTGGGTGGCTTGGCCATTGCGGCTTTCGCCCATGCGGACACTGGCGCGGCATGGACCTTCCTGCTGAATTCGTTGTCGTTCGCGGGTGTCATCCTTGTCCTCTACCAATGGAAGCGGAGCCCGCTCTTCAAGAGCGCATTGCCCGCGGAACGAATTTTCGGCTCGATGCGAGCCGGACTTCGTTACGTCCAATATGCTCCGCCGTTGAAAGCCGCGCTGATGAGGGTCTTTCTTTTTACGATCTTTGTCAGCGCGGTCTGGGCGCTGCTGGCGGTTGTCGCTGCCCACGCTCTGCACCAGGGCGCGCTTGGCTACGGCATCTTGAACGGCAGCATGGGAATTGGAGCGGTCATCGGGGCCACTAGCCTGCCGCGCGTGCGGCGGAAGTTCTCCGCCGATCAGATAATTCTGATTGCCACCGGAGTCTACATCGTAACGCTGCTCGTTCTCGCCTTCGTGCGGTATGCGTCGGTCATCATCCCAGTTCTTCTCTTGGCGGGGTTTGCCTGGACCAGCACCATGTCCACTCTCAATCTCGCCGTGCAGGTTTCAGCGCCGGACTGGGTTCAAGCTCGTGCGCTGGGAATCTATCAGATGGTTTTCTCTGGAGGAATGGCGATCGGCAGCGTCATCTGGGGGTCGATCGCCGAACATGTATCGACACCTGTGTCCCTTGCGGTCGCGGCGGGCGGCCTGCTGATTACGCTGCCGTTAAGCAGCCGGCTGCATATTCTGCGCGGCGAACTGCCTGACCTGAGTCCATTCGGCTCAAAGGCTTTCGTTCCCCTTGCATTGGAGCCGGAAATGTCCGATGGTCCGGTGCGCATTCTGGTCGACTATATCGTCGATCCACAGGATTACAACGCCTTCGTCAAGGCCATTCACGAACTGAAGGATGTTCGATTACGGGACGGAGCGATCCGCTGGGGCATTTTTCAGGATGCCGATAATCTTCGCCACCTGAATGAAACCTTCGTCATGGAGTCCTGGATCGATTACCTTCGCCAGCGGGAGCGATTCACCGCATCGGACCGGGCCCTCCGGGATCGTGTTTTGAGTTTGCATCGCGGCAAGGAACCGCCTCGCATTACGCACACAATTTACGCCAAAGAAAGGACTGACGAGAGTTCCAAAAAGCAGGAGTAGAAGATCGAATGCTCCACTCCGTTGGTTTCGCCGCTGGCGCTCCCGTTCGCATCGCTTTTGAAGCTGGTTCATCCAATAAGCATGAGTACAGGGTCAGCCATTTCAGTTTTGGATCTGGTGGGAATGCGAGCCGGCGAGTCCGCGGGCAGTGCAATTGCCCGGTCGGTCGATTTAGCACAGCACGTAGAGCGGTTGGGGTACAAACGCTTCTGGCTGGCGGAACATCACTCGATTCCTGGTCTGGCTTGCTCGGCCACTCCTGTGCTGATTGGGCATGTCGCAGCCGCGACGACCGCGATTCGAGTAGGGAGCGGCGGAGTCATGTTGCCGAATCACGCGCCACTGGTGGTTGCGGAACAATTCGGGACGCTCGAAGCGCTCTATCCGGGAAGGATCGATCTGGGACTGGGGCGCGCTCCCGGTGGCGACTTCGCCACCATGCGGGCATTGCGGCGGGACCTGCAGCAGAGCGGAGAAGATTTTCCGGCGTTGCTCCAGGAATTGCGGACCTACCTGGGCCCGGAGCAGCCGAATCAAGTCGTGAAGGCGATTCCAGGACAGGGAAGCAATGTGCCGATTACATTGCTCGGCTCCAGCCTCTTCAGTGCACGGTTGGCTGCGGTCCTGGGATTGCCGTTTGCATTCGCCGCGCACTTTGCGCCTCAACAACTATACCGGGCGGCCCAACACTATCGAGAGCAATTCCAGCCAAGTAAAGTCCTGCAAAAGCCGTATCTGATGATTGGAGTACAAGTAATTGCAGCGGAAACCGATGCCATAGCGAAACGATTGTTCACGACACCGCAACAGCGCTTTCTGCAACTCATCCGGAATCGCCCGGTGGAACTGTTGCCGCCGGTGGATTCCATGGAGTCTCTCTGGCAGGAGTGGGAACGCGCTGCCGTGGAGGACAAACTGGGCGCAGCGATTGTGGGATCGGATGCAACGGTAAAAGCCGGACTGGAAAAGCTGGTGCGAGACACAGGGGCAGATGAAGTGATCGTGGTGACGGATACCTATGAGCATCGAGACAGGCTGGAGTCGTATGAGCGGGTGGCCGGGATGGGTATCGCGTAATTCCTGCGATCAGCGTGTGCCCCGGAATTGAACGATATGGCGGCGGTCGCGCTTGGAAGGTCTGCCGGCCGAGGTGTCCACGTAGGGCATTGCTTTACGCTCTTCCGCCGCTTTCTGGCGCCGCTTTCTACTGGCTTCGGTTTCCCGGTAGAGCGTTTGGGCGACCACGGCTGGCCCACGCACTTCACTCAACAGCAGCACTTCAACCTCAAAGTCTCCGCTGTCGTTCGTGATCTGCAGGAATTCTCCAGTTCGAACATCCCGCGCGGGCTTAACGGGCCGGTTGTCGATTCGAACCCTGCCGAGATCGCACGCGCGGGCGGCCAACGCCCTGGTTTTGAAGAATCGAGCCGCCCACAGCCACTTGTCCATCCGCACCGAAGTCATCAACTTTATTTTCCCATTCGTCGACCGTAGGTCCATCCTGCCTCGTCAAGCTCTTGTGATGGGCGAACTTCTTCGATTCGAACATTCTCCTGGGTCATGAGCGCCGGTGGTATGCTCGACGCATGTTGAGGGTCGCAAAAGCGGCGCTACTTGTTTTTCTGGTTGCCGCGTCCCTGCTACTCCCAGCGCAAGTTAGGAAGCATCCAAACACTCTCGTCATTCAGGAGTTAGGCAAAGGCACGGTCCGGCTCGATGGCTCCTGGCAATTCCACTTAGGCGACGACCCCAAGTGGGCTTCTGCTTCCTTGGATGATTCGCAATGGAAATCTATCGAAGCTTCCACTTCCTGGGGGAGCCAGGGCTATCCAGGATACACAGGTTTTGCGTGGTACCGCCGCCATGTCAGCATCGAGAACATCAATGCTGAAAGAAACATTTACGCGTTGCTGGTTCCTCCGGTGGACGACGCTTACCAGGTTTATTGGAATGGAGAGTTGATAGGATCGCGCGGAACATTGCCTCCTCATCCACGCTGGTATTACAGTTCGCCGTATGGCACCTTCATTGTTCCGTCGCTCAGCACAGGAACAATTTCCGTTCGCGTCTGGAAGTCGCCGCTTCTCTTTGTAGATCCAAGTTCGCTGGGTGGTATGAACGGGGCACCACTGCTGGGGGACGCCCATTCGATTGCTGCGCAACTGGCGGCCTACAAAGCAGACTCGGAACAACAATTTTTGTATGACTACACCTTGATGGTGCTCTACGGGGTTGTCACACTTATCAGTCTTCTGCTGTGGAGCAGAAATCGCAAAGCACGGCTCTTTCTTTGGCTCGCAATTTTTGCAGCTACGCCAGTCGTTCTCTCGATTCTGAGGGGTGTGTTTCCCGTCCAAATCCCCATCTCTTACGCGTGGGGCTGGGGACTGAACCAACCCGTCTATGTGCTGAATCGTGTCTCGCTGTGGTTCCTTCTGATCTGGCTGCTGCGGCTCAATGACAATCGGACATTGGTGCGGTGGACGAGCGGACTCGCGATGGCTACGGTA
>DAHVZT010000018.1 GCA_027323885.1 Acidobacteriaceae bacterium
GTCTGGGCAAACTCCGCGGCGACACGAATGGCGTTCATAATGGCGCGGTCGTTGGAGGAGCCGTGACCGATGATGCACACGCCGCGCAGGCCCAGCAGCGGTGCTCCGCCATATTCGGAGTAATCCAGCCGTTTCTTGAACTCGTCGAATGCCTTGCGCGACAACAGGGCGCCCACCTGCGCGGTCACGGTGGAGGTGAGCGATTCCTTGAGCGAGTCGCGCACCAGCCGCACCAGACCCTCGGAAGTCTTGAGCGCTACGTTGCCGACGAAACCGTCGCAGACCACCACATCCGCGCGCCCGTTATAGATGTCGCGGCCTTCCACATTGCCCAGGAAGTTCATCGGCAGTTCTTTGAGCAGAGGAAAAGCCTCGCGGGTCAGCTCGTTGCCCTTGCCTTCCTCTTCGCCAATGGAAAGCAGACCCACGCGCGGGCGGTCGATCTTCAGAATCGTCCGGGCGTAGAGTTCACCCATCAATGCGAATTGCTCCAGATTGGCAGGCTTGCAATCGACGTTGGCCCCGACATCGAGCAGCAGGCAAGGCTTGCCAGTGCTGGTGGGCAGAATGGCGACCAGCGCGGGACGGTCCACACCGGGCAGCGTGCCCAACACCATTTTGGCGGTCGCCATGGCGGCGCCGGTGTTGCCGGCCGTCATAAATCCCGCAGCTTTGCCTTCGCGGACCAGTTTGAGGCCCACACGCATGGAGGAGTCGCGCTTGGCGCGCACTGCCTGCGCGGCCTTTTCGTCCATGCCGATGACCTCACTGGCCTGGACAATTTTGATGGCAAGACGGCGCACCCCGGCGCGGCGCATCTGCCTGGCCAGCAGCGGGCGCAAAGTGCGTTCCGGGCCAACCAGATGGACGCGAACCGGAAGCTGCCGGCAGGCCAGAATCGCCCCGCGAATTTCGGGCTCCGGCGCTTTATCGGATCCCATGGCGTCGAGTGCGATGTCGATCAGCATGGGCGTTAGGATGGGACTAAGCCTGTTCCTTGACTTCGAGGACTTCGCGGCCCTTGTACTGGCCGCATTTAGGGCAGGCATGGTGCGGCAGCTTGCGCTCATGGCAGCTGGGACACTCCGAGAGCGACTGGGTGGAAAGAAAATCGTGAGAGCGTCGTTTGGAGGTGCGCTGCTTGGAATGGCGGCGCTTCGGATTCGGCATGGTAGTTCCCTTTCCCCTTCGGCGTCCCTTCTCGCGTTCCGCGCCACACTGGTGGCGGAACATGCGAAAATCTCAGCATACCTTCGGGCGAAAAAATCTAATATAAAAAATTACGATTTTACCCGGCTGCGAACCGCCTGCAGATTGATCGCCTGCAGAGCGGCCCAACGCGGATCTGCAGGAGCTGCCGCGCAATTGCAGGGATCCGTATTTCTGTTCCGGCCGCATTCCGCACAAAGCCCTTTGCAGTCTTCGCTGCACAGCGTCTTTGCCGGAAGAGCCAGAAGGACCTGCTCCCGCAGCACATCTTCAAGCAATAAACCGTCTCCTTCATAGTAGCCGATTTCGGTTTCCGACGCTGTGATGGAACGGTCGACCCCATCGGCATCCACCCCCACGGGTCGAAACAGCAGGTCAAAGGTGGAATCCACCATCTGGACCACTGGATCCAGACAGCGCGCGCAGGGGAGCTCCATCCGGGTCTGCAGGCTGGCCCGCACGCGGATGTCAGCGACGATTTCCTGCGGCCCGCGATGCTCCTTCAACAAATCGGCGCGACCGGCAGCGTGGAGCGGGCCCACCTGTCGCATCTCCTCAACATAATCGATCACTGCGGGAGCCAGGGATTCGTCAAAGTCGACCGCCTCCTGTTCAAGCTCGGCAACAGTAAATTTCATGGCGATTGCCTCCGTGCGGGGAGTGTGTGTGCGGCGATGTCCTGCCTGGGATCGATTGGCTGCGGTCTCACTTCAGACTAAGGCGGCTGCACACGCGCGTCAAACATGCCCGCGCGGCCGCCCAGCGGAGTTTGCGCCCGCGGATGTCGTTGAGGGACGCCGTCACCGAAGTACGTGTAGCTCTCGATACACTCCCACTTTCATCTTTCTTCCTGACCTGAAAACAGATACAACAGAACTATCGCGGGACAAGAGGGACGAAAAGACAATCAGGCGGGTAAGCAGCATGGCGTGGGATGAGTCGTTCAGTTGTGATATTTGCGGCAAAATGAAGATGGAATCGAACCACTGGTGGATGGTTACTTTAGGCAAGGTTCTCTGCTTTGAGGAAGGTCAGAATTCGCGCCATTTCACCCTGGTGCCCTGGGCCCAGGCTGAGTCCCGCAATTCCAATGTCCATCACATCTGCGGCGAAGGCTGCGCGATGAAGGCTCTGGAGCGCTTCATGTCCAGCGGGACCCTCGCCCAGGAAGTGCATCGCTCGCTTTCGCGCTCACCCTCGGAACGCCTGGAGCGGTCTGCCGTGCACGCTGTCAAGCCGTCCGTCTGACTGCGGCCACATCTGGCCCTCCGCCTACATCACCATCGCCAGCTTCTCCAGCTCGGCGCGCACCCTGTCCACGGAACACCTGGGAATTTCCAGGCGCGCAACGGCCTCGCGCGCGCCCTGCCGCGAAACTCCATAGCCCCGGCCCGCAAGGAAACTGCGGATCAAATCCGCGGCTTGCCACGTATCCAGACCGTTTTGCTGCAGACCTTCTCGAAGTTCCTGCAGCTCGGGCATGGGAAATTTCTCGATGATCGGGCTTGACTGCATGGAGTGCTCCTCCGTAGACGGTGAAAGTTCAGAAAGCTACAACTGTTGAGACTCATATTCGCGGGCAGATGTTGCAAAAAAATTCCGCAAACCGGTCAGAACGTTGATCCGCCCAACATTTGCAGCAAACTCAGAGGAGTTTTCGGCAACAGACGGGAATCCATCCAAACATCTTTGGTCACCGCGGCAGGGTACGCCCGTTACTGGCGTTCGCTCCCTTCGGTTTACCGGCGGATCGTTGCTCTTGCTTCGATCAGCACCGGAATCCCGTCCTGTACGGGATAGCTGCGACCGCAGCCACTGCAGAAAAAGGCTGTCACTTGGCCATTCGACGGCTGCGCCGCCAAGCCGTGCCGGCAAACGGGGCAGACCAGCACGTCCTTGTACCAGTCGTTCCAGGTCGTGTGCATGGGTGCGATTCTAGCCTGTTTTCGGCAAGCTTTGTTCGCTACGCCACCGCTGCCGCAGCCCTCAACCGCGTCATTGAAAGGACGGAGATATCATCCTGCTGACCGAAGTTCTGGGCGGCTGTGGCGATCTCGGCGGCATTCGCTCGTGTTTGCAGCATGGCGTCAATACGCTCGAAGCCGAAGAGTTGGCCTTGCTCATCTTGCGCTTCAGCCACGCCGTCGGACAGCAGCATCAGCCGGTCGCCGGGCGCGAGCTGGAAGTGCAGCACGGAAAATTCCGCGTGCTCGATCATGCCGAGCGGCAGCGCGCCTTCCATCGGCAATTCTTTGCCGTTCAGATACGGCGGCAGATGTCCGGCATTCGCCAGCATTACCGCGCCATCGGCGGCGATCCGCAGAGCAAGGCAGGTAGCATGGGCGCGGCCCCGGCCACAGAGGCGTTGATTGAGTGTCTGCAGCACACGAAGTGGATCGAACGACGTATCGGCAGCTGTGCGGATGGCACCCACGATCAGCGCCACCAGCATTCCAGCCTGCAGGCCCTTGCCAGTCACATCGCCCACCACAATCAACGCGCTGCCGTCGGTAGCATGAGGAATGATCTGGAAGAAGTCGCCGCCAACTTCGCGGGCCGGGCGGTATTCGCTCTCGACGCTCAACCCCGGCACCTGCGGCAGTTCGGCGGGAATCAGCACCTGCTGCACCTCCTGCGCCTGCTTCACGTCCTGCGCCATCTCTTGCTGACGCACCTGGGAGCGCAAAAAACGGCGAACCACCAGGCCGAGAACCACGAGGATGAGCACGAACAGGGATATGTCGGCGAGTCCCAGACGGATGCCAAACGGGAAGTAGTCTACAGGAATCCCAATCACTTCCAGATCGGTACTGAATAGAGTTATGCCCAGCAATACGACGGCAGGCAGGGCGGTCCAGCCTTCCGCTCGGTCCTGACGGATACCGCCCACCGTGACCGCAACCAGGAGGACGGCAAAAACGAACGTCCAAATCGTGCTCAGCAGCCAGAGAGCATTTGTCCAGCCGAGCGGTATGAGAGTTCCCATGACTGGTTGCAGCAGGCAGGAGAAGGTCAACACTTCCAGCAGAACAAGTATCCATGCCACGCGGCCCACCAGCCGGATTGCACGCAGCCGAAACCAATACGCCCAGAACAGTAGCCAGAACAATGGCCCGAGCGCAGAACCAATCAGATCATTGATCAACACATTGGCGGCGTAGGACTCCCAGTAAGTTGTACTAGCGATAAAATTGCTGATGGATACCACAGCTTCCATTGCAAAGGCCAGCGCGAGCCAGAAATAAGCCTGCTCGGAGCGGTCCATACGGTAAATCCAGAACGCCGCAATACCTGCAATCAAGGCCAGCAATCCGAGCAGCAGGTAGGAAAGAGCGGTATGCAGGATGACGTCCTGATTGCGCTGCTGCAACAGCGCCACAGTGTGGGGGAGACCGATTACCGGCGGCGCGTGCATTCCGCCGGCATCAAAGTTCCACAGGACGCTTTCCGGCTGCATGTAGAAGCGCAGAGCGAGAACAACATCGCCGTTTGCATCTGCGGTTGGCAGATGAAATTCTTCTGGGTGTGAATAATAAGCCGTCACATGGTTCCATGTAAACTTTCCCATGGATCCTACCAGCCGCCCGTTGGCGTAAACCTGGTAGGCGTCATCCACATCCGGCGGCATCTCCAGCCATAGATTCTTGTTACCTCCGGTCACCTTGAAGCGCGCCCGGTACCAGGCGTACCCCGTCAGATTTGGAAATCCCAAAGCCGTCCAACCGGGAACATACAAATCGGAACTGAAGTACGGATCGTGATAGTTTGCGAGCGGCTCAATGCTCATCAATTTCCAGGCTGAATCGTCATACGCTGGCTGTGCGTAGGCTGGGTTGTCTCCCGGCTGAAACTTCCATTCGGTCAGCGCCACCATCGACTCGCGTAAGATGATGCGCTTACTAGCCGGAGCGGAAACAGGAGTGCTCTGCGAATTAAGTCCACCGCGCGCAAAGATGAGCACCAGAACAAATAGAATTTTGTTCTTCATGCGATGGCCGCTTTCAGGTTAGCCGTGCGGGTCACGGACAAGACAGAAATATCATCCTGCTGACCGAAGTTCTGCGCCGCTGTGGCGATCTCGGCGGCGGTGACTCGTGTTTGCAGCATTGCATGAATGCGCTCGAAGCCGAAAAGATGGCCTTTCTCGTCCTGGGCCTCAGCCACGCCGTCGGACATAAGCATCAGCGTGTCGGCAGGAGCGAGGCGGAACTGCATCACGGAAAACTGTGCGCTCTCGATCATGCCCAGCGGCAGCGCGCCTTCCATCGGCAATTCTTTTCCGTTCAGGTACGGCGGCAGATGTCCTGCATTCGCGAGCATTACGTTTCCGTCGGCAGGAATGCGCAGCGCGAGGCAGGTAGCATGGGCACGGCCGCGGCCGCAGAGGCGGCGATTCAACGCGTTCAACAGGAAAGCCGGGTCTGCATTCAGCTCGGAGGTGCTGCGGATCGCTCCCACCATCAGCGCAACCAGCATTCCGGCCTTCAGTCCGTGGCCGGTCACATCGCCGACAACGATCAGCACACTGCCGTCGGCCGGGTTGGGAATGATCTGGAAGAAGTCGCCGCCGACTTCGCGGGCCGGGCGGTATTCGCTTTCGATGGCCAGGCCGGGGACCTGCGGCAGCGCCATCGGGATCAGCACCTGCTGCACCTCCTGCGCCTGCTTCACATCGAGCGCCATCTCCCGCTGCCGGCTGACGGAGAGTAGCGCGCGGCGCAGCAGCAGGGCGGCGAGCACTGCCACCAGAACGAAATTTGCGACATCTCCCAGCGAGACCTGCGCGCCGAAGGGAAACCAGTACGTGCGTATATGCAGGATGCCCAGCTCGTTCTCAAACTGCGCCATGCCGACCAGCACGACGGCGGGCAGCGCCAGCCCTCCCTCCCACCTCTGCTGCCGGACGCCTTCAATCGCGACGTCGATCAGCAGCAGCAGGAAAAGCAGCCGGATGCCCAGCGAGACCGAGTGAAAGGCCACGCCGACCGGGTGGGGAATCGCGGTGAAAAAGAGATCTTCTCCCAGCGCATTCGAGAGCATATACAGCAGCGTCAGACCGGCGATCACACGCGGCAGCCACGCCGGACGACGCAGCCGGAACCAGACCCACCACACCATTACCCAGCCGCCGAGAATCAGTGGCCGCACGAAGACGCCCCTCGTTACACTGAATGTGATCCCGCCCAGCCACTGCGTCCAGGCTGCCAGACATACAAGGGTTGCCTCGGCGGCGGTAAGCAGAAAGATACCGGCCAGCCAGAGATACACCGGGTCGGAGCTGTCAAACAAAACCAGGCTGGCGGCCAGGATTGCCAGCAGCAGAAACAGCGCCCCGTCGATCGCGGCGGACGAGTGGGCACGGATCGGCACCAGCCATGCCGCTTGATAGTGCGCGGCCATCACCCCTGCCTCGCCCAGCAGCGGCGCACTTTTCATCCCGCCCGAATCCGGCTCTTCCGTCAGCGTGTTCGGTTCCATCCAGACGCGGAAGGCGAGTGCCTGCGTGGCTGTACCTCTGCTGTTGCCGCCATTTGTCTGCGGCAGCGGAAACAGCGCCGGCTGGCTGACATAAACCACCGGACGCCCTCCGGTTTTCGGAAATTTTCCGAAGCTGCCCAGCAGCGCTCCGTTAGCGAAAACCTGATAGGCGTCGTCTACGTTCGCGGGGCCGGCCAGCGCCAGCTTCTGCCCCGGCTGGGTTTCCGTGCGCACCCGGATGCGATACCAGGCCCATCCCCAATAGCCGGGGTGGCCCTTGGTCGTCCAGCCCGGCACATAGCCGGAGTACCCGAACACGGGATCGAAGCTGCCCGCCCTGGGCGTCAGGTCCACCGTCTCCCAATGCGAGTCATCGAAGGTGGGATCGGCCCATTGCGGATTGTCGCCAACGTGGAACTTCCACGGGCCATTCAGCGCGACGACTGACTGGCCGAAGGTGATGCTTCTGACCGGTGCTGCAGGCGTGGGCACGTCTTGCGCCGCTGTGCTGAACGGAAGCAGCGGCAGCAGAAGAAGAGACAATGCAATCCTCATCCCACCCTTGCTGCGCAAGGATGAGGCGCCCCGGTTGCCCCTTTGAATCGAGAGAGCGGTCCAGATTCGTCGCATAAGCAGGCAGATCACAATACCAGCCATGCCGAGCTTTCGCAATCGGGAATATATCGAGCGGTCTCATCCTGCCAGGATAGGCATGCAGTAGCATAAGAAATGACCGCCTATGAAGAGTTTGACTGCGCCCCACATCCTGGACGGCAACGCCATTGCGGCTGCGATTAAAGCGGAAGTCGCGGCCGAAATCGAGCAGTTGCGGGCGCATGGCATTCGCCCCGGACTGACCGTCGTGATGGTGGGCAATCATCCTGCCTCCGAGGTGTACGTCCGCAATAAAGTAAAGACCAGCGCCTCACTCGGCATTGTGGGCGAGATGCTGACCCCCCCGGAGTCCATCACCGCAGACGAAATGCTAACGCTGATTGCGGCATTGAACGCACGCGACGATGTGGATGGAATTCTGATCCAGCTACCGCTGCCGCGGCACATCGATGCCAAGCGTCTGCTGGAGGCGGTCGCGCCGGAGAAAGATGTGGACGGTTTTCATCCGGTGAATGTGGGCCGCCTGCAAACCGGCCAACCGGCGCTGGCGCCATGCACGCCCGCGGGGATCATTGAGATGTTGCGGCGCGCCAAGGTTCCTGTTGCGGGCCAGAATGCCGTCGTTGTGGGCCGCAGCGACATTGTGGGCAAGCCGATGGCAATGCTGCTGCTGCATGGGAACGCCACGGTCACAATCTGCCACAGCAAAACAAAGGATCTGGCGTCCTTCTGCCGTAGCGCGGACATCCTTGTCGCCGCCATTGGGAAGGCCGGAATGATCACTCCGGAAATGGTCCGGCCAGGAGCGGTGCTGATCGACGTGGGCATGAACCGCGTCACTTCGCAAACTGAATTCGACCGGTTCTTCGCCGGAGATGCCAAGCGCGAAGCAGCTTTCCAAAAAAACGGTTCCGTGCTGATGGGGGACATCGATCCGCATGCCTTCGAACTCGCCAGCTATTACACGCCGGTTCCCGGCGGAGTAGGTCCGCTTACCATTGCCATGCTGATGGCCAACACGGTGCGTGCGGCGCGGCTAAGACGCGGTCTGTCCGTTTCGTAAACACCGGGGAGCACGCCGGATTGCGCGCCTCAGGTCTCGCTTTGGCGACATGGGTCAAAATGTTCACGGAGAAAATACCATGCTGCGCGTCGGTCTGACCGGAGGACTGGGAAGCGGCAAGAGCACCGTGGCCCGCCTGTTTGCCAGGGAGGGTGTGGAGATTCTGGAGGCGGATTGCATCGGCCGGGAATTGATGCAGCCCGGCCAGCCTGCCTATACGGAGATCCTTCGGTTTTTCCGCCAATATCCTGATGCTCCGCAACTGACACTTCCCGATGGCCAGCTTAACCGGCCTGCGCTCGCGCGGTATGTGTTCTCGACCGGTCGCCTCATGGACTTGAGTTCCATCGTTCATCCCGCCGTCATTGCCGAGCAGGAGAGGCGCATGTCGGAAATCTTCCGCGGAAAGCCCGACGCCATTGTGATGGTGGAGTCGGCGCTGATCTTTGAAGCAGACCGCGCAGGCACCGCGCCCGGCCTGAGCAACCGCTTCCACCGGCTGATTCTGGTGACCGCGCCGGAGGCTCTACGGATTGCCCGCTTTGTGGCACGCGTGAGCGGTGGCCGGGTCCTTTCGCCGCAGGAGCGGTCCGCACTGGAGGAAGACGCGCGGCAGAGAACACGAATGCAGATTCCAGACGCGGACAAGAGAGCTTTCTGCCATTACGTCATCGAGAATTCCGGCACGATCCAGGCCCTGGAGCAGCCGGTGCGAAACATCTTGGCCGACCTGAAGACGCTGGAACAGGCCGCGGTCTCCCAGGCAAAACCTTAGCGCTCCAAACAGGCGGTTGCGTGTTCTCCTGACATCAGGCTGCATGGGTCCGAGGCTCGCTCCATACGCAAAGGCTGTACCCGCGCGAGCCGCAATCCTTCTCGATTTCAGACTGACTACAATATCTAAGGAAGCAGTTGCTGCAATATCCTAAGGACCTCTGGATCGCGAAGCTCATGAAAGCACGCCTATTCCTTTGGACCGTAGCCATCCTGGGTGGCTTTTACTTTGTCACGACCCATGCGCCGTCCACAGGCGGCGCGCACGAGCAGTTGATTCGCGCCCTGGGCGCTCCGCGGGAACAGGCACCCGCACAGCTTCCGCGCGATATGGAGTTGATCGATGCGCACGCCGCGCCCGGTCTCTTGCCGGAAGAACAAAACAATATCGCGGTTTACAAAAAAGCCCTGCCGTCGGTCGTCAACATCACATCGACCATCGTGGCTTTCGATTTCTTTTATGGCGCCGTTCCGGAGCAAGGCCAGGGTTCCGGGTTCATTCTCGATAGCAAGGGGCACATCCTCACGAATTTTCATGTCGTTTCCGACGCGCGCACGGTGGAAGTGACTTTGTACAACAAGCATCAATACAAAGCGAACGTGTTGCTTACCGACAAGGCCCACGACCTGGCGCTGCTGCAAATCCAGGCGCCTAATCTGCAGCCGGTCACGCTGGCGGACTCGAACAATCTTCAGGTCGGCCAGATGGTTTATGCCATCGGCAACCCGTTCGGCCTGAGCGGGACCATGACACGCGGAATGATCAGCTCGATCCGCTCGGTACGCGGCCCCATGGGCAATCTGATCTCAGACGCGATTCAGACGGACGCAGCCATCAATCCCGGCAACTCCGGCGGTCCGCTTTTGAACTCCCGTGGAGAAGTGATTGGGATCACGACCATGATCGCCACCGGCGGCGGCGCGGACCAGAATGCCGGGATTGGATTTGCGATTCCGATCAACACAGCCAAGGCCGCGCTCAATGATTTTTCCCGCTACGGCAAGGTGCTGCGGCCTACCTTGGGTATTCGTGGATTACCTATCGGTCCGGACATTGCAGAGCAGGTGGGCCTGCCTCCGGTTCCCGGCGTGTTGGTGGAGCGCACGCTTCCTGGCGGACCTGCGGAACGTGCAGGAATCCATGGCGGCACGCAAAAGGCCTATTTGGGAAATACCCCAATTATTATTGGCGGAGATTTGATCGTTGCCATCGACGGCGATCAGGTGACCAATGATCAGGAGATTCAACAGATCATGGATGGCCATCAGGCGGGGCAAAGTGTCACGGTAACGATTTTCCGCGGACGGCAGCGCATGGACAAAAAAGTTGTTCTGGGAAACGCGGCGGATACAAGCGATGTACAAGTTTAGCCGCAATTCAAAGCCACTGGCCGCCAGCCGCCAGGCACCCGCCGCCTGCTCTCTGACGGGACAAACTTGCCAGGAGCTTCGCATTTCCGCTTGATCGGATATAAACTTTCTAGGCGCGAATACGGGAGTGAATTCCTGACTTCTGCGCGATAGAAGTGGATCTGGCCCAGGTAAGCAGAACCAGGTAAGCAGAACCAGGTACGCAGAACAAGGAGATCCCTTGCGCCTTCATCGTGTTATCGCAGCTGTGGGAATGGCATGTTGCACCGTCTTCACCTTCAACCTTGTGGCCAATGCCCAGCAGGCCGCATCGAGCTTTGAGATGCCTCCGCCTCCCCATGCCAAGCAAATTCATTTGAAGCATGTGCTCGTCATCGGCGAAACCAAGGGCTACGAGCATGACTCCGTACCCGCGGCCATGGCCGCCATTTACAACATGGGTCAAGCCAGCGGACTGTGGGACACCACGATGCGCACGGATACCGAGCTGCTGACCAAGAAAGATCTGGGAAGAAACACCAAGAACCTGAACTACTTCGACGTGCTGATCTTCGCAAGTACGACCGGCGAACTGGACATGGACGCAAGCCAGAAGAAGGACATGATGTCCTTCATTCACGACGACGGAAAAGGGTTTGTGGGCATCCATGCCGCGCTGGACACCAACTACACCTGGCCGGAGTACGGAGAAATGATTGGCGGCTGGTTCGATCAGCACCCCTGGGGCACGTTCAACGCGCCCATCGTGAATGAATCTCCGGATTTTCCGTCAGTCCGCCACTTTCCAAAAGCATTTGTGAAATACGACGAAATCTATCAGCCCAAGGCGTGGTCGCGCGACAAGGTCAACGTTCTGCTCAGTCTGGACGCCTCCAAACTGGACTATTCCAATAACCCGCGCATCCATCGCACCGATCACGATTTTCCGGTTGCCTGGGTCAAAATGTATGGAAAGGGACGGGTGTTCTATTCGACCCTCGGCCACACGGAAGAATCTTGGCAGGATCCGGACATTCGCAAGATGTACTTTGAAGCGATCAAGTGGGCGCTCGGCATGACGGATGGCAGCGTTGCTTCGC
Organism: Acidobacteriaceae bacterium; assembly: GCA_027323885.1. GTDB lineage: Bacteria > Acidobacteriota > Terriglobia > Terriglobales > Acidobacteriaceae > JAKAAZ01. The sequence goes on from DAHVZT010000018.1 coordinate 11,590, forward strand.
ATCCAAAACCGGCGGTCTCCGTCACCAATCCTTAAGAACGAAGCCTGAGAACGCGGACCCCACTACCAGAGCAAAATTCAGATGACTGCCCAGGGAATGGAATAATCGGAACAATGGGAAAAGTGCAACTCCTAGCATTGGCAGCAACCTTTTTGGCGGCCGTTTCATACGGCCGCAGTCAGGCAATCCAAACCACACCGTCTTCTTCCTCCCCTGGGCTGCAATCTCAGCAGGTCAAGAAAGGCGCATCCCTGTTCCAGCAGAATTGCGCTTTCTGCCACGGCCGCGATGCAGCCGGCGGAGAGACCGGCCCCGACCTGACCCGCTCCCGACTGGTCGCGCAGGATTTTTCGGGAGACAAAATCTCCGCCGTGGTGCGCAACGGCCGGCCCGAGAAGGGAATGCCTCCCTTTACCCTTTCCGATACGGACATAAGCGATCTGGTCGCATTCATCCATGCGCGGCGCATGGAGGCCACCTTGCACCCCGGCGGCCGTCGCGGCGTGGCTGTCGCCGACCTCCAGACCGGCAACGCGGCTGCGGGCAAACAGTATTTCCAAGGGGCCGGAGGCTGCAGTAAATGCCACTCCCCAACCGGGGACCTGGCCGGAATCGCATCGCGCTACAAGGGCCTTCGCCTGGAAGAGCGCATGTTATATCCCCGAGGCGTGAAAAAACGAATCACCGTCACCCTTCCCTCCGGGAAAAAGCTGACCGGCACACTGGCCTATCTGGATGAGTTCACGGTAGGAATGCGGGACTCGGACGGCATGTATCGCTCGTGGCCCACCCGCGCAGTCCGTTACTCCATCGACTCTCCGGTAGACGCCCACGTCGCCCTCTTCCCGAAGTACACCGATGATGACATTCACAATCTGATGGCCTATATACAGACGCTGAAATAAGCAAGGGCCGGACAGTACGTGATTGAAAAGATTGAAAGGTTGCGGTAACTATGAGGTTCGTGAAGTCCCCCCTGAGTTTCTCCGTTGGCGCTTGTGTGCTCGCTCTCGTTTCTCCGGTCCTGACTCTGGCCCAGGGTGTGGGGCCCGCCACCTTGCTCCATCCGCCGCCGGACAGTTGGCCCACGTACCACGGCGACTACTCCGGCAAGCGGCACAGCAAATTGACGCAGATCACCCCGGCGAACGTGCACAACCTGGGTCTGGCCTGGGCCTTTCAAACGGGACAGACGGCCACGATCAAGTCTTCGCCCCTGCTGGTGGACGGAATTTTGTACTTTACCGTGCCGGAAAACATCTGGGCAGTGGACGCCCGCTCCGGGCACCTGATCTGGCGCTACACCAACCCTCCCACCAAAGGCGACCACATCGGCAATCGCGGCGTGGGAATGTATAAAGACCGGCTGTATTTTATGCTGCCCGATGGCCACCTGCTTTGCCTGAATGCAAAAGACGGAACCGTGCGCTGGAGCGTCGAGGTCGCGGACCAGACCAAGGGCTACTGGACCACCATGGCTCCTTTGGTTGTTGGCAACCATGTAATCGTGGGCGTTTCGGGGGACCTGGACAATCTGGCCGGCTATCTCCGCTCGGTTGACCCGGATACCGGCAAAACCCAGTGGCAATGGGACAGCACGCCGCCGCCCGGAACGCCCAACAAAGCTACCGGCGGAATGACCTGGATCACAGGCACCTACGACCCCAAGCTGAATCTCATCTATTGGGGTACGGGCAATCCCACCCCGGTCCTGAATGGCACCACGCGCCCCGGCAACAATCGATACACCTGCAGCATTGTGGCGCTGAATCCCGATACCGGGAAACTGGCATGGGCGTTTCAGGCTTCACCACACGATACCCACGACTGGGATGCCGTCGAAGTTCCTGTTCTGGTGGACGGGGTCTTCGGCGGACGGCCGCACAAGATGCTCATGCAGGCCTCCCGTAACGGATACTTCTTTGTCCTCGACCGGACCAATGGGAAAAATCTCCTGAGCATTCCCTATGGGCCGGTGAACTGGGCGCTGCGAACCGACAAGCAGGGCCAACCCGTGCCGAATCCCAAGAAGGCTCCCGCGCCGGATGGAGTGCTGATCGCACCCGACGAAGGCGGCCTGACCAACTACCGCTCGCCAAGCTTCGACAGCCGGACAGGTCTGTTCCTCGTGGATGCCCATCCCAGCTACAGCCTCTATTTCGCGAAACCCGCCGACGGGACCTACGGCTGGGCAGGCGCGGATTACGGACTATGGGGCAAAGGGGTGATCGAAGCCATCGATTACAAAACGGGAAAGATTCGCTGGTCCCATGATGCCGGTCCGCATGGTTCGGGTGCCGGTGTCCTGACCACAGACTCCGGAATCGCGTTCACGGGAGACGCAATGGGCAATATTCTCGCGCTCGATACGGCCAACGGCAAGACTCTCTGGCACGCCGGGACGGGTGCGCCCATGCAAACCTCGCCGATGACCTACATGCTGGACGGTCGGCAGTATGTCGTAAGCGGCAGCGGCACCGTAATGTTTGCGTGGGTGCTTCCGCAAACGGATGTACATCCCAAAGCCAGGTAAAGCATCTCCCGGAACTGGCGCTAGATCTGCGAAAAAGACGTCGGCGTCAGGATCAGGTTGGAGATGTTGCTCACGATCGGCTCGAAATTGTACCTGGGAGAGTTGGAAAGCTTTTTCCAGTCCGGGTCGGAACTGAAAGCGTTCCATTTCGCATCCATCTCCGACAGGTCGGGGAAGCTGAGCATGTAGGTCAGCTTCGGCATCCGCGGCCCGACCAGGCAATCGCCATAGAACACCTGCCAGAATCCGGCCTTCTGGAAAATTTCAAATTCTCCGTGGTGGAACATCTCCACCTTTCGCACATGGGCCTGGTTGGTGGGGCTTTCATAGGTCCGCAGTTGAAAGACTCGCTTGCCATGCTGCGCGGTCACCGGGGGAACGGTCAGCTTCGGCTTTCCCTCAAACGCGCGAAATAACGAGCTTTCCGTCCGGACAAACGGCGGTTGGCTGGCCGGCGCGCTCCAGAAAGCTTCGGCTGCTTTTCGAAAAGTCTGGTCCTGTGCGAGCGTGATTTCGGCTGTCACCAGCGCTTCCAGATTGGCGCTCGGAATGAGCAGATAAATTGTCGGAGTTTGCGGACCCAGCTTGAGGTTGAAAGCTCCTACCGGAGACATTCCAAGCCGGTTCAGCGCAGGGATCAGAGCGTTCGCAAGGTAGTTCTCGGTCAGCGTGGTTTGCGGTCCGGACTGTAGATGATACCGGCGAAGCTCGTAGTACTCGGGTGCTTGCGTGCTGGACGATTCCGCCATAGAGTGAGGATTCCCCGAAATGCCCAGAGCCGATACAGCCAGCGACGAAGTCAGAAATTTGCGTCTGTCCAAAGTTTTCTCCAGATCATCCCAGACACGATCTTATGCGATTTGCCGGTGATTTCCCACCTCATCATCTCCAATAATTCTCAGGCGCGCGCAATCGCGGAGATCATTCGGTCGGCACGTTTTCCTGGATGCTCTGCGCGATCTCGTCGATGGACGTGTCCTGACTGTATTGCTCGATTGCCGCATCCTTCGCCACCTGATGAAGCCCCATTCCTTCTGCGATCTGCCTCTCCATTCCAACCACAGCGGTGAGTTCCTTCTCCGCCAGCAGGAGTATCTGGAGCATCAGGTGGTCGCGTTCCTCGCTCCGGCGATTCGTGCGCGACTGACGCATCAGGATGAAAGCGGCCAGAAGAATCGCCTCCAAAGCCAGGATCGTTCCCAGCAGCGAAAACGGCGGAGGATCGAAGTGAGGAATGTGCGCAACATTCAAGGTGTTGACAGCCACCCAGCACCCGAAAAAGAGCAGGTGAAGCACGACGAACGTCAGGCTGCCAGCAAAGGCCGCAATCACATCTCCGGCCCGTTCCGACGGCGTGCGGCGGGCGACGAACTCCTCCTCATGCCTGGCAATCAGCTGTACGTGTTCCTGAAAATGGCTGTCAGCCATCCTCTTGCGCCTTCCCGCCGGGGCCGGAGCACGCTGCCCAATCCGCGTCAGCGCAGCGGACACTCACGTTGGAAGCGGCTCCGCTAATACGCCGCCGCTCCGGCTTCCGCCACAGCATGGTCCTGCTCGCCCATGCCGCCGCTCACACCCACCGCCCCCACCACTTTCCCATCACGCTTGAGCGGAACGCCACCGGCAAAAATCATGATTCTGCCGTGGTTGGAGGCGTGAATGCCGAAAAACTGATCGCCCGACTGGCTCAAGCCAGCCAGCTCCTTGGTGGAGATGTCGAAGGCGCGCGCCGTGAACGCCTTGTTGATCGCGATATCGATGCTGCCAATCCATGCATTGTCCATGCGCACATGCGCGACGAGATTTCCGCCCGCATCCGCGACCGCAATGTTCATGGGCTGGCCGATTTCTTCTGCCTTCTTTTCCGCTGCTGCGATAATTCTGCGTGCATCTTCCAGACGGACCATGACTGACTCCTGACTGTGAGCTATGGCTCTGTTGGGTGGAGAATACCTGCAAGTCAATACGCTGCGACCAGGCGGCCCAACTTGGTGGGATGCCCCTGCGGCGGCGGGTCGTTGGATTCTCAGCGGAAAATTCGCTTCTACGGCAGGCGCAAAACCAACCCGGTACTGATCGTCTCCGGATTCAAACTGCTGCCCAGGCCAGAAACTCCGCCATAGCTGAACTCCACCACGCGCCAGTCCAGGCGCGGGAAAAATGTAAAATCCAGTCCACCGAGAAATTGATATTCAAACTTGGTCGCCCGCGTAGTTGCGAATCCCTGGCCGTAATCGGCATGTCCGGCGCCAATCAGCGCTTCCACATACGGCTTGAGCGGAAGGACGTGCGGAACGATCGCAAGTCTCGGGCCGATTAAACCGCTGTCCAGCTTGGTCGACCCGCTGCCGAGAAGCGCGACACGCGCGTCCAGACCAAGATTCAGCAACAGGAAATGTCCCTTATCGTAGTAGCCGCCGAAGGTGGGTCCGTAGATCCAGCCCGTATTGGGTACGTTCAGTTTGGCCGCGCTGAATTCGCCATAAAGTCCGACCTGCG
>DAHVZT010000076.1 GCA_027323885.1 Acidobacteriaceae bacterium
CTGGCCTGACTCCACCAGACGAACCGCCTCAAGCTTGAATTCGTACGTGTATACCTTCCTCGGTAAACGCTCCATCTGCGCTGCTCCTTCCATATCTTCTCAGAGCGCTATATGAGGTACGTTTTGCGGGGGCAAGGTCAATACTCCCGATACTTTCGACACCCTTCATTCCAATAAACCAGCTGCCAAGACCAACCGTGATGGCATCGAGAACCGTGGTTTTTCCTGACGCATTGTCGCCCACGAAGAGATTGAACTGCGGATCAAGTTGAACCTCAAAGGCGCCAAACCTCTTATAGTTGGTCAACTTGATAGAATCAATTCGCACCGGAACTCCTCGTATTTCAACGATTTAGTCTATCGCGATCCACAGGTATTGAACCAGAAGAAACGGCTAGCCCCGAGATTAGCCGCAATCGTAAGCGGTTAAAGAAGTTCTGCCACGTTCGGCAATCTTCAATAATGGGCCACCTGCGCAGTACGAGTTCGCCGTAGCCTTCGAATCGCCCATTCATTGGAAGCCTGTCAAAACATGCGTAACCGCCGAGTCAATCAGCAAGGACGTGAAATGCCGGCGTAGTCCGCCTGCCACAGCCCCTAGAAATTGATCGCTGTCTGCAGGAAGATGCTGCGGTTCCCAGCGGTGTGGGAGTTGAAGAATCCTCGCGCCAGCGATTGGGATTTGCCGAAGAATCTGGTGGAATCCAGCGTTCCGTTCGGCACGCCGAGGTTCTCGTGGTTCAGAATATTTTCTCCAAACGCGGAGAGCGTGACGCTGTATTTGCGCGGTACGGACGCATCCATCCGGCCGGGGCCGCCCGCATTTCCGCTCAGTCCGCGTCCGCCTAATCCGGGGCCGCCATGTTGAAAGCCACCGGGGCCGCCGAATCCCGGTCTGCCAAGGCGCGGGCCAAAGCCGAAAACTTTGCTGACGCGCATGTTCAGGCTGTAATTGGAGGGGCCCGTGCCCAGGCCATAGGGAACGATTGGCTCTTTCGTCCCTATCGGATTGGGATTGAGACAATATCCTTCGAACTTAACCAGCGGGGCCGCGCAGCCGTTGGCAGGGTTGGCAAAAGTCGGCCGGGCATTGAACTGATTGTTGGCGGTAAGGTCGCTGCCAATCTTCACGTTGTAAGGGATGCCCGAGTTGTAGACGAACATGGGAGAAACGGTGAAAGCGTGGGGTCCGTTGTAGCTGGCGAGCAACAGAAAGCGGTTGTGGATATCGAAGGCAGTTCGCCCGTAGTCCTGACCAGGATCGCTGGCGTTCGAAGCAAAGTGGAACACGGAGCTCGTGTCTCCCAGCGCATTGCTATAGGTGTAGAAGCTGAACAGGCTCAGCCGGTGGAGGCTGGCCTTAATGGTGGCGATGATCTGGTCTTGCCGGTAAACTCCGCCAGACTGGAACTGATAAATGTTTGTGGCTGGGGGCGCGAGCGGTGCGGTCGGGTATACGTTGGCAGCGCCGTTGAAGAATGGCGCGGTCACGTTATTGGACAGGTATTGGTGAACTCCACGGCTGTACAGATAAGTCACGTTCCCGGTGAGGTTTTTTGCTATCTGCCGATCGATGCCGACGGCTGCCTGCATATCGACGGCAGCATGGAATTTGGGATCCAGCGTCCAATACGTTGGCGCGGAACTGGAGGATGTCGGGTTCGGCGGTTTGATGGCGTTTCCAGGACTTGTCTCGGTGTAACCGGCGGGATTGGTTACGGTAAAGATCTGCTGGTTGGATGGAGTGTTCGGATTCGCCGGCAGATTATTGTGGATCGTCTGCAGGATGTAAGGCGCACCGTAGGAGCCGTTCGGCACTGTGAAGCGTTCATAGAACCATCCATAGCCTGCGCGGACAACAGTCTTGGGTCGGCGGCCGTGGCCCAGTGCATAGGCCAGATAAACGCGCGGCGCCCAGTCGTTCTTGTCGTGGATATAGTTCTGCGATTCCCAACGAACGCCGTAGCTGAAAGTGAAGCGCGGGTTGATCTTCCAGTCGTCCTGATAGAAAAGCGCGGCATCGAACAACACGGCGCGGGCGGTGTACTTGTTCACTACGGTGACGGAATACTGCTGGGGAGTTTTTGCGACATAGTTGGCATTGGACTGAAACACGTAAGAGCCGTTCGTCCCCGCGTTCGTGTAGTTGGCATCGTCATAGACACGGAGCCGAGTGCCGAAGTTCAGCGTGTGTGCGCCTTTCTGCCCGGTCAAATAGTCCTGCAATTCGAAATCGTCCTGGCTGTCGCGCTGCGTTCCGGCGTTGCTTCCGCCATCGGTAAACGAACCTTGAACGGAGACCGTAGGAGACGTGAACTGGGCGATCTGGTTGTTGCGAATGTGGCGATACTGAAAGCGGATATTATCGACGAAGTTCCTGCTGAGCACCATGCTGTCGCTCGCCTGAATCTGGTTCTCCTCGTTGTGCAGGTTGTATGCCTGCTCCGGCAGGGCAAGCTGGCCTACGCCGTCGTTGGTCGCCACCACACGATACAGGGAGTAACGCAATGTCAATGTGTTCGATTTCCCAAGTTGAAAATCAAAACGGGGATTCACGTCGGTGCGGGACATGGGATTGCTGATTGCCTGATTCAGAGTCAATCCGTTCGGATGGGTTGCGGTGATGGTCGCCGGATTCGTGGCGTTCACCACCTCCACGTTCTGCGTGTCGCGATAGAAGCCGCTCACAAAATACGAAGAGCCGGGCTTGATCGGGCCGCCGACATTGGCGTGGGCAAAGTACGAATAATAGCTGGGCTCCTGAATGAGCTTCTGGCCGGGCGCAAGGTTTGCGTTCAGAATCGGGTTCTGGGCATTGAAGCCGGAATAGTTGCCGCGCGAGAAGACATGGCCGTGAAATTTCTCAGACCCTGGCTTTGTCAGGATTTCAATGCGTCCATAGCCGAGACGGTCATATTCGGCGGAAAAAGGGTTCTGATTCACTCGGATTTCGCGAATGGAGGACTTCGGAGGAATTTCTCCGCCGCTGAAGCCGTCAATATAAATCTGTGCTCCGTTGGGTCCTGCGCCTGGTCCGGCCAGGGCCTGAATTTCGCTAGCCAACTCATCCGGATCGTCGGAGAGTGCGTCCAGGTCCTTGCCCTTCATGACAAGAGCATTTGCGTTGCTCTCCGGCGTGGTGTCGATGGTGTTGCCCTCGGCCTGAACGTGAACTTCCTGCTGTTGAACGGCGAGCGTCATGGGAATGTTCAGGGTGCTCGTTTTGCCGGGAGAAATGGAGACGCCTTGCATTTCATATGGAGTAAATCCATCAATCGAGGTGTGGATGGTGTACTGTCCCGGTGGAACTGCGTTGAACTGATAGTTTCCATCCCCACGGCTGGTCGTAGTCATGCTCTTGCCGTTTCCGGAAAGCGTGACGGACGCGCCGGGAATGATCGCTCCGGAAGGATCCATCACCTGGCCGCGGAGTGTCCCGGTGGCTTTCTGCGCCCATCCCGCGCTCAGGAAAATGGGCAAAAACAAGAAGAGCAGTAGACGAACCAATCGTGAGGGCACTATCAGGTTTCCTTCAGTCTGTAGGAGTGTTTCGCTATCTATGAATAGGACGAAGAACGGCTCGAAAAAGCCGCACAATTTCTGCGGAAGCGATTGGCTCGCGGCAGGGCGCTCAGACTTGGGATCTCGACGTAGCGAGCTTGCAAAATGGACCGGCAACGTGCTTTAGTCCTGGAGGCTTGCGGCCAACAGTGCCGGGTCCACATTGCCGCCGCTGAGGACGACGCAGATCTTTGCATCCGCCTTGAGTCCGCACGCGCCGCGCAATGCCTCGGTCCCGTAGAGTGCCGCAGCCAGCGCGACAGCTCCGCTTGGCTCCGCCACCAGGCGGGCGGAAGTTACGCATGCACGCATCGCCTGTACGATCTGCGCTTCCGTCACGGTGAGAATTCCGTCCACGAATGCACGCAGATGCGCGAAGTTGAGTTGGCCGACATGCTGGGTGCGCAAGCCGTCGGCGAGCGTGCGGGAGGTCTGCTCCGGTGTGTACGCGATGATTTCTCCTGCCGCAAGGCTTTCCGCAGCGTCCGCCGCGGCTTCCGGCTCCACGCCCCAGACCTTCGTCTCCGGATGCTGCAGCTTGATGGCGGCGGCAACTCCACTCAAAAGGCCGCCACCACCCACGGGAGCCAGCACCAGATCGACCTCGGGCAAATCCTCGAGAATCTCCAGCCCGCATGTGCCTTGCCCGGCAATGATTGCTGGATCATCGTAGGGAGGAATCATCGCGTAGCCATGCGCTTGTTCCAGTTCTTCGGCTTTCGCTTTTCGCTCCATGCTGCCTGGCCCGACCGTGATAATTTCCGCGCCGAGCGCTTCCGTGGCTTTCCGCTTGATCTGCGGTGCGTTTGATGGCATTACGATGATCGCCCTGGTCTGGAGCCAGCGCGCAGCATACGCTACACCCTGCGCGTGATTGCCGCTGGAGTAGGTAAGAAGCCCGCGTGCTTGTGCAGCTTTGCCAAGCAGCGCGGCTTTATTGCAGGCGCCCCGCAGTTTAAAGCTGCCGATCGGCTGCATGGACTCCGCTTTGAGAAAAATGCGCCCGGCACTCGAGAATTCTGCCTCGATGAGGGGCGTACGTCGCGCTACGCCGCGTATGCGTCTCTGTGCTGCACTCAGATCCTGAAGGGAAACCAGCCCCGGTCTGTCTGCCAGGGCAGGGAAGGCGGATGTATTCGGCACAAGCATGCCATCTCCTTAATCTGTTATGCGTGCGGCGGATTTTCCGCCCGCTCCATCACCTGAGCCAGCAAATGCAGCAATTGCCATTTTTGCAGGAATCCGGACCTTTCATGAACGAGTCCGACGTGGCCGATCAAAGGACTGATTGCCATCTCCTGCAGAGTTCCGTGTGGCAGGTCTCTCGCCAGCCATTCCGCTTCCGCAAAAGGAATCAAATTGTCGCCGCGTCCGTGCAGGATGTAAACCGGAGCACGCAGTCCTTGCAGATGGCCGTGCGGGGAAACAGCGGCCATCTCCGCAAAATGCCTTTTGTTGGACACGGAAACTGCCCAATCCTGATTCGCCGTATCGATGAGACGCGCATACTCGCGTTTCTGAGTTTCGTTCAGCGTCATGAGCCGCCGCTTTTCCGCCGCGTCGTTTTGGTGCAGGTGAGCACGAAGAACAGGCCGGATGAATGGAACGTCGGCTGCCGGTACAAAGTCTTCCAGGTGCTCGTATTCCAGAATCATGGGTCCGTAAGGATTCGGAGTTGCGCGTTCCACGTTGCCATGGGGCAATGGATCGGCGCCGCTGGTGTAAAAGCTAGCAACCCGGAAAAGATCGTCATGGGCTCCGATGGAGAATACAAACGAGACGTCGTTCGCATAGGCGGGTTGCGCGGCGGTCATCAGCGCCAGGCCTCCGGAAAAGCTGATCCCTAGAAGCCCGACACGCCGTCCTGTGGCTTGGCGAAGCCATTGTGCGGCGCTTCCGATTGCCTCCAGGTCGGAGGGCTGAATTCGATAATCCCGGCTGTCCGGTAGCTCTGGCGTCATGACGCGCAAACCACAGGCAGCAATCGAGCGGGCAAAGGATACCAGGCGTGGTTCATCCATGCCCAGATTGTGGATGCCGGGTACAAGTACGATTCCAGGCGCATTGGCGCGTGTTGCCGGGGTATAGAGGTGTGCGTGCACTGTACCGGCAGCGGAAGAAAATGCCACGTTGCTGCCGCGCAAAGGCATCGCGGCACAGGATCGCAGAAGGCGTGGGACAGGTTTGCCGTCTAACTGTTCCAGAATCGCCAGAGCCTGGGCATAGGCACGCAGCTCCGGCCAGGCCCAAAAGAGCAACATCAGGGCCAACAGAGCAATGCTGGACGCCTGAATCGCCTTTCTGATTCGATGCGGTGGTGGCTCTGCCCGGCCTGAATCAGCGATCACCTTTCAGTTGTACCAAACGGAGGCACTCCGGCGGACAGGCGCGGCTAGAAGAGGACCTTCGCGGAGAGCTTATCTTCTCAATCGCTTATGCAATTAGGTTACTTAAGTTTCGACTCACCCTGCGGAAGATAGGAAGAAATTACTTTACATAGGAAAATTTGGGTGTTTATATCTTATTACTAAAGTTACGGACAACGGATGGATGGCCACCAAGGAAGCGCGACAGCCCAGTGTGGGCTTTTCTTCCCGTTCGCGTCTCTGTGACAGATCCAATTTCGAGGGAACGATGAGAACAAGAATTCTTACCGCCTCGGCGGTGCTCTCAGGACTGCTGATTTTTGGGTGTAGCTCGAATTCCACCCCTGCGCCTGTCGCAAGTTCGCAAAGCTCGACGGTCAATACCACAGTCAGCGATCCGGCGGCGTGCCAAGCGCCCAACGGCCAGTTCGCCCACGTATACGTGACGATCACGGACGTGGAAGCCAGCACCAACGGCGATGCACAAGCCGGTGACTCCAGTTTCGTCGATTTGACTCCCAGCCTGAAGAGCGGCTCTCCTAAACAGGTTGACTTGCTAGGCCAGGCGAACAATAACTGTTTTCTCGCAAGCCTGGGTTCTACGCAGGAGATTCCTGCGGGCGACTATCAGCAGATCCGCATTATGCTGGCTCCGGATTCCGCTGCGTCCTCCGTGCAGAACAATGCCTGCGGGACTTATGCGAACTGCGTCGTGCTGAGTGACGGAAGCATGCACGATCTGGCGCTCTCCAGCGAGGCCCAGACAGGGCTGAAGATTCCCTCCGGGCAAATCGCCAGCGGCGGCCTGAATGTGGGAAACGGAAAAACTGAGGACCTGGACATTGATTTCAACACCTGTTCATCAATCGTTGAAGAAGGAAACGGCAAATTTCGTCTGAAACCCGTGCTGCACGCGGGCGAAGTTTCCACCACTTCCAGCTCAATCAACGGAACGATCGTCAGCTCCAATGGTAAGCCGATTGCCGGGGGTACCGTAATCGTCGCGGCGGAACAAACGGACGCCAGCGGCGTGGACAGGATTGTGATGAGCACAACGGCCGATCCCTCCACTGGCGGCTTCGTGTTCTGCCCGCTACCGGCGGGGACCTACGACATCGTTGCTGTAGGAGTGGACGGCGCGGGCGTCGCGTATTCCGCTGGCGTGGAAACCGGAGTACAGCCGGGCGATGCTGCAGGGAACATTCCGCTGGTCGCGAGTTCGATGCAGGCCACCATCACTGGCCAGATCACCTCCCAGGAAAGTGCCATGCAAGCGATCGCTGCCGATGTTGACGTTTCTGTTCTGCAGCAAGCGGGGTCGTCTGGCCCGATGGTCACGATCCCTCTGCTGTCTTCCGAAAACCCGACGAGCGGCGTCTATGCTACGGCGGCGGGCAGCAACTGCGCTGCGGCAACCGATTGCGTGTCCTACACTCTGAAAGTTCCGGGCGTGTGGCCGAACGTGGGCGCGTACGCATCCAGCGGTTCCCAGTTCACGCAGTCTGCTGCGGCTTCCGTGGACGACACTCTGGACATGCGTGCTGCATCGCCGACAACCGGGAACACCGACTGTACTCCGTCAGAAATCAAGGTCAGTACTCTGGCTTCGACGACCGCCGGAGTTTCCGGCGGACCTTTGACAGTGGCAGCCGGAGAGACAACGACGGCAGCGACTGCCTCCTTTGTAGGGTGCCAGTAATATTCAACAGCGGGAGAATGGCAAAGTAAAACAGGTCTGGCTTCGGCCACACCCGTTTTACTTGGGTGAAGTCTGTTTTTTTGCGGGCGCTAAATCTCGAGAATCACGGGCAAGATCAACGGTCGAAGGCTGGTGTTCTTCTGGATGTAGCGTTTCAAATCCTGCCGGATTTTCTCCTTGATTACCCCGTAATCGGCCTTTTCCTCTGCGCTGGAGCTCTCCAGCGTAGCTCCCACAACCTGTCGCGCCTGCTCAATCAAGGAGTCTTCTCCGCCTGCAAATCCGCGCGTCACGATCTCCGGAATGCTCTCGATTTGTCCAGTGGTCTGGTTGATCGCGAGAATCGGCAGGACGATGCCGCTTTCGCTCAGATGGCGGCGGTCGCGAATCACTACGTCATTCACCACACCTGCGGTGGAACCCGCGTCGATGCAGACCCGCCCGGCGGCCACGCGGCCGTTTTTCCGTGCGGAATCGCGTGTCAGTTCCAGTACATCGCCGTTTTCGAGCAGATGAATCTTCTCGACGACACCCAACTCCGCCGCCATTTCCGCATGGAGCTTGAGGTGGCGATAGTCTCCGTGGATTGGAATAAAGAATTTGGGCTTGAGCAGGTGCAGGATCAGCCGCAGTTCGTCCTGGCTCGCATGTCCACTCACATGAATCAACCCGGCGTTGCCGTCGTCGTAGACGACGTGGGCATCGCGGCGGTGCAGATGATCGATCATGCGGAAAATGCTTTTTTCATTGCCGGGAATGACGCGCGAGCTGAGGACCACGGTGTCGCCGGAATCTATTTTGACCTGCCTGTGATTGTCCACCGCAGCGCGCGTAAGCGCCGACATCGGTTCGCCCTGGGTGCCGCTGATCAGGACGCAGACTTTCTCCGGTGGATAATCCTTCACCTGCCCAGTGGCGATGAATTGGCTTTCCGGCACATCCAGATAGTTGAAGTCCTGCGCAATCTCAAAGGAATTCTGCATGGAGCGGCCGGCAATGGCGATCTTCCGTCCATGCGCGGCGGCCAGGTCGGTGGCAATGCGCAGGCGATGAATGGATGAGGAAAAGCAGCTAAAGAACATGCGCCTTTTGGTCCGCGCAAACACTTCGTCCAGGTCCGAACGCACCGCGCGTTCGCTGGGTGTGTGCCCGCGGCGATCCACGTTGGTGGAGTCCTGCAGCAGGGCCAGCACACCTTTTTTACCAAACTCCGCAAACGCGTGCAGATCGAAGGGACGCCCGTCAGGCGGTGTGAGATCGATTTTGAAGTCGCCGGTGTGAATCACCAGGCCGGCGGGCGTTTCAATCGCCAGGGCAACGCAGTCCACCAGGCTATGCGTTACGCGAACCGGAGTTATTTTGAAGATGCCGAGGGAAAATGATTCGCCGGGAATCATCTCGATCATCTCGGTTTCGTCCAGCAGGTTGTGCTCCTCCAGCTTGCCTTCCACATAGGCCAGCGTGAACTCCGTGCCATACACGGGCACCTGCAGCTCGGAAAGAATCCATGGCAGTCCGCCAATGTGATCTTCATGCCCATGGGTCAGCACGATGGCGCGGACGCGCTTGCGATTTTCGATGAGGTAAGTGATATCCGGCACGACAACGTCAACGCCGAGCAGTTCTTCGTCGGGAAACATCAGGCCAGCGTCGATGACGAAGATGTCATCCTGCCAGCGCATCGCCATGCAGTTTTTGCCGAACTCGCCGAGGCCGCCGAGGGGAATGATTTGTAAGGTGTTCTCTGTCATTGATCTGTAAGACTTGATGCTAGCACGGAGGCCGGTCCGGCTAGCCGCCGATGCTCGTCGCCGGGTGCTCCATCCCCGATTTTGAGGGAGGCGGCCTTCGATCGATGCGCTGCAGGATCATCCGATCCACTGGTCCTCAATATAGAGGAAGTCAACCGCGTGGACAGTATCGGCCTGGGTCTTTTGATGCGATCGCCTTGGGGACGAAGTCAAGTCGCTGAGATGTTCTCAAGAAATCTCACTTCCAGCTTCAGCGGCATGGTTTCCTCTTGTCGGATGACGCGCGGATCCGATTCCGGCCATTGCGATGCTACCGCAGCAGATCTTCCAGCTCCAGCGACAGCTCCGTTTTGTCATCGCGATATTTTACGATGACCGGCGTGTAGAGGCTGAGGCCCCACTCGGCCGCCTTGCCGCGTGTAATAGCGCGCGCGCCTGCGACAACGACGGCGTCTTCCGGAATGGTCAGCGGAGAATCCGCTGTCGCGCGATAAATTGTGCCGCGAAGGATATCGTACACAGGAGTGGCGCGGGTCAGAATGACGCCTGCGCCCAGGACAGCGCCCTTCCGCACCAAAGCGCCTTCATATACGCCGCAATTGCCGCCGACAAGCACGTCATCTTCCAGGATCACCGGGCTGGCATTCACCGGCTCCAGAACGCCGCCAATCTGCGCCGCCGCGCTGATGTGAACATTGCGTCCCACCTGCGCGCACGACCCAACCAGCGCGTGCGAGTCGACCATGGTTCCTTCACCAATATAGGCGCCGACGTTGACATACATCGGCGGCATGCAGATCACTCCGGGCGCAAGGTGCGCTCCGCTGCGAATCGCGGAACCGCCGGGCACGACGCGAACTTTGTCTTCGACAGAAAAGCGCTGCAGCGGGTAAGTGTGTTTATCAATAAAGGAAAGCTCGTGACCTGTTTGCTCCAGATGCCCCAGCCGGAAACCCAGCAGGATGCCGCGCTTGACCCATGCGTTCACCCGCCATCCGTTTGGCGCGGCGGGATCCGGCTCCGCTGCCCGGATCGCGCCCTGCGTCAGGCCATCGCGCATTTCATAGAAAGCGGCGATTGCATCGGGAGAATCGATGGCCTTGGGGCCAAGCGCAAAAGCTGCGTCAATGCGGGTCGCAAGTGGGATTTCCGGCACCTGAAGAATGCGTCCTTAAATTGAATTTGTCTGAATCCGGATGATTCTGCAATCAAGAAGAACTTGTCATCCCGAGCTAAGTGGAGCTATCCAGAGAACCTTCTCGTGGTCTGCAGCGCAATTGTCCTATGGATTTTTCGCTGCGCTCAGAATGAGAGGCTGGTGCGAGTTAGAACACGCGCATATCGCCGCGGGGGACGGCGTGCGCCAGCAATCCCAGCTCGCCAGCCAACCGCTCCAGATACGTCCGCGTAGCGGGTGTCACAGGCATGATGGGCAGGCGGTAAATCTCCTGGGTTCGCCCCATCATGGCGAGCACGCATTTGATTGGCTGCGGGTTGGGCTCAATGAAATTGCCTGTGATCAGCTTGTAATACTTACGATAGAGCTTGCGCGCGCGCGCCCAGTCGTTCTCCAGCGCAGCCTTGGTCATATCTGCCATCTCCGCGGGAATCGCGTTTGCCGCCACGGAAATGACACCTGCGCCGCCAATGGAGAGAATCGGTAACGCCAGATTGTCATCCCCGGCAAAGACACGGAAGCGGCGCGGCACCGAATGGACGACCTCTGTGATCTGCTGCAGGTTGCCGCTCGACTCCTTAATGCCGATGATGTTGGGAATTTCCGCAAGGCGCGCTGTGGTTTCGGGCAGCAAATTGATGCCGGTGCGTCCGGGAATGTTGTAGATGAGTACCTGAAGATGAGTATTCTCCGCGATGGCGCGGAAGTGCTGGTACTGACCCTCCTGCGTGGGTTTGTTGTAGTAGGGATTCGCGGTCAGCACGCCGGTTACGCCCGGAACGGTCTGCAGCTTGCGCACACGCGCGATTGCCTGGCGAGAATCATTATGACTGCAGCCCACGAATACCGGCACGCTTCCGCCGGAGGCTTCAATGACCAGGCGCACCACCCGCAGCCACTCTTCTTCGGTCAGGGAACAGGCTTCTCCGGTCGAGCCGGTCGGGACGAGAAACTGGATCCCGTTCTTAACCTGCCATCGGACAAGATCTCGCAGCGCCTTCTCATCCAGGGTTCCGTCCTGTTGGAATGGCGTGATGAGCGCGGTACCGCAACCGGAAAGCTCCATATGATCGAAGTCTACAATGAAGTGCGCTGTATATAAACCCGATCTGATGGGTTGAGCGTCCGGTTACCGGAGGATTTCCTGAAAGACGTCCTGAAAGTCGTAGCAGCCGGTACGCCTGGAAAGCCATTCCGCCGCCCGTACCGCGCCAAAGGCAAAGCTGCGGCGGGACAGCGCCTGATGCTCCACCACCATCCTTTCATCGGCAGTGAAGACCTCCAGCCGGTGCGTTCCGATTGCGTCCTGAACGCGATGCGCGGTGATCGTCGCGTGTGAGCCGTGAGTCGTAGAGGCGAGAACCTTCTGCAGAGTCAACGCAGTTCCGGAGGGAGAATCCACTTTTTCCGCGTGGTGCGTCTCGTCAATCTGGAACGTGTAGCCCTCGGCTTCATTGCCGAGCAGCTTGGCGACCTGATACAGCATCTGAACGCCGAAAGAAAAGTTTGCGGAGTAGAGCAGTCCGGCGTCCTTGCGCAGGGCCAGGGAACGCATGTCGGCGAGGTGCTCGTACCATCCCGTGGTGCCAACCACCACTCTGGCGCCGGTGGCCAGACATGCACGCAGGTTGGGAACGACTGCCTCGGGCGTGGTGAAGTCCAGAATCACGTCAAACGACGCGAGGCTCGGCGGGGTCAGAGAACCGGCATCCTGGTTTTCCCGTGCATCCAGCACCTGGACGCTATGCCCGCGCTCCCGCGCCACTTCGGCGACAACGCGTCCTGTTTTTCCCCGGCCTAAAATCAGCATGCGCATTGCTAGTTCTCCTGTGCCGTTGCAATCGCATTTGATAGACCTTCGCGCTCAGTCACATCGAAAACGTCCGGATCGGGATCGCGGAAGAAATGTTCATGCAGCGCTCGCACGGCTTCTTCCACGTCCTCCTCCTCAATCATAAAACTCATATTGATCTCCGACGCGCCCTGAGAGATCATCCGCACATTCACGTGGCGAATGGCGGAAAAAACCTGTGCGGCGATTCCGTTCTGTCCCCGGATATTCTCGCCGACTAAACACACCAGGGCTTTGCGGCCCTCGTATTTCACATCCGCAATCTGACTCAGGTCGGCGGCAATGGCGGGTAGCCGCTCGTTGGAATCTACAGTCAACGATACGCTCACCTCGGAAGTCGAGACCATATCGACAGCACTCTTATGGCGGTCGAAGACCTCAAAGATGGCCCGGAGGTAGCCATGCGTCATCAGCATGCGGCTGGCAACGACATCGATGATGGTGAGCTTGCGCTTGATCGCAATGGACTTGAAAGGCGACCGTGAGTGCGCGGCCATGGCGGTGATCTGCGTGCCATGGTTCGCCGGATCTTTGGAGTTGAGCACCCAGACGGGAATGTTCTTCTGTACGGCGGGAAGAATCGTCGCGGGATGCAGCACCTTTGCGCCGAAGTAGGCAAGCTCCGCGGCCTCTTCAAAGCTGATCGTTTTTACCCGCAGCGCGTCCGGGCACACCCGCGGGTCGGTGGTCATAATGCCGTTCACGTCGGTCCAGATTTCGATGGCATGTGCGTTTAGCCCGCGCCCAACCAGCGCGCCCGTATAGTCGGAGCCACCGCGCCCGAGCGTTGTGGTCACTCCGGACTCGGTCGCTCCGATAAACCCGCCAAGCACTGGGATGCGGCCCTGTTGCAGCAGCGGCATGACAGTCTGTCCCAGTTGCTGCTCGATTTTATCTTCCAGCGGCACGGCCTTGCCGTGCTGCGAGTCGGTCAGGATGCAGGTGCGCGCATCGACATACGCGCCATTCAGCCCACATTGCGCATAATACTCGCCGATCATGCGGCTGGAAAGACGTTCGCCATAGGACGCGACCAGGTCGGTGGTGCGAGGAGTCAGTTCCTGCACCGCTGCCAGGCCACGCAGCAGATCGTCCAGCGCCTGGAATTGCTCTTCCATCCAGGCATGAACAGTTCCAGCGGCCGCACCGGACAACAAAGCGGACACGGCGTCCAGGTGGCGATTCCGCAGGCGCGAACTGATGGCCAGCGCTCCGGTCTTGTCGCCGCGTTCCGCTGCAGCCGCCGCGGCGAGCAACTGGTCGGTCACCTTGGCCATGGCGCTGACGACGACAACCGGCGCCATGCCGCGCGCGCGACGGCCCTCTACGATTTCCGCGGTGCGGCTGATGGCGGATGGACTCTCCACGGAAGTGCCGCCGAATTTCATCACGACGATCTTCATGCTGAGGTCCCCGGAGAAACGGACACACCGGGCAACAGCATGCCGCGCGAGGCCAGCAGTTCCGCATTCAGCAGCGCAGCACCTGCCGCGCCACGAATCGTATTGTGTGACAGCACAGTGAACTTCCAATGGAGCAGGGAACAGGGGCGCAGCCGGCCGACCGTTGCTGTCATGCCGCGGCCACGCATCCGATCCAGCCTGGGCTGGGGACGGTCTTCCCTCGCGTCATATTCGACAGGCTGCGCGGGCGCGGTAGGCAGGTTGGCCCCGCGCAAGGGATGAAACTCGCGCCACGCGGCGAGGATGTCCTGGCGGGTCGCGCTGTGAGCGAGTTGAATGCTGACGCTCTCAGTGTGGCCGTCCTCGACCGCGACACGATTGCATTGCGCGCTCACTTTAGCATTGAGGGGCGCGATTTTGCCCTCCTCCAGCCTGCCAAGCAGGCGCTGCGTTTCGGCTTCCAGCTTTTCTTCTTCATTGCGGATGAAGGGAACTACGTTGCCGAGGATGTCGAGCGACGGTACCCCCGGATATCCAGCTCCGCTGACCGCCTGCATGGTGCTGACGAACACCGCGCGCAACCCAAAGCGCTGCTCCAGCGGCTTGAGCGCGAGCACCAGTCCAATGGCCGAACAGTTGGGGTTGGTCACGATGTAACCCTTGCGCTGCTGGGAAGCTGCATTCCAGTTCTGCTGCGGCAACAGCGCGAGATGGTCCGCGTTGACCTCTGGAATGACGAGCGGGACATCCGGCTGCATGCGGAACGCGCTGGAGTTTGATATGACAGCGCAGCCAGCCGCGGCAAACTTCGGCTCCAGTTCACGCGCAATGTCCGTATCAAGCGCAGCGAAAATGATCTGAGGAGCATCGTCAGGCACGGCGGGGGAGACGGGCATGGAAGCGATCGCGGGCGGCAGAGGAGTGTCCAGCTTCCAGCGCACCGCGTCTCCATAAGTCTTGCCGCTGGACCGGTCGCTCGCGGCCAGCCATGAGACTTGAAACCACGGATGATTTTCCAGAAGCTGAATAAATCTTTGGCCAACCATTCCAGTTGCGCCGAGGATGCCGACATTTTGTTTGTTGTTCATCGGGTCAATTGGTCCATTGAGAACGGGGATGTGCAAATTTTGCAACTATTCAGTGAAAGTGAAGTCCGCCACCGTCGTCCATTGTTTCTGAACGGTAACAGATTGGCTCTTTGTGCCGAGTTTTTCCTGCACCGCAGCCAAGGTGCAGGTACCCGGCGGCAGTCCCTTGGCGGTGAAATGGCCGTCCGCCCTGGAAACGGCAAACAACGGATTGTAATGCGCCGTGCCGGTGATCGTGCCGGAGTTGGCAGCATCGATTTGGATGAAGTCCCTGCCTTGCGATCGAGACTGCGCCAGACCCATCGAGCCCGTTTTCGGCAGCGGCTTCCGATTGCATCCAGCCATGGGAAAAACCAGCAGCAGGGAAGCGGCGATGGCCAGGCGAGTTGAATCGACGTGAAACATACAGGTCCTTCTTCCCGAGTTCAGCTTGTCAGGGCCTCGATTATCGCATCGCCAAACTCAGCGGTTCCTGCCGTGCCCCCCACATCGCGGGTCAGCGACTTCTTGCCTTCATACACTGTTTCAATGGCGCGCTGCACACGATCGGCGGCATCGGTTTCTTCCAGATGGCGCAGCAGCAGCACTCCGGACTGCAAAAGCGCCGTGGGATTCGCGATGTTCTTGCCGGCGATGTCCGGAGCCGATCCGTGCACCGCTTCAAAAATGGCGCAGTCCTTGCCAAGGTTGGCTCCGGGAACCAGCCCGAGCCCGCCGACGAACGCGGCGCACAAATCGCTGATGATGTCCCCATAAAGATTTTCCAGCAGCAGCATGTCGTACTGGTAAGGGTTCGTCACCAACTGCATGCAGGTGTTGTCCACCAGATGTTCCCCGTACACAATATCTGGATATCTTTTGGCCACGTCACGCGCGCACCGCAGGAAGAGACCATCGGACATTTTCATAATGTTCGCTTTGTGAATGGAGTGGATTCTCTTGCGGCCTTCCTTCCTGGCGTGGGCAAAAGCAAACTCCGCAATTCGCGTGGAGGCTTTTTCCGTGATGATTTTGATCGACTCCACCACGCCGGGAACCACTTCATGCTCAATGCCGACGTACTCGCCCTCAGTATTCTCACGAATGATGAGCAGATCGATGCCAGGGTAGTGCGTCGGAAGACCGGGAAGGTTGCGTATGGGCCGGTAGTTGGCGTAAAGCTCAAAGTGCTTGCGCAGAGTCACGTTGATGGAGGTGAATCCACCGCCGATAGGCGTTGTCACCGGGCCCTTCAGCGCGACGCGGTTGCGTTCGATCGAAAGATAGAGTTCCTTGGGAATGTACTCCTGGTAGCGCTCGTAAGCTTCCGCGCCTGCCAGCGATTCTTCCCATTGGAACTTGACGCCGGTGGCTTCCAGAATTCGAACTACAGCGCGCGTAATCTCCGGGCCGATTCCATCGCCCGGAATCAACGTGACCCGATGTTCGCGTGCCGCGGATTCTGCATTCATTACGTTCCCCCTCCGTTGCTTCTCGATGGCGCGATCAACTTCGCTCAGGCGAGATGACGACGATTGTTGACTAGAGCGAATCCAGTTCCGACTTGAACTCGCTGACATCTTTGAAGTCCCGGTGCACAGAGGCGAACCGAATATACGCCACAGTGTCCATCGACTTGAGCTGGCGCATAATCATTTCGCCGATTTCACCCGAGGTGCGCTCGCGCTCCGCGGAGTCGACGACGAAGCTCTCCACCTGGTTGACGATCGCCTCCAACTGCGCTGCGGGCACCGGACGCTTTTCGCAAGCGCGAAGGAGGCCACTCAGAATTTTCTGCCGCTCGAACCTTTCCCGGCGGCCATCCTTTTTCACGATCATGTAAGGAATTTCGTCCAGGCGCTCATAGGTCGTAAAGCGTTTTTCGCAGCGCTCGCACTCGCGTCTGCGGCGAATGGAGTCGGCTTCCTTGCTTTCGCGCGAATCGACAACACGGTCCTGCGTGAATCCACAATAAGGGCACTTCATCGGTATGTTTCGATTCTAACAACCCCGTGTTCCCGCCAGTGCGTTTCCACTCTCAGGGGCGCTACAGGGGAACGTGCCGCAGCCTTAGCGCGTTCGTGATCACCGAGACCGAACTGAACATCATGGCGGCACTCGCCACCACAGGACTGAGCAGAATCCCGAAGAACGGGTAAAGGACGCCAGCGGCAATCGGAATTCCCAGCGTGTTGTAGAGAAAGGCAAACCAGAGATTTTGCCGGATATTGGCCGTGGTAGCGCGGCTCAGACGGCGCGCACGCACAAGGCCGCTTAAATCGCCGCGCACCAGCACAATTCCAGCCGTCTGAATTGCTACATCCGTTCCGCTGCCCATCGCGATTCCGACATCGGCGACAGCCAGCGCTGGGGCATCGTTGATCCCATCCCCGGCCATCGCAACTCTGCCATTCCTGCGGAGACTCATTACCGTGGACGCTTTTTCCCCCGGCAAAACGCCGGCTTCCACTTGATCGATTCCAAGCTGGCGCGCTACGGCTTCCGCGGTTGCGCGTGTGTCTCCTGTCACCATTACGATCCGCAGGCCCTCCTTGCGAAGATCTTCTATGGCGCGGCGTGCGGAGTCTTTGATCGGATCGGCGACGGCCATGAGCGCGGTCAATTTGCCGTCCACGGCTACATAGAGCAAGGTCGCACCCTGGCCCGCCAGTTCTGAAGCGTGCGCTTCCGCATCTTGTACGGATATTGCGTGGTCCTGCATCAACGCGAGGTTTCCAACGGCGATGCGGCGGCCATCGACCGTTCCGGTCGCGCCTTTACCGGGCACAGCCTGGAAATCCGCGGCAGGCACCAGGGTCACCTGGCGCTCATTCGCTGCCCGCACCAGGGCGCCAGCCAAGGGATGCTCACTCGAAGCTTCCAGGCTGGCGACGAGCCGCAGAAGTTCATTGTCGCTCCATGCTTCTGCGCCGTGGGTATCGAACCTTACGATCTGCGTCAGCCGAGGTTTGCCCTCGGTCAACGTACCTGTCTTATCGATCACCAGAGTTTTGACCTGCGCCAGAGTTTCCAACGCTGCGGCGTTGCGGATCAGCACGCCGGCTTGCGCACCACGGCCCATCCCGACCATGATCGACATGGGTGTGGCCAGACCGAGCGCGCATGGGCACGCGATGATGAGAACGGCGACCGCGTTCACCAGTGCATTCGCCATATGCGGGTGGGGGCCAAAATGGTGCCAGGCGAAAAACGTGATGATTGAAACCACTACCACGGCTGGAACAAACCAGCTCGACACCTGGTCGGCAAGCCGCTGAATCGGAGCCCTGGTCCGCTGGGCTTCGCCGACCATGCGGACAATCTGGCTGAGGAAGGTCGCGCTGCCGACTCGCTCGGCGCGCATCAGCAGGCCGCCCGTTCCGTTGACGGTGCCACCGATCAGCGGACTTCCAGGGCCCTTTTCAACAGGGATCGGTTCGCCGGAGATCATCGATTCATCCACGCTGCTGTTGCCTTCCAGCACGGTGCCGTCCACCGGAATACGTTCGCCGGGACGCACACGCAACTGGTCCCCGGCTTTGACCACCGGCAGCAGGATGTTCTCTTCCGAACCATCGGGACGCACCAGCCTTGCTGTCTTAGGCGCGAGATTCAGAAGCGAGCGAAGCGCGGAATTGGTCCGGCTGCGCGCGCGCAGTTCCAGTACCTGCCCCAGCAGCACGAGCGTGGTGATTACAGCGGCAGGCTCGAAATACAGATGCAGCGAACCTTCTTCGTCCCGCAGTCCGGGCATCAGCCGATGCGACAGGACCAGCAAAACCACGCTGTAGAGATAGCTCGCCCCGACGCCCAGGCCGATCAGAGTAAACATGTTCAAGCGGAAGGTCCGGAGCGAGTTCCATGCGCGTTCAAGAAAGGGCCAGCCGCACCATAGCACTACCATGGATGCCAGCACCAACTGCAGCCACTCCACGAACGGGCTGGTCATGATGGTGTCGAAGTCTTCCGGCGAGAGCATCCCCAGGACCATGCGAACCACCAGGGGCAGAGTCAATGCGACCGCCACAGCAAACCGGCGAGTCATAAAATCCAGTTCCGGATTTCCATCTTCAACCGCGACGGCGCGCGGCTCCAGAGCCATTCCGCAGATCGGGCAGTTCTCCGGTTCGGGCAGCACAATCTCCGGATGCATCGGGCAGGTGTACTCCACCATTTCCGTATCCAGAGAAATTTGCGCGGGTTCCAATGCCATTCCGCAGATGGGACACGGTCCCGGCGCGTTCTCATGGACCTGCGGGTCCATCGGACAAACGTATTCCAGCGCGTCCGATGCTGCGTCTTTGCCTCGATCGGACGTCCCGGAAGCGCCTGAGCCGGTTGCGCGCTGGTTGTTTCGCTCCATCGAGGCAGCTGAGGCTTCTGAATTCAAATGTTGTTCCGGGGCCGCCGCGAACCTGTCCCGGCAACCAAGACTGCAAAAAAAATACGTCGAGCCCGCATGCTGCAATCTAGCCGCGGCGGTAGCGGGATAGACCTTCATGCCGCACACCGGATCCGTTTTCGGCCGGGTGTACGTGGCAGCATCCTTTTGGAATTTTTTGGCGCAGGATTCTCCGCAAAAATAGTAGGTCGTTCCGCCATGGATGCGGCTTATGGTCGCTTTCTCCGGATCGATCTGCATTCCGCATACCGGATCCTTCAAATTTTGTTGCGTCATTTCAGCCATTCTCCGCCCCTTTCCCAAATCTGCTCCGGCGTTCCATCTGATCACGAGTTTCGCATGGAAACAAGACCGCGCCGAGGCCATTTGCCCGCACGCGATCACTATTCGAGCCCAGCGAGGGAAAGGAAGCCTTATTGCGGCGGCGGCTGGCCCTCGTTGTTCGGCGTCCCCTGGTTCTTTTTGTCATCATGAAACGCACCGAACACTCTACCGAAAAATCCCTTTTTCTTTTTCTTCTGCACGGGCTCGTTCGGATTGGATGCGGCATTCGCATTCTGCGGGGCACTCCCCGCAGGGGGCTGCGGCTGCACCACATTTGGCGGCGTCGCCGGATTGACCGGGAGCCCGGCCTTCGGCGGCCCACCCAGTCCAAAGATCTTCTGGAACACGTTGCGCTGATCGGCGTTAGGGTGGTCGCATGTGGCGGTCGGCTGCGTGCCGTCAAGAAACGCGGCGATGTAGTCAATGGGACAGGCGGAGTCGGCCAGCAGATTGGTGTTTTTGTCGAGCGAAACCTCAGTGATTCCCGCGGGGGGATCGAAAAATTGCGTGTCGGAGTACTGCGGCAGCTTCACGGCAGTCTTCATGAATTCCGCCCAGATCGGAAGCGCCGCCTGCGCTCCCTCAAGCTTCAGATCGGTGTAGTCGTCATTCCCGATCCAAACTACACACAGCAGGTTACTGGTGAACCCGGCAAACCATGCGTCGTGCTCCGTGCCGGTTTTGCCCGCAGCGGGAGCCTGAAAGCCCAATCCGCGCACTCGCTGGGCGGTTCCATGATCGATCACATCGCGCATCAGGCTGAGCGTGAGATAGGCGACGCGAGGATCGAGCACCGGCTTGGAGATTGGCGCGAAATCGTCCACCACGTCTCCATTTGGCTTCCGTACGGACGCGATCATGGTGGGGTCGATCTTAACTCCGTTGTTCGCAAAGATGGTGTAGGCCCCGGCGATCTGCATCGGAGAGGCGTCATAGGCTCCCAGCGCCGCAGCCGGGGTGGCCTGCACGGAGGGGATGCCGGCCTGGTGCGCCAGGGTCGCCACATTGTCGAATCCGACCATCTGGGCAAGGGATACGGTGGCCACGTTCTGCGAAAGCATGAGGGCCATGCGCGCGGTAATCATGCCCAGATCTTCATGCTTGTAGTTGTGCGGCTCATACTGCACGTTGCCGTTATCGAAGCTGAAGGTCGTGTCCGAGTCGTTCAGCATGGTGACAGAGGTAAAGACGCCCTGCTGCCCAGGCAATGGAACTCCGGTCAGGCTGCTGTTGTAGGCCGTCGCGTAGACGAAGGGTTTGAAGACAGAACCGGTAGGCCGCTGGCTGATCGCGTGATCGAGTTGGCTCTGACCGTAGTTGCGTCCCCCCACCAGCGCCAGCACCTGGCCAGTGTGAGGATTGAGCGCAATGAGCGCAACCTGCGGAAGCGTAACGTGCGGTACTACCTTGGACTTGCTAAGCTTGGCGAGACGCGCAGCACGATGCTCCAGCATTGCGTCCACCTGCTCCATCCCGTGTTCCACCGCAAGAGTCGCGTCCGTCTGCAGGTCCGGGTCAAGCGAGGTGTAGATGTGCAGTCCTTCCGCGTTGATGTTGCGGTCACCATAGCGCTGGATCAGCTTGTCCCGAACCAGGTCGACAAAGTATGGCGCCTCGCGCTCGTCAACGCTGAAGGGCGCCAGCTTGAGCGGCGCGGCTTTGGCTTGCCGGGCCTGCTGCGGAGTTATGGAGTGAGTCTCCACCATGGCGTCCAGCACCATGTTGCGGCGAATGATCGCCCGCTTGGCATGCCTGTAAGGGGACAAGCGGCTCGGCCCCTGGATCATTCCCGCCAGCAAAGCGCACTCCGGCAGAGTGAGATCGCGAATATTTTTTCCGAAGTATGCCTGCGCCGCTTCTCCAAAGCCGTTTACGGCGAAGCTGCCGCGCTGTCCCAGGGGAATCTCGTTGGCATACATGGTGAAGATTTGCTTCTTGGTGAAGCGACTCTCCAACTGGAAAGCAATGGCCGTCTGGATGATCTTCCGCTTCCAGTGCTTTTCCGGAGACAGGAACAAAAGCCTGGCCAACTGCATGGTCAGGGTGGAACTGCCCTCGCTATAACGTCGCGTCTTCACGTCCGCGAGTACCGCCCCGACTACGCGGATATAGTCCACACCACCATGTTCGAAAAACCGCCGGTCCTCGATGGAAGTGACCGCGGGCACCAGATATTTCGGCAATTCGTCATAGGTGACGAGCCGCCGTTTCCCGCGATCTTTATCGGAAAGGCCCGTAATCAGCTCGGGCTCCAGTTCATACGCGCCGAGTTGCTGGCCGTCATCGCCGGAAATCTTTGTTACGACGCCCTTGGAGGTAAACACAGTTGCGCCGTCCGGCGCGTGATAAGACTGCGGACCCGGCTGAATGTGGATGCTGGTTTCCTTCTTCGAGAACGTTCCAAGCTGCGATGGATGCGAGACTCCGACCGGAGTGTAACCGGCCCGTAACAGGTCCTGGGCTATCTGCTGCACGCTGTATTTCTGTTTGGGCCGCACCTCGCGTGGGGCGGCATAGATCTTGGCGGTGTCCGCAAACAAGGGCTGTCGGAGTCGCTGCTCCACCACGCGTGCATACTCATGGGAGTAATACGCGAACACGGACGCGACCATCAGGACAAATACCAGGAGGACCGCAAGGGTCCCGACCAGAAGTTTTTGCTTCCAGTTCAGATTCCACCTGCCGCCGCGCCTGCCCGGGCCGGAGCGGCTCCGTGGCCGCCCGCTTCCTGCGGACGTTCCTCCAGACCTGCCGCCGTTCCTTGTGGCGGAAACCCGTGTTGTGGTTCGCGCCGCTCTCTCGTATTCCGCCATCAGTTCCCTTGACCTGCTTTCATCCACCTACGCGGCGTGCCGGCTTCCTGGTAAATTGTGCGTCCCATTCCCACCGGGCCTTTCCGGCTGGCGGGGAGTTCATATCGTGCTTGACTGACCCGGATTGACGCACGTGGCCTGGAATTTGAAGTCATTGACCCGGCCTGCCCGGTAAAGCTTGGCAAATCCGCTGGGTCATCTCTTCCACAATGCCATGCAGCGGAACGTCTTCACTGGAGCGACTTGCGCGCGTGACGAGTTCCACAGCCCCCTGCGCTACTTTCTTCCCCACGTTGATCCGGAATGGGATTCCGATCAGGTCCGCGTCTTTGAATTTGACGCCGGCCCGCTCCTCACGGTCATCGAGCAGAACATCCAGACCCGCGGTTTCCAGTTCGCCGGTCAGCTTTTCTCCGGCAGCCACCAGCGCTGCATCGGCAACGTTGGTGATGGTCACGACCACCTCATAGGGCGCAATGGAGGGCGGCAGAAAAAAACCATTCTCGTCAAAGTTCTGCTCCACACAGGCGGTCAGGATGCGCTCAATTCCAATTCCGTAGCTCCCCATAATGGGAGTGATCTCTTTCCCGGTGGGATCAAGCACACGCGCGCCCATGCTTTCGGAATACTTGTAGCCAAGCTTGAAGATGTGGCCGACCTCGACTGCTTTTGCCACACGGAGCGGAGCATTGCACTGCGGACAGCCTTCGCCCTCGCTCACGTTGCGGATGCTCGCTGCAGTGGTCCAGGTAAAGTCGCGTCCCGCCGTCACGTTGCGGAAGTGGTAATCCAGCTTGTTCGCGCCGCAAATCATGTTCTTGCGATTCTCCAGCGCGTGATCGACAACGACGCTCAATTCCGCGGTCATCAGCTCCTTGGCTGGCGTCAGGCCGACCGGTCCCAGATATCCCGCTGGCGCGTGAATGTAGGTTTCCAACTCCTCCGCCGTCATCGGCCGCAACTGGCTGGCGCGAAGCAGGCCAAGCAGCTTGGTCTCGTTCACGCTGTGGTCTCCGCGCAGGAAAACAGCGACTGGCAGCCACTGTGCCTTGCCGGACGCGTCTCGTTGCTCCGCCATGTACGCCACGCACTTGATGTCCTGCGTCGCGCTGACCTTCATAAACGCAGTCACGTCCGCGATTGCGCCCATGCCCGGCGTATGCACCAGTTCCGGGTTGCCGTCGCCGGTCGGCGCCAGGTCTTCCGCAGGCGGCAATTGCGAAGTGGCCTTTTCCGTATTCGCCGCATAGCCGCATTGAGCGCAGCTTGCGATCAGATCTTCACCCGCTTCCGTATAGACCATGAACTCTTGCGATTGTGAGCCTCCCATCGCGCCGGAGTCCGCATCGACGGCGACAAACTGCAATCCGCAGCGAGAAAAAATACGCCGGTAGACTTCATCGTGCTTTTTATAACTGACATCCAGACCTGCGGCATCCACGTCGAACGAATACGCGTCCTTCATCAGAAATTGGCGCACCCGCAGCAGGCCGGACTTGGGACGCGGCTCGTCGCGGAACTTCGTTTGAATCTGATACCAGATCTGCGGCAATTGTTTATAGCTGCGCAGTTCCTTGCGGGCAATCTCGGTCATCACCTCTTCATGCGTCATGCCCAGGCACAGGTCCGCACCCTTGCGGTCCTTCAGGCGGAACATGTTGTCGCCCATCGCTGTCCAGCGCCCGCTCTGCTCCCAAAGCGCGCGGGGCAGCAGCGTAGGCAGCAGAAACTCCTGCCCGATGGTGTCCATCTCCTGCCGCACAATGCCGACGATCTTTTGGATCGATCGCTGCCCCAGGAACAGATAGGAGTAAATGCCCGCGCCCAATTGCCGGATATATCCGGCGCGGACCAGGAACTTGTGGCTTGCGACCTCGGCATCCGCCGGTGCCTCACGAAGAGTGGGTAGAAACAGTTTCGACCAGCGATGCATTCTTTATAGGTGCTTTCTCGCCCGCGCAGAAGAGCGCGGGAACGATTCAAAGTTCAATTTTTATCCATAATGGACGAGATACCCAGTTCAAGTGCCAGGAACGTCCTTGAACAGTGCGGAAGAGGGCCGATGCGATATCCCGTCGCTCACGGTAATTCCGCCTCGCCACGCTTGTTCGGAATCCTGATAGCGATAGAGAAGACACTTAAGGGCCGACGTAAACTTCGCTCTAATTTTAGAATATCCGGCTTGTACATGCACATTCGCAATATGGCCAGTGCAGTAGGTGTGTACCGCTGCCGGTACGATGAGGGCGGACGTGATTAGGTCGCTAAGCTGGACACCCACATGATTTTCGCTGTGTCCAAAGGTAGGAAGCTCCATGATCCTTGGATATTGCGCCAGTCGGGAACTGAACATTTGCGTGAATATCGAGTGGGCCACAGGTACATTCAAGCCCTTGGTTCGAGAATCCGCGATGCAGAAGCCCACATCGCCAACGGTCGAGAGGTAATGATCGAACGACTTAAATAGCGACTGACACGAGGCGGTATATACGGC
Organism: Acidobacteriaceae bacterium; assembly: GCA_027323885.1. GTDB lineage: Bacteria > Acidobacteriota > Terriglobia > Terriglobales > Acidobacteriaceae > JAKAAZ01. The sequence goes on from DAHVZT010000076.1 coordinate 24,910, forward strand.
GGTAGGATCAACATGTTGCCCCACACCTTTAACGAGGACTTTCGAGATCAACTTGACGTCGGAACGGACGCAAAGTTCAACGACCTCGGACAAAAAAAGCGTTGCATGCCTGGACTGATTCCTAGAGCCGACCGCGATATCGCGGCGAACATCCGCTCCTTTAACTTCTTTCAACACCGCTGCCAAAAATTTCGACGCTGGAGGATTGAGGCCAGGATAAAACTTACGTTTGATTCGAAGGAATTCTGGAACCAGCGCCGATAAGCGATTCTGATTCACTATAAACAAGGTTAACGCAAAGATGGGCTGATCGTTGTAGAGCGGCGGATCGGCGACCGCGCCGAGATCGCCGGCATCGTCCATATAGGCGATTTGCAATGCTCCTCCAACGCTAAAGCCGCCTTGCGGCGGCTTTAGGATTTGCTGCCTCGCGGAACGAGGACAGTGGATAGACAGTTCTATAACCACTATACAATCAATTGCCTTCTATGTATTCCCATACTCTTTTCCAATACAAGATGAGCCTGAAGGACAGGATTGATTCCAATAGAAGATGAGCCTGAAGGAGGAGTCATGCTGAGGATTGAAGATCAGCGTGCACGAAGCGGAGAAGTTGAGTTTGGAGCAGATTCGTTTG
>DAHVZT010000094.1 GCA_027323885.1 Acidobacteriaceae bacterium
TCCGGCGGCATGCCGGAGTAAAAGGTCGCGACCACCACCACCGGGATTTTGACAGCCGGAAACAGATCGACCGGCATGCTCAGCAGGTTGACCGTTCCGATCACAACGATAGCCATGCACGCCATCAGGATGAAAAATGGATAGCGGATGGCAAACGACGACATTTACTTCTGCCCTTTCTCGGGCGACGAAGGTTGCTGGGTTGGCTGCGGGCTTTGGAGATGACTGGATGTCTGCTTGAACGTCGCCAAGCTCATATCCACTGGGCTCGGTGTCACTTTTTGACCCGTCTGGTAATTCGCTTGGTTGCCGACGATGACCCTGTCTCCGATATGGACCCCGCTTACCACCTGGTAGAAATTGGGGCCTTGAATTCCCAGCACCACCGGGTGCTTCACCACCCGATTTTGCTGGTTCACGACCAGCACGTACGGCTGGTCTCCCTCGACGATGCCATCGATGGGCACGATCATGGCATTGCGGTCCTGCGTTAATGGAAAGGTAGTGTTGGCAAACATGCCGGGAGCCAAATGAAGGTCCTTGTTGGGAATATCGACTTCGGTCAGCATGGTTCGGGTATCGGTATCGAGGGAGCGCGTAAAACGGACAATACGGGTGTTGATCTTTTCCCCTGTGGCCTGCACTTGAACAACCGCAGGATCGCCGACGTGCATGTAATCCACATCGGATTCCGGCACTGGCATGCGAAGACGCAGCAGATCGCTCTGGGCGACACGCACAACCGGCATGGCTTCCTTGCTTTCGCTCGTGCCTGCCGCGATCAAAGCGCCGGTGTCCGCAAAGCGAAAGGTGACGACGCCATTGAAAGGCGAGCGCACATAGGAATATGCCTGCATGGCCTTGTAGCGTTCCAGGGTTGCCTCGTCTTCGCTGGTCTTTTCCTGTGCCGCCGCATATGCCGACTTGGCGGCGTCGATCTGTGCCTCAGAAGAGAGGTCAGCGGCCTGTTTGTCATCCAGATCCTGCTGCGCAATCAATCCCGGCAGCGTCGCGGCGGCCGTCTTCAACCGCGCATATTCAGAGTGGAGGGCTGCGTGGATGGCCACGGCCCGGGCAACATCGTTGCGGGTCCGTTGGATTTCCGATTTGTCACGACTAACGGCGGCCTGGGCTGCGTTCACTTCTGCGTTCAAATCGGGAACATCGAGAATCGCCAGGACTTCCCCGGTGTGTACCCGGTCGCCGATATCGACAAAAATGTTCTTAACGTAACCGGTCACTTCGGCATGAACCAGGACGTCCTGATACGCCTGAAAGACGCCGGGAATGGTGACGGAGTCCTCCGCTGGCATGCGCTGAACCACAGCCACCGCCGCTGCTTCAAACATCTGATTCTGGGAAGAGCTTTTCGCCGCTTGCCTTTCGCTCCCACCTCTGACGTGGATTGCCCAGACAGCGCAGATTACGATGAGAACGACAACCACTGCAATTACTGTTCGCTTGGAAATCTTCATGAGAAAACGTTCCTGCCTATGCCAAGGCTTGGTTCGAATGACCTGCATTCCGTTCATGCCTTGCGGGAGTAATGATTGGATCGACCAGATGGATCGCCCGCGAAGGCGAGTAGCTTAGAGAGTGGTATTGAGGGAGGAGGGGGTAGGAAAAAGAATGCGTTCATGTTCGAGAACCGTCGCAACAGCCACCCTCGGTTCGCGGTCAACGATTCCATCCGGACTGCGGGCTGCAAGCTTGGGGAGGCCAGTTTCAGAACAAAGAGGAGAAGGATCGAGGTAAATATGGTCCGAATCGTCTTTTCGGGCGGCGAGGCAAAGCTCGACAGCGGACTCGCAGCAATTGCCGCCTGTTCATCGGACGACAGCAGCTTCGCGCTCGGCATCTTTCGGGTGACAGCCTGGGGTGGATCGTAAAGGGACAGTTTGTACTGCAAGCCCCAGGTAAAAACGGCGACAGTCAATCCCAATAAAAGCAGTGGGATGCGCCAACGGCTACTCCGCTTTGTGCACGATGTACTCACAGGGAAACTGAGGCTTAGCGCAAACTTCACCACTGCAAACGGCAAATAGGCTGCCTCGAGAAGGTATTGCAGGGAAACACTCCCGCTGCTACTTAGATAGCACAAGCCCATAAAAGGTTAGCGACATAATTTCTATCGCTTCCATAAAGATACAACAACGTTCGCCTTCCTTTCCCGCAACCGGGGCATTCAGCGTGAAGCATCCTCGGAAACAGCGGACCATGTTTGTTTTCGCCGGTTCTGTAACGAATTCGAATGTCCTGGGCTTTATTCGAGTGAACGCTCCAATTGAGGACATATCACTCGATGCACGCTCGTATCTATCGGGCCCTGTGGCCGGCGATCTTCAGTTGTCTGGTAAGCATGGCGGCGGTTGCTCAGCAACAGCCCCTCACTCTTCGGCAGGCGATCGACCTGGCACTCGGGCAGAACCCCGCAGCGGCGATGGCGCAGGCGGATCTGAACGCGGCGGTCGCACAAACCACGCTGGCGCGCACCGGACTGCTGCCACGCCTCAACTTTGCCGAGGATATTTCACGCGGCAACGATCCGGTGTACGTCTTCGGCACAAAGCTGCGGCAGCAGCGATTTACGACCAGCGATTTTGCTTTGAATTCATTGAACCGGCCAACGCCGGTCGGCAATTTTGCCACCCGGCTCAGTGGCTCGTGGATGCTCTTCAACTGGTTCGGCACGCAGGAACAGATCAAGGGTGCCCGGCTGACAGCGGGCAGCGCGGCGTCGATGAGCGACCAGGCGAAGAGAGGCGTGGTCCTGGGCGTAGTCCAGGCGTATCAAGCCGTGTTGTACGCTCAACGGGAGATCGACGTTGCGCAGCGTGAGCAGGCGACAGCGCAGGCGCTGCTGGCGGACGCGCAAACCCGAGTGCGCGCCGGGCTGGCGGTGGATTCCGATATGCTGGC
>DAHVZT010000101.1 GCA_027323885.1 Acidobacteriaceae bacterium
AAAACCGATTCCCACATTCCCTCCGCCTCGGCTACTGCTAAACTCATTCCAAATCAAAATACAAAAGGAGCCTTCCCCAGCACGATTACTCCCCACCCTTCAGGCTCATCCTTCGATTGGAAAATACTGCAGTCGACTGGATCGTTCCCAGTGTTGGGCAGGCCGGCCTTCGATTGACCTCGCCCACGCACGCAGACAGTCCGCCCTCACCGAAGACGTCTCAAAATCTCCGGGCGCACAAGATAGAAGAAAAAAATGAAGTTCACAATCGTCATCACCCAGAAATTGTTCTGGTGGAAACGCATGATCATGTAAATGCCGTAACTGCTGCTCAGGAATGCTGCCGCCAGCGCCAGCGCCCACCCCCAGCGCTTCATCCGCAGCAGGCCCAGGCTCGCCACGGCGAGAAAACTTGCCACGGCCAGCACCGTATTGCGGGACGCGCGGGTGGCGAAATGACCGGTGAACACTCCAGCCACTCCAATGAGCGCCTCCAGCAGCAGCCACAGAGCGATGGCAGCCACTCCGGGAAGTTTCGCGGCGGCCTCAGGCGGCGGATTCGGCGGAATTTCGGAGTTCATAAGGTGTGCAGATACGCCAGCAGACTTTGCAGTTGCTCGTCATCCAGTTGGCTGCCAAAGGCCGGCATCATATTGCGGCCGTGCAGAATGGTGGCCGTCACTCGCTCGTCATTCGCGGGCGCGCCACTCGGCAGATACGGCTTCTTGAAGAGCGCCTGTAATCCAGGCCCATGCAGGGAATTCTCCGTATTGGCGGAGTGGCACACCGCGCAATGGGATTGAAAGACGGCACGGCCCTGCATCTCCGTCGGTGTCAGTTGGTTCAGCGGCTTAGATGGGGGCAGACGGCGGCAGCCCGTCCCAAGCAAACCAACGCAGGCCAACAGGATCAGCTGCGGACGCACTTTCAACGGCGACTCCAGATGCGATGGTACCGGCTTTTCACACTCGATGATAATCCGGCCGCCAGACTTGAATGGCCTGCTTGATCTGCTTGGGCTCCAGGTTCTCCCTCCATGCACGCTCCGCCAAAGCTGGCAGTTCGGCGTCTGAGGCAAAGCGCAGCGCAACCAACTGCTTCACGCTCAGGTCCGCGATGTGACCGCGCTGAGACTCCGGCAGCAGCATGGCCAGCCGCATCCTCTCTTCCAGACGAATCACGCGGTCCTGCACTTTCAAAGCGTATGTCCGGCATAACGTCGCAAGCACCAAAAGCGCCAATGCCAGCACCACATGCCATACGCTCGGCAACTGCGGACGCCTGACCAGATGCATGATGGTCCCGATCAGCGTAATCAACAGGACAGGCGCGAGGAAGTAATGGAATACCGGATCGAACCGGGTATGGTTGGCGTAGTTCTGCGGTTTTCGTTCGGACATGATGTCCTCCTGACAAGACGTTCGCGTACTTTGAGACGCGGATGGACCGCGCGATTCAATTTCAGTTTGCCGCGGCGACGGCACTAACGATGCCGTCGATGGTATGAGTGATTCCCCTCGCCTGCGGCAGGTGGCCATTGCAAAGAATGGAAAACACCAGAATTCGCCCGCTCCTGGCCGTCACATATCCGCTGAGAGAGTTCACTTCGTCCAGCGTGCCGGTTTTCGCGTAGATCCGGTTGTGCAGCGGGCCTCTGGCAAAGCGGTCGGAGAGCGTCCCGTCAACTCCACCAACGGGCAGGGTACCGCGAAACTGCATGCCCCATGGCTGCGCCGCAATATAGCGCAGCAGCGCGGTCAAGGCTCGCGGCGTGATGCGGTCATCCGGGGAGAGTCCTGAGCCGTCATAAAAGAAAAAGTCCCCCGGTTGAACGCCCGCGCGCAACAGAAACGCTCGCACGACACGTACGCCTTCCACGATGGAGCCGTCCGCAGCATAGTGCTGACCAAGCAAGCGCAGCAGGATTTCGGCGTGCAGATTCTGACTCACCTTGTTGGTAACCGTGAGGTCCTGAAGCAGCGGGACCGACGTATGGGAGGCCAGCACGACCGTGCCCTGCTGCGCCGCTGGCGTCAGTTGCATGGCGCCGGGCGCAGCCTGAGTGGGCGGCAGAGAAAGGGGACGCAAGGCGCTTTGTTCGTAGATCGCGGTGTCCTGCGACGGTCTATGCTGACCGCGAGCACCGCCGTTTACGGCAATCCCGCGAGCCAGCAGCATTTGCCGGAAGGCCGCTGCCGCAAACTCGGCAGGGTCCTGAATTGCCAGAGCCAGATCCTGGGTGGCACCACCTGCGGGCAAGGTCCCGAAGATGCGGATTTCACGCGAACCCGGGCGCCGGTCCAGGCCGAGCGAAGGCTGCGAGCCGGGTGTGGAAGTGCGGCCGCCGTTGATCACTTTGTAATACGAATTCGTCTCCTCCGGGTTCCAGGAGAACCCGAGTGGGTCGCCCGGTCTGGCGCCCGGAGTCACGGCAAGGTAGGCCACGTTGTCATTCACTGTCAGCGCGGAGATGGGCGCCCCCCAACTCCACTCCAGATCATCCCAGGCCCAGCCGGAGCCATACGGCTCCATCGGGAACGCAGAATCGTCTCCGACAATGCTGCCCTCCACGCGTCGCACCCCACGCTGCTGCAACTGGTCCGCCAGCGCAGCCAGGGTCCCCAGCGGTGGATTCGGACGGTCCGTGCGTGCGTCGTAAGGATAGGCGCGTCCCGACATACTGGCGTCCCCGGCTCCGGCCAGCGTCACATCTCCATGCACCGTACCACTCGCATCCGGCGCGGCAGCCGCCGTCACCCGGGTTTCAATGGTGGCATTCGGCCCGAACAATGCCAGGGCCGAGCTTGTGGTCAGCAGCTTGGCGTTGGAAGCAGGCGCGAACAGCTGCGCGTCGTTCTTCTCATAAACCAGCCGCCCGCCCAGAGTGGTAACGGAGATGCCCCAATGCGCCTGCGAGGCTGACGGAGAGCTCAGCAGCGCCTGCACCCGGTCCGCAACATTGCCAGAAACATTCGCTCGCATCCGGCGCGGCCTGGCTCGAGCAGCGGAGATTGGCGCCGCACCGGCAAGTGTGATCGACAAGAGAAGGAGAACTCTGCGCATGACTGGCCGCGAGTGTAACAAATTTCCTGCGGAGACCCTAATACTCCCGCGCGTGGCCCTCGGCCGGGAGCGCGATGGCTAGAATCAAGCCATGATCGTGGCGCCCCGTCCGCGTTTTGAATGGCAATTGCGCACGCGCGCGCTTGCGCTTGGTGAACGAACATTGCTGGCAGGCGTGGTGAACGTCACGCCCGACTCATTTTCGGACGGAGGCCAATTTTATCTGCTGGAAAATGCCGCCGGCCACGCTCTGGAGCTGCTCGATCAGGGCGCGGACATTCTCGACATCGGGGGCGAGTCCACTCGCCCGGGTGAACGTCCCCAGGTGAGCGCACAGGAAGAGATCGAACGCGTTCTGCCAGTGGTCGAAGCGATCCGGCGCGAGCGGCCCAACGTGATTCTTTCCATCGACACCTACAAAGCGGCCACGGCCAGGGCTGCGACCGCCGCAGGCGCGGAGATCGTCAACGACGTCAGCGGATTCCTTTGGGACCCAGCCATGGCCGCAACGTGCGCCGCGCTTGGTTGCGGCGTAGTGCTGACCCACACACGCGGCCGGATGGCGGAATGGCACACGCTGCCTGGGCTCGCCAGTGACGAAGTCGTTCCACACGTGCTGCGCGGGCTGGAAGAGTGTTTGCGTAACGCGCTGGCTGCGGGCGTGACGTCAGCCAGCATTGTGCTCGATCCGGGCTTCGGCTTCGGCAAGCGCATGGAAGAAAACTACCCGCTGCTGGCGCATCTGGATGAATTCCACCAGCTGGGATATCCGATCCTCGCGGGCACGTCGCGCAAGGCTTTTCTGGGCCGCGCGCTGGCGGCGATTTATGGCCAGGACGCACCGGCGGACCAGCGCGGCAACGCTACCCTCGCCTCGGTCACGGCAGCCGCGCTGGCGGGCGCGCACATCGTTCGCGTGCATGACGTGAAAGCCGCGCGCGAAGCGGTCGCGATTGCGGATGCGATGCGTGCTGCGGTGAATGGACATTAAAAACGATCTACAGACTTGATCTTTCTTCCGCTGCGGCAAGCGTGAGCGGTTCACCCCAATGTTCCGACTGCAGGGAGTGGGTTGCGCTTTCCAGCATAGGAATTTCCGCAATCTCCGTCTGCCCGATTTTCAATTCGTGGAGCTTGGCAGCGAGAGAAAACACGCTGCCTCGCCCCTCCACGGCGCTGACCAGGCTGTTGAAATGTTTAACGGAATTGTTCAATGCTTTTCCAAGGTCGCTGAAGTAACCCTGCGTTGCGGCCAGCTTTTTATAGAGATCCTCTCCGGCCTTGCAGATTGCAGCCGCATTCCTCGTGATTTCCAGTTGTTGCCAGCCGCAGGCCACAGCTTTCAGCAGCGCAATCAGAGTTGTCGGCGTGGCAAGGATCACATTGACCTGGGTGCCAAATTCAATCAGACCTGGGTCCTGTTCAAGCGCAGCGCTGAACAGGACTTCACTGGGAAGAAAGCAGACAACAAAATCCGGCGAGTTCTGAAACTTTTTGAAGTAGTCCTTACCGCCAAGTTGCGTCAAATGCGTTCTCACCTGGGCCGCATGCGCCTTCAGCCATGCAATTCGCTGATTTTCATCCGTAGTGCTCATCGCGGAGAGATACGCATCGAGCGGCGTTTTGGCGTCGATCACAATGGCCCGGCCATTCGGCAGCTGCACTACCACGTCGGGCCTCTGCGCAGAATCATGATCGCCGCGCATAAAAACTTCCGTATCGAAGGAGCAATGCTGCACCATGCCCGCGAATTCGATACATCGTTTCAATTGCAGTTCGCCCCAGTTGCCGCGCGCCTTCGGAGCACGCAAGGTCTGTACAAGCTGGGTCGTCTCCATACGCAGGCTTTCATGCGTCTTCTGAATGTTCTTTATCTCTGTCAGTACTTCCGTATACGCCTTGACGCGCTCGTTCTCCAGATGCCGTGTCTGCGCCTCCACCTTATCGAGGGTTTCGCGCACCGGAGAAAGCAGCTTCTGGATGGAGTCTTCTTTGGCTGTGAACTCCCGGTTTGCGAGGCTCAGGAATTGCGTTGTATTCGCGTCAGCGATGTCTCCGGCCAGCGACTTGAATGTGTCTGTCAACTCCTTTCGCGCCACGGCCAGCAGTTCGCGTTCGCTGGCCAAAGCCTGCTGACCTGCCTTCCATTGTTCCTGCGCTCGGGCGGCTTCCGTAGTGAGATAGACACATTGGCTGCGCAGGCCCTCAATCTCGACTTTCTGCTCGCCAGCTAAACGCGCCAGTCCCTGGGCCTCGCGTTGAAATCCGGCGCTGTCCCTGATCAACGTGTCTCGCTCGTGTCGAACGCGCTCCAACTCTTCTTTGCTGTTGCTGAGAGCCTCCAGCAGAGGCTGGTTTGCTGTCTTTGCGGATCTCGCCCCCAGCCACCATCCCACCAGCAGTCCCAGCATTGCCGCCAGCGCAATTCCCAGCCCTATCGCTCCGCTCATCCCGGTTCGCCTCCGCTATACTGTACCGTTTCTTTATGCCAGCTTTACAGCGGCAAACACCCTCAGTACACTCAAATTTCGAGTTGCGACAGCCGGCAGAGGATATAAAGTGCATCCTGGCAGTTTTGCTTATACTCTTGGTGATGGTGCCGGCATACGGGATTTCGGTCAACTGCGGCAGGACGGAGAGCTGTCTTCCAACCTCCCGGTTGCGTCTGAGCAAACATTTTGATTTCAATAACAGAGTTTAGGAGAACGAGATGGCCGTTGAAGAGAAAGTGAAGCAGATCATTGTCGAGCAGTTGCAGGTGGATGAAGCGGAAGTGACCCCGACGGCATCTTTTCAGGAGGATCTTGGAGCGGACTCGCTTGACGTGGTCGAACTGGTGATGCAGTTCGAAGAGGCCTTCGACCTGGAAATTCCGGACGAAGAAGCGGAGAAGATCAAAACCGTTCAGGATGCGGTGGACTACATCAAGAAGAACGGTAAAGGCGGCAATTAATCTTGAAGCGGCGCGTCGTTGTCACGGGGATTGGTCTCATCTGCGGAGTGGGAAATACCGCCCCGGAAGTCTGGGACAATCTGTTGCTCGGCAAGAGCGGAATGGCGCCTATTCAGGCCTTCGATACGACGGGCTTCTCCGTAACGTTTGCGGCGGAAGTCAAGAACTTCGATCCGTACAACTTTATCGAGAAGAAGGAAGCCCGCAAGATGGGCCGATTCATCCATTTTGCGCTTGCCGCCGCGCAGGAGGCGATCGAATCCTCCGGTCTTAAGATCACGCCGGAAAACGCCGAGCGGGTTGGCGTGCACATCGGCTCCGGGATCGGCGGCTTCGACATTATTGAGCGCGAACACAGCGCCATGCTTGCCGGCGGTCCTCGCAAAATTTCGCCGTTTTTCATACCGGCCGCCATCGTGAATCTTGCGGCCGGGCAGGTCAGTATCCGGCACGGCGCCAAGGGCCCGAATGAGGCGACCGCGACAGCCTGCACCACCAGCGCCCACTCGATCGGGGATGCCTACAGGATCGTAGAGCGCGACGATGCGGACGTGATGATCGCCGGGGGAGCTGAGGCCGCGATCACTCCCATGGGAGTCGGCGGATTCGCCTCCATGCGAGCCCTTTCCACCCGCAATGACGATCCCACCCATGCCTGCCGGCCTTTTGACAAGGATCGCGACGGTTTCGTCATCGGCGAAGGCGCGGGCATCCTCATCATGGAGGAACTCGAGCACGCCAAAGCGCGCGGCGCAAAGATTCTGGCCGAAATCATCGGCTATGGCATGAGCGCGGACGCCTACCACATGTCCGGAATGGCTCCCGAAGGCGAGGGCTGCGCCCGCGCCATGCGCAATGCGATCAAAAGCGCGAAGATTCAGCCGCATGAGATCGAATACGTGAATGCCCACGCCACGTCCACTCCCCTGGGAGACGCGCTGGAGTCGGCGGCGATCGCCAATGTCTTCGGCGAGCATGCGACAAGCCACAAGCTTAAAATCAGTTCGACCAAGTCGATGACCGGCCACCTTCTGGGCGGCGCTGGCGGCCTGGAAGCGGGCATCACGATCCTTGCGATGCAGGAGGGCAAGCTGCCTCCAACCACCAATCTGTTTGAACTCGACTCCGCCTGCACGTTGGACTACGTCCCGAACAAGCCGATAACCCACCAGGTCAATGTCGCGCTTTCCAACTCGTTCGGGTTCGGGGGCACTAATGGCTCCCTGATCTTTCGCCGCTGGGCGGAGTAGCTTCGGCGGGAAGAAGGAAGGCCCGTCCTCTGACAGGATGGGCCTTCGTTCATTCCGAGCGGCACGATGTTCAGGCGCGGGTCAACTCCAGATCCATCTCAATTTTCACTTCATCGCCGACCATAACCCCCCCGGCTTCCAAAGCCGCATTCCAGGTCAGCCCGAAGTCTTTCCGGTTCAGTTTGGCCGTGGCCGACGCGCCGATCCGCTGCTTGCCCCAGGGATCTTTCACCTCCTGCGTCGGACCCTCTACGTTCAATGTCACTTCCCGCGTGACGCCGTGCAGGGTGAGATCGCCGATCACCTTCCCGCCGTTGGACGAGGTAATCTGAACTTTTTTGCTGCGAAAAGTCAGCGTGGGGAATTTCTCCACGTCCAGGAAGTCCGCACTTTTCAGGTGGCTGTCACGCTGGGCGTCCCTGGTATTGATGGATCGCGCATCGATCGTAGCTTCGACCGACGAGCTTTCCGGATTCTGAGGGTCGTATTTCACCGTGCCACTGACTTTTCCAAATTCTCCCCGCACATTCGACAGCATCATGTGACGCACACTGAAATGGACGGAGGAATGGGCCGGATCGATTTCATAGGTAATTACAGGCATGGGTCTTCTCCTTTTCTAGGTCATTGGATGCTGCAGCCCGGTACTGGATGCTGGGACACTACACTCTCGGAGAACCCGATGCCAAGGGCTCACTCAACGGTCCGGACGCGGATTTGCCGGGACAGAAAAAACGTTGTGATACCCGCTGTTTGTCCCGCCTGTATTCCGCCCGGCCTGTGAGACGATGATGGGGTGAAGAAAGTGATCGGTTCCGCCATCGCAATCCTGGCCGCGGGCAAGGGCACGCGGCTCAAATCGAAACGCGCCAAAGTGCTGCATGAGATCGGCGGCAAACCTCTGCTGCAGCATGTCATTGATGCCGCCCTGACGAACACGCCTCCGGAGCGGATCTTCGTGGTTGTCGGTCATCAGGCCGAAGAGGTCGAACGTGCGGTCCGGCACACCGGAGTACACTTCATCCGGCAGACGGAACAGCTCGGCACAGGTCACGCCGTACAGTGCCTGCAAGAGGCCGTAGGCGCCCACAAAGACCTGCTCGTACTCTCAGGCGATGCGCCCCTGATCCGCCCCGAAACGATGGAGCGCCTGCGCGAATTCCATCACGCGCAGCAAGCCGCGATGACAATTCTTACAGCGCGTCCAGCGAACGCCTTTGGCTACGGGCGCGTTCTGCGCGTTTCGGCTGGAAGTCCCGAGGTTGCGGCCATTGTTGAACAGAAATCCCTCACCGGCGAGCAGCACCGGATAAACGAGATCAACTCCGGAATTTACATGTTTCGCACGGAGGCGCTCTATCGCCATATCGACGCGCTGCGCCCCAACAATGCACAGGGCGAATATTATCTGACCGACATGGCGGAGCTCTTGCGCAATGCCGGGGAACGGGTCGTTGCGCTGGAAACTGAGGATGCGACGGAGGTCCTGGGCGCCAACACTATTGCGGAGATGATGCATCTCGACGCGGAAATGCGCATGGCCGCAGCCCGGCATCTCATGGCGATGGGTGTCACCATTTATCGGCCGGAAACCTGCGTCATCGATGGAGACGTAAGCGTCGGAGCGGACACAATCATCGAGCCCTTCGTGCAGCTCCTTGGCAAAACGCAGGTCGGGGAGGACTGCCGCATTCGCTCCTATTCCGTCATTCAGAATTCCACACTTGGCAACGGTGTTCTTGTGCGCAACAGTTGCGTGCTGGAGCAGGCCTCCGTCTGCGATGGCGCGCTCATCGGCCCTTACGCTCATCTGCGTCCGGAGAGTCACATCGGGCGGGGCGCGCACGTGGGCAACTTTGTGGAAACGAAAAAGACGCGTTTGGGCGACGGCTCCAAAGCCAACCATCTGGCCTACCTGGGAGATTCCAATATCGGTCCGGGGTGCAACATCGGCGCGGGCGTCATCACTTGCAATTACGACGGCACCCATAAGCACCTGACGCAGATTGGGGAGGGCGTATTCGTGGGCAGCAATTCCACCTTGGTCGCTCCGGTGGCGCTGGAGGATGGCTGCTATGTGGCGGCAGCTTCCTGCGTTACGGAAAACGTGCCGCAGGGCGCGCTGGCGCTTGGCCGCGCGCGGCAAGTCATCAAGCCGGGCTGGGCGGAAAGACGCGCAAAGATGCAGAAAGCGAAAGGCGTCCGCAAACGGACGCCCTCGGCTGCTACAGAAAGAACCAGCTAGCTCGGCAGGAGAACAGCAGGGATACCCTGAATCACGCCGTTGGACTGGATCCCATCACGAATCGTTATCGTTGCCCGGCCGCCTTTTTGGTGATCCTATGCTTCTGCCCGGTTCTTGGAGTGCGCCTGGATCAAAAGGTTTCGCATCCGGATACGGGCAGAGAGGAGAGTGCGCTGCACTTCGGACTCTGAAGCGTTGAGCAACTCCGCCACGCGGCTCGGCTGATATCCCTCCACGTCACGCAGCAGAAAACAGATCCGCTCCAGTGTGGGGAGCTGCCACAGTGCCTCTTCCAGGTCGGTGCGACGGACATTCTTCCCTGCCAGCGTCTCCGATGTTTGCGTCGCCGGAACAGCCGGTTCCACAGGAGTGAAGGAGAGGCGCTGGTGCAATTCACGCATCAAGGCCCGGTCCAGATCATCGATGGACGGACGGGTCTTTTGCGCAAAAGCCTCAATGAAGCTGGTTTCTAAGATCGTCTCGGCTTCCCGTTCGTCCCCGGTCATGTAATAAGCCACGGAGAATACGTGATGACGGTGGCTCTCAAAGACATCCCGCTGCTCCTCAGCCATGCTGTAGCAATGGGATATCCTGGCGGTCAGCGCCGCCGGACCTGAAGCCGATGGCAGCATTGTAAGTCCGGAATTGCGCGAATTTGGCTCAGGAATGATGTTGTCTGCCTTGAAAAAGATTTGGAGATTTACACGTCCAGAAAGACGACAATCCGGACACGAAGTTGGCGAAACGGGAACTCGACCCGCCCTCCAACAGTAGTTGATTCATTTGCAAGCCACTGTTTATCAAATAGTAACAGGCCGTTTCCCATTTCCGGCGTTTGATAGCTTACATAAAGCCAGGGAACGGACTATCATGTCACAACCGGCATACTCCGAGCAACTTTTTTACCGCGCATCGCTCGTAAGGCAGCTGGCTACCGGGCCCGCAATTCTTGCAAAATCTGCGACATCGCCGGTTAGTATATGGGACAGAATGAGTCCCCCAGTAGGTATCGCACTTTCAACCCGAGTGCCAGACGGAGTGGCACGCCCGTCCGAGACAGCCGGACGGATCCTGCTCATCGATCAGATTGCGTCTCCAGATTCACTGCGCTCGATCCTGGAGGGCCAGGGTTTCACGACGCAGATAATCCGCGCCGGAAATGGGGCGTTCGACCGTTCGCTTCCATTTGAGTCCCCGCGTCTTGAGTTCCCGCGTCTTGAGGTCCCGGACCTAATCGTTTTGCGCCCCCAACCGGGTGTTGAAAAGGTCAGGTCCTGTGTTGGGGAACTCCGCGCGATGGGCTTGGATGCTCCGATCCTGCTGCTGGTCTCCGCCGCCGATCTCTGCTCCGCCATGGAAAGATGCGAAGGCGAATGTGAATACTTAATGGACTCGTGCGCTACGGAGCACCTGCTGGCCACCATTCGCAGAATGATCGACTACCGCCGCCTGCAGATCCAGAACGAACGCTACCGTGTTCACCTGGAGCAGATCATTTCAGAGCGTACGCACGCACTGCAGCGAACCATGCAGCAAATTGAACGCTCCTATGACGTCACGCTGGAGGCGCTCGGCGATGCTTTGGATCTGAAGGATTCAGAAACCGAAGGACACTCCAAACGGGTCACTGCCTATGCGTTGGCGCTTGGCCGAGCCGTCGGACTGCGGGAACCGGAGCTTCGCGTCGTGGGGCGAGGGGCCTTTCTGCACGACATTGGCAAAATGGCAATCCCAGACGCAATTCTGCGCAAACCCGGCAAACTGACCAGGGAAGAGCAGAAGATCATGCGCACCCATAGTGCCCTTGGGTATCAGATGCTCCGCAAAATTCCATTTCTGCAGGGCGCCGCGGAAATCGTACTGGCCCATCAGGAATGCTATGACGGATCCGGCTATCCACGTGGATTGCGGGGCGAACAGATTCCCATGGGGGCACGAATTTTTGCTCTCGCGGACACGCTTGACGCCATGACTTCCACCCGGCCGTACCGTGCCGCGGCCACGATCGCAACCGCCCGCGCGGAAATCGTCCGGTGCTCTGGAAGCCAGTTCGATCCGGCGCTCGTGGACGTGTTCCTCGCCATTCCGGACAGTCTGTGGCAAGAGCTGCGCGATGGGATCATGCGTGAGGGACAGGCATTTTCTCCCTTCGGATTCACCTTTGGAGATTCCCTGGAAGGTTTATAGCCATCCTACAAAGCAAGGCAGCGCATGAAAGGAGAACCCCGATGACGATTCTCTCCAACGCCGAAATAGCCGAACGGCTCGGCAGTTTGCCCGATTGGCGAATGGAAGCAGGCGCGCTGATGCGGGATTACACATTCCCCGGCTTCGCGGACGCTTTCGCTTTTGTCGTGCGGGTGGCGATGCTTGCGGAAAAGGCCGATCATCACCCTGACATCGATCTCCGCTACAACAAAGTCCGGCTCGCCCTCGTATCGCACGATGCTGGCGGAATCACTGCCCGCGACATGTCCATGGCGAGAGCAATCAGTCAGATCCAGAAGGGCTGATAGGTTTCAGTAGCTGGAGTCCTCAGGATAGACCGGCGACCCCACCAGATCGACCGTGTTCGGATCGTCACGCAACTTCAGGTAAAACACCGAGCCGTTCGGGCGCGGCACCTTGATGAAGGATTCCGCAAATCCCGGCGGGACCGCGACTGGCGCGGTAAATTCCTTATTGTTGGCGATCGAGTCGATCAGGAACAAATTGTCCCCGGTCATGGTGCAGAGTTCCGCTGGATTCTCCGGGCACCGGACTCCCTTGATCGCCGGCAGACGTACCAGGTTCACGAGCGGCTGCCAATCGCCTGCAACACCGGAGGGAGAAACCGGGCGAAACTGGAGCTGGCCGAACGCGGAAGGCCCGAAACTCTTTACCGGATCCAGGACCGCGAGAACCGTTTGCGCGTCCTGCAAGGTGAGCCCGCCGTCCGCCAAGCTGAGCGTAGTGTCGAAACCTCCATCCACAGCCGCTATTTCGATTTTCGCTTTGCGGGAAAACTTGGCCGGCACCACCGATTTCACGAAGAAGGTGAGACTGCCGGATTGGGGCAAGTCGTCGTCATTTCCCAAATGGATCTGCGCCACTGCGCCGGATGAGTTCTGTGATCGGCTGAGAGCAATGTTTTTGCTCAGAAGCTGCACGCGCGGCCGCTCCGACGCTATCGTAACGGGTACATCCAAGGTTCTTCCGTCCTTCAGATGCACGTGCGCGACTTGGGTGCTGCCAGCCTTCAGGGCTGAACCTGCGGGCGCCCCGCCGCTGGCCAGAAGCTGCAAGCTGTCCCCGGTGCCCTGGTGCTGGAGTTCGCCCGGATGGAACACCATGCCCCCGACGTCAACGGTCGTCACCTCATCCAGACGATTTCCTGAAATCACCGCCGCGGTATCGGCCGCATGCAGAACAAATCCCGTGATCATTGCGGACGGCGGATACACATGAACTTGCACGGTGTCCGGCTTCGCTTGTCCATACTGCGCCACGGCAACCGTGTAAACGCCTTGAGAACTGGCCTGCAGCGGCAGATTGACCGCAATCAGTCTGGGCGGGGCCGGCTTCCATTCCGCATGGAGAAGTTGACCCGCGGGCGGCTGGACGCTAACTTGCTGCACGCATGCGACGCTGGCGGACTGAAGCTGGATCACCGCCTTGTCGCTGGCCGTGACCGCGCCGGTTTCGCCCGCGGCATAGGCCCAGGTTTGCGGACGAGAATCGGTGAACGTGAACTCTGGGCCAGTGTAGGGATCGAAACCCCATTCTCCTTCAAGTTTCCCGCTCACCGCGCCTGTAAGAGCTGAAGTCTGCAAATTCTTGGCGTCCACAACGAATCCGCCGCGCTCCCCGTCTACCCGGACCGGCAGGTCGATCGAGTGACCCGCGCGGTCCTGCACGTGCAAGAAGAGCTTGTGGGCAAATCCGGTCGAGAACACCAGCGGTGCGCCTTCCACGGAGAGCACCAGCGAGGGACGCTCCAGGCACAGCATCTCCTGGGGATGGACCGCTCGCAGCGCCGGAAAGTGCACCGGGGCCACAGGCGGCAAGCTGGAGACCAGAACGGATTTGGGATTGCTGAAGGAAGGTGGACTGCTCAGCTTCAGAGCGAACTCATCGTCGCGGGTCACCGCCAGGGCGGGAATGTAGGCGTACTGGGCCGTGTGCAAGCTGCCCATAATGCGCACCATGTCCACAACGGCGCCCACGTAGGGGCTGTAGACACCGCCGCCCGCAGCTGTCGACACGCTCAGCTGGTTGATCATGTCGCCCGCTGCGCCGGAGGTCAGCGCCGTCACCATGGACTGGCTCTGCGCATCGTTCAAGACGACGTTATTCGGGTTTTGCAGCAAACAATTTTCCTGCTGGTCGGTTGGCAGATCGAAACAGCTTTGATCGATCTTCAGGTACAGGGTCTGGGCCAACAGTTTTGCACGTTTCTGCAGGTCCGCAGGGTCAGTGGCGACGATCGCTTTGACGGCTCCAATATATGCATCCAGTCGAGAGCGGGTCAGATCGGCGGCATAAAGGTCTTCGGCCGCCCGCACAAAGACGCCAGGCCGGGCGCGCACGGCAGCCCGCAAGGTGGAAAAGCCGCCTGACGTCTCAGGCGCCCAGAACAACAGCGCTTCCATTGCGCCCGAGGGCACGGGGACCTCGACGCCGTCCTTGCGGACGCGCGCGCGCCAGGTCTCCACCTTGGTAAACCAGTTGGCCGGCGGAGGGTTGATAGGACCGCGCAGGAAGACCGGAACCAGCAGGTAATGGACGGATTCGTTCTCCGGCATTTCCGGATGCAGCCACATCTTGTCGCCGGGCTGCAGGTTCGGCACCTGGGAAACGGGTAAAGTTTTGCCGGCGCGCGTGATCTTGATTTCCAATCGAGGGCCAGGAAGATCAAAGGGCGAAGCAGCCGCTGCCACCAGAGGAAGCGCGCTGAACAGCACGCTCACCGTTAAGACCCTCAGCATCCAATGTGCTCGCAATTCCATACCCGTATTCTATGGAATGCAGCCAAAACTACATCCCCTTTTCTCGTCCGGACCGGGTCATGTTCCTCCTGGCGAACGGGGTCGTCGGCTTCCCATTCCCTGGCAAATTGGGCGGAAAGCCGCCTCCGCAGCTAGAATAATGCGGGGCCTCTTTGGGCATGGAACGAGTTGAGGAACAAGAACTGCTGGACTTCGACCATTGGTCGCCTGAGGAGGTGGCCTGCGCGCTCGCGGCGATTCGGCGGGTGAACCTGCTTTACGGCGGCAACCGCATGCACAAACGTCTTTTTCGCCGGGTGGCGGAGAGGATTCCGGGCAGAAAGCTGGAGGTCCTGGAGGTTGCTTCCGGATATGCCGACGTCTTGCAGGCGGCATCCAGAATGCTGCAGAAAAAGGGCTTTCTGCTGCACATCTCTCTTCTTGACCGTTGCGCGCTGCACTTGCCGGGCCCAGGCGATTGGGACCCGAGCTTACCGAAGCCGCACCTGTTGACCGGCGACGCAATGGACCTTCCGCTGGCCGATAACGGCGTAGATGTTGTTTCCTGCTGTCTGTTTCTTCACCATCTGAGCACGGACCAGGCGCGCGCATTCCTGAAAGAGGCCCTGCGCGTTGCCCGCGTGGCCGTGTTGGTCAATGATGTGGAGAGAAATCGTACGAACTATTTGCTTTCGCACCTGCAGACGCTGGTGGACCCGAGCCGGCTCTCCCGGCACGATGGCCCTACCTCCGTGCGCCAGTCCTACACCTTCGGAGAATTAAAGGATCTACTGCGGGAGACCGGACGCGAGTACACGCTGGAACGAGGCTTTCTCTACCGCTTGGGCGCAACGGTCTGGAAATAGCGGCAGTCGGGCAAAAGAATACGAGAGCGAGCCAGTACAAGTTGCCGGCCCGCTCTCGCCTGGAGTGGTAAAGCCGCAGCTTACTGGCTGGCAGTCGAATGCTTCTTCGGCTCAACCTTCAGCTCATTCACCACCTGCTGCACGTTGGGTACTTTCTTGGCCAGTTTGCCGGCTTCCCTCTTCTGCGCCATGGTCTTGACGCTGCCCGTCAGAACGACTGTCCCGTTCTTCGACTTCACATCAATGCTCTGGTCGTTGAGAGCGCGATTCTTCTTCAGCTCCGCCTTGAAGTTGTCCTCGATCGCGGTGTCCGTGTCGGAAAGCGCCGACTTGGTCGCGCTGGCGTTGCTTGGCGGAACTACCCCGATCTCGTTGGCGATCGTATAGGCAGGGGCTGCTCCCTTGGCGGCCTTTTCAGCCTGGGCCTTTTGCGCCTCGTCGGGCACGTTGCCAGTAAGCGTCATCACGCCTTTGTCCCTGTCCTGGGAAACGTGGATGCTGCCGAGGTTGTTCTGGGTCAGAGCACTGTTGACCGCATCCTTCTGGTCCGGGTAATGCGGCTTATTGTTGCAACCCGCTACCACCAACACGCTCGCCAAGCCTGCGATGGAAACAGCCCTAAGTGCAGCCTTCATTTTCATTCGTCTCAAGTTCATGACCCTTTATCCCCCGCTAAGTTAATTGCTTTTTACGCATCCACAACTGAGTTCATTAGTTGAACAAAAAGGGATTTACGTTGCCCCGGAACTTACTTTAGGCTGCATTATCATCGGTCATCCACGCACAATCGGCGGAATGAGCATCTAATTCCAGTGAAAAGGAACCGTTGATTTTGCAAGAGGAGGATTTATGAACGGCCCAAAGAAGTGTAAGCACTCAGGCTGCAGCTGCATGGCGCAGGGGAAAGACGACTACTGCAGCCAGTGGTGCAAGGACGCGAGGAAAGTCACCGAACTGACCTGCCAATGCCGTCACCCGGAGTGCCAGGCCGCACCGCTGAAGGCCTAGCAACGCGGGCGCGCAATGGCGCAATGACTGGAAGTAGCGTGGAACGCCTGGATGGAGCCACCAGGCAGCGGAGAAGGCCGGAGCCTTGACCCTGCTGTCCTGGATGCCTTCAGGGCGCGATCTCGTGTTGGGACAAAGCCGCCAGATTGCCCGGCCACGGCTTTGCGGAGAGGATTTTGTAGTTTTCGTACTGGATGGTCAGGGTAGCCCGGCCTCCTATGCGTATCGCGGATACGCTTACGTTCTTCTGAGGAAGCCAGAACTGACCCACCTGCTCATAAGAATGGGAGATGTTGGTGCTCTTGATCCAGAAGGAAGGGTTTTTGGCGGGTTGCGCCTGAATGCGACACACAGCGAAGGCGCGATCATTGACCCAGATGTTTCCCCTGTAGAGATACTTGCTGGGACTTTTCGGCTGCACCGTAAGCTCATAGGAGCAGTGGTCGGGAGCGGCATGGTACTCAAGGTTGCTGAAGGTGTAATTGTCGGTATTCAGGTCGACATTCTTCCTGTTTTTGCCCTGCTGCGCGTCTTTCTCGGACTTCAACAGCCGCATCATCACCTGGTCCTGCATCCACTTCGGTCCGGTCCTGGAAACGACTGCAAAATCCTTGTGGTCTGGAGCCATATAGGTGACATCGACCACCATCTGCGCGTACAAACTGCTGGGAAATCCCTTGTACACCAGTGTGTACGTCCGGGTGCCGCGATAGCTTCCAAGAAGCTTCGCCCGTTCCGCATTGTCGGCGACCATGCGATTGACGACTTCCTGCAACGTCATTGGAGTCGTCGCACTTTCCGTGGAGGTCTGGGCGAACCCAAGAGACCAGGGGACCAAAAGAGATGCAAGCGCCAGGAGCACAGGCGCAGAACGCGTGGAGCGATGAAGCCGGAAATGGCGAGTCATGGAAGCGGCAGCTACTTGAGAGAAAACCCGCCACCACACTGTTGTTTTTTGCTGCGCGTACATTCACACTCCTAAATTTCTGCGAGCTCTCCGAACTGGGGTGCGATTCGAGTGCCCCGCAGGTGGTCCGCATACTTGCTGTAAATTCCTTCAAAAGCACGAGTCCATGAGCTTTCCTGGGCAAAGACTCGCCCGGCCTTTCCCATTTCCCTGCGCGTTTGCGGGCTTGCCATCAACGACGCCGCGAACTCGCAGAATTCCGGAAGATCGTTCGCCACATACCCGGTCACGCCGTGCCGGACGGTGTACTTGGGGCCGCCGCGGGCAGTCACTACGGCGGGAACTCCCGAGGCAAGCGCTTCCAGCACGACCAGACCGAAGGTCTCCGTTTCCGAAGGGAAAGCGAACAGGTCCATGTTGGCATACGCACGAGAGAGCGCCTGCCCACGCAGCACGCCGGCAAACTCGCCGCATTTGAGTTTGGCGCGCAGCCATGTTTCCTCCGCGCCTTCACCGACCACAACGATTCGAAAGGGCACGGAGCTGGTCTGGAGCAGATACTCTTCCAATTTCGCGAGCCACCGGACGTTTTTTTCCGCCGTCAGGCGTCCTACGTAACCGATCGTGAACAAGTCGTCCTTACGGTCGCGATGTGCGGGATGGAACGCAGCGGCGTCTACCCCGTGGCCCATGGTGGAACATGCTTTTCCCGTCGAACGGGCAAGCTCAGAGACAATCTCCGGATTTGGTGCAAACAGCATACGAGGCACTTTGTAGAAGCGATTGACGGCTGCGGAACTGAACCGTTCCGCAGCCGCGGCCGCCGGACCGGCCAGCGACCGGGGCAGGAGAGACATGGACCTCGCGGCTCGCTTGCGCGCGTACAAGGGGAGGTTGGTTTGCCAGAAAGCCGAGAGCGGAATATGAAGCCTGTGTGCCATGAGCGCGCCCAGAATACCGGCGTCGCTTGGCCCGGTGATCTGAATGATGTCGGGACGAAAATCCTTCAAGCGAGAAGCCACGGCCCCGGCATGGCGGGAAAACAGCAGATCGAATCGATGCGCCCGATCCAACGCAAAGCTGGCAGCGCTTCGCTGCAGTTGCATTCGCGTCACTGACCCGTCACAAAAGACTTCGTTGGACGGGCCCGCATGGACCAGCAGAAATGGGAGATTTCTCTGCCTAGCAAAGCTTTCGTACTGCCTTGCCAGCATGGCCACTCCGTCGATTTCATGAAAGCCATCAGGGAAAAACGCGACGCGCAGTTTCCCTTCTTTCACGGAACCGCCTCAAAAGGGCTGTCTGGAAAAAGTTGGGTATCGATAACATCCCCGTAGACACGCTTGGCGGCCCACTGGATCGTAGTGTTTTCAGCCAGGCGGAATACCGAAAAAATCCTGTCGACGAACGCCGGGGGAGCTTTCCAGAAAGCCGAGAGGGGCAGAAATCCTTCCCCCGTTTTATCGGGGTGAAAAACACGATCGTCCCAGCGCCGCGTCCCTTCCGGATTCTCAGGGTAATAGCGGATGACATCCAGCACGGCGTGCGCCACGCGGACACACATGGGGTCGGCGAACTGCGGCATAAAAACCAGATGGCTCGTACGATTCACCCGGATTTCATTCACAAACTCTGAAAAGCTGGCGGCATTGCTCAGGTTCAGCGCGGCGCTGGGTTCGCAGGCGTGGCGATCTCCTCCGGAGACGATGGGCTGCTGCCAGCGGTCCGCGAGTGGGCGCACGCGCTTGTTTTCTTCCCAGCGGCGCATTCCGTTGAACTCGAATGCATGGATGAAACGATTATTTTGCTCCAGGAAAGTATTCAGGGAGCGGGCGTGCCGTTCCGGCCCAAGGCCACAAAGATCCCACAGAGGATGGTTGAAAACGACGAGAACTTCCGGAAAGGCGTTGAGCGCAGCGAGCAGTTCCGTCACAGACACTTTGCCGGGGTTCTGGGTGTAAAAGTGGAGTTGAGACTCCAGATCGCTTGCGTGGGCGGCGGGCAGGTTGTGCACGCCCAGATGGAAGATGGTTCCATTTACCGGCACGCTCCACTCCATCGAAAGCGGCGCGTCCGCGCTGTCGGCCGACATTCTCAGCATCGCCGGAGCCTGGATCGAGTCATGATCCGTCAAAGAGACCATGCTGTTCAACTGAAGCCCGTTCTCGATCTGGTTCCGCTCCACTTCATACGCACGTTTGGGCGTCAGAGGAGAAGTCCAATAGGCGCGGGAGAAATCGACGGGGACAACGGATTTTCTGTACTGCCGTTCGAGGATGCGCTGGATGAACGGCCACTTTTCAGTGAATGCCGGGATGAACTGGAGCTTCTCTTTGGATAGCTTGGTGTGACTGTGGAGAGAGATACCTGTGCGAAACTTCCTCGCGCAACCCGGAGTCTTCAAGAGACAGAAAATATTCGTGGACGCCAACGCTGAACGACCTCACTTCTTTCAGAAGAAAAGTTATCACAAATAGGTGCGCAAAAAGCCGGCAGCCCATGTCTTTCAAGGAAAGGTACTATAGTTGGACTGCCCATACTCAAATTCGTCACCTTGGAGAGGCCCAAAGACAAAAGAATTTCAAGCCGCAGGAGGAGCACGCAAATCAAGCCAAAAGGAGCTGCCCGGCTGCCCGCGTACCGCTCTCGATGGCAGCATGGACTGTTCCCCAGTTCGCCTCGGTGCCGGTATGTTCTCCGGCGAAGAAAAGGGTTGAATCCACAGGCTCCGCCATTCTCCCGGGCGCCGAAAGCCCATTCACAGCAAGATAACTGTAGGCTCCGAAAGAAAAGGGATCGCGCTGCCAATCATGCGATTCGGCGCTCTGCAGCAGCCCGCGGACGGCCAGCGAATCCTGCCGGAAGAGTTTGCCGAGGGCCTGGAGCGCGTGGTCCTCAAGTTCAGCCGCACCAAAGCCGGAGATTGCGTCCGCAGCCGGCCCACCGGCCCATGCCGTCAAGCTGCGTGAAGGCTGGGGAAACTGGGTCCACCAGGCAGGAAAGATCCCCGGAACACCGTGAGCGAAGCTCAGCTCCCGAAAAGCCTGCTTGCCGTTTTCATTCATCACTCGCTCCCAGAATCGCTCCCGAAACAGCAACACCATGCGGCGAACGTGCCCCATGCGAATCTTTTGCATCGCCCGCTGCATTTCGCCGGGAACTGGAGAGAATCCGACGGTGCCGCTTTGCAATACGCCCAGCGGCAGCGCAACGATCACTTTTGGCGCATGGAAGGTCTTCGAATGCGTGCCGGTCCTGCATTGGAGTTCCACCGAGCCACGCTTCCACTCGATTCGCTCCACGAAGGTATGCAAAACAATCATACCTCCAGCTTCAGCAAATTTTGCGGCAAGGAATTCCGGCAATTGTGAATATCCCCCCTGAATGCAGAACAGGCGGTCGCCTTCGGTCGCGTCCTCCGCAAGCTGTTGCCTGGCCAGCGACGCCACCCCGATCACGTGATGATCGGCGGCATTGAAACCTTCGACGTATCCGATGAGGGCTCCCCTGCTCGCCTCCGGAACGCTGGCGCGCTCCAGATATTCGGCGAAGGAACAATCCGGTCCGTGCCAATCCTTCAGCCTCTCCATCCATTGCATCGTCTCATCTGCGTCTGGACCACACTCGCGCAGCGAATGATCGCGCCAGCAAAATTCCTTTCCCTTCAACTCATAGGTGGCGACCCCTGATTCCTGAATCAAACTCCACAGGCTGGCGGGCTTTCCGTGGACGAACTGCGCCCCGAGTTCGATTGGCTCGCCCTGCACCTGGCGCGTCAGGATTCTGCCTCCCACGCGGTCTCTCGCTTCCACCACCAAGACGCGCATTCCGTGTTGCGCCAGAGCGCGCCCGGCAGTCAGCCCAGCCATGCCAGCTCCCAGAACGATGGCTTCATAGCTTTCCATCATGAAGAGATTGGATGCGGCGATTTTTGCCAGCCGAATCGGTTTCCGCTGGGAGACATTGCGGAAAACGGCTATTCTGACACTGCTGGCGAAAAAGCGTTTTCCTCCTTCGGCAGGAGCATCATGAAAGATCGGCAGTTGCTTCGGACCCGCCTACGATTGTTCGGCCTTGCGGTATTCTGCGCCGGAGCCATGGCCCTGCTGCCCGCCGAGACACATCCGGACTGGATGCTTGGGCCCTTCAAAAGGCCGGTGGAAGCTCCCGTCATCACGCCCAATCCAAAATCCGTGTTTCAAGACCCGATCCGCCATGCCCCCGTGCACTGGGAGGCGCTGCATACCTTCAATCCGGCTGCCGTGGTGCGCGGCGGAAGGGTGTACGTGCTTTACCGGGCGGAAGACAACACCGGCAGCATGGGAATCGGCCTGCATACCTCCCGGCTGGGTCTGGCGGAAAGTGAAGATGGCATTCATTTCACGCGCGAATCCCAGCCCGTTTTCTATCCTTCGAATGACGCCCAGAAGGAACGCGAATGGCCCGGCGGCACGGAAGACCCGCGCATCGTGGAAGCCCCCGACGGCAGCTACGTGCTGACGTACACACAGTGGAACCGGAAGTCCTATACCGTGGGCATCGCGACATCCAAAGACCTGCATACCTGGCAGAAACACGGTCCCGCTTTCGCCCAGGCGGCGCATGGCAAGTACGCAAACCTGAAGTACAAGTCGGCAGGAATTCTGACCCATCTGGTGAACGGCCGCCTGATCGCTGCCCAGGTGCATGGCAAGTACTGGATGTACTGGGGAGAGATCAAGATCCGTCTGGCCACGTCGCCAGACCTGATTCACTGGACCCCTGTAGAAACGCCGCAAGGCGATCCTGTCGTGCTGCTCCGCCGGCGTCCAGGGCTTTTCGACAGTGAGTTTCCGGAGGTCGGCACGCCGCCTTTGCTGACGCCCAAAGGAATCGTGCTGCTGTACAACGGCAAAAACGCGGCACACGATGGAGCGCCGGGAATCGATCCAGGCGCCTATTCCGGAGGCCAGGCGCTGTTTTCAGCAGAGGACCCGGCCCGCCTGATGGCCCGCACGGACCAGCCCTACTTTAAGCCCGAAATGCCTTTCGAAAAAAGCGGTCAATATGCCGCCGGGACAACTTTTGTCGAAGGCCTGGTGTTTTTCCATGACAGATGGTTTCTCTATTACGGATGCGCCGACTCCCTGGTAGGCGTGGCCGTTGCGGATGCGCCTGCTGCGAGCTCTGTTGAGCAAAATTGAATTGCGCCATCCGCTTACACTTGGGTTGTGACGGACAGTCTTCCATCGCACAGCCTGCGCATTGTCCTGGTGTCCACGCGGAATCCTCTGAACATCGGCGCGGTGGCGCGCGCGATGAGCAATTTCGGTTTCCAGCATCTTCGCGTCGTGCGGCCCTATGAGGCGGCCTTCAGGGAAGCACGCTCCGCAATCGGCGCGGAGAAACTGCTGGCGCAGGCCGCGCAGTACGACACAGTTGCCGAAGCCGTCGCGGACTGCTCGCTGGTCGTCGGCACCACCGCCGTGAAACAGCGTGCCTTACGGCACGGTCTCTTCAGCCTCCAGAATGCCGCGCCCAGAATATTAGCTGCATGCGCCAACTCAACCGGGCAAAAAACTAACGTTGCCATTCTTTTCGGACCGGAAAAGACAGGTCTCTCCAATGAAGACCTGAGCTATTGCCACTGGCTTATGCACATCCCGACCGACCAGCAGCAGCGCTCGATGAACCTTGGGCAGGCGGTTGCGGTGTGTCTCTACGAGCTGGCGCGCAGTTCCGCAGACTTCGAGGCGGTGCCCGCTGCGCAAACAGCTTCAGCGGCGGACCTGGAACGAGTCACCGACCTTCTGTCGCAGGTTCTGCACAGCAGCGGGTATCTGGAGGAGAACCACTCCACGATGCGTGAAGAAGCCCTGCGCCGGATGGTTCGCCGCCTTGCACTTTCGGCAGAGGATGCAACTTTGCTGCTCGGGATGCTGCGCCAGATCCTCTGGAAGCTGACATCGCAGGAGTAGTCCGGCTCTATTTGGCTTTTTTTCTATGCGGCATGCCCCAACCTGCCAGCAACACAAGAAGAATGCAGGCGATCTGGATTGCGAGCCGAAGCGGAACACCCACCATATGCAGACCACCCACCGTGCGGTGTGCGGCATATACGTTGGCAGGAAAAATCAGGACCATCAGGAATGCAATGCAGGTGCTCGCGGTTCGCGTGAATTTTGGAAGCACAAGGCCGAGAGCGCCGGCAATCTCCAGCGCCCCCGTAAGCTTCACCCAGAATGCGGGATGCGGGAAGATTGGCGGAACAATGGCGGCGAACACGGACGTGTGTACAAAATGAGCGATGCCGAAGAAGACCAGAGTGAGCGCGACCAGCGCGCGCAAAGCCCACTGCAGCCGCCCGAACGGCCGAAACCTTCCCTCCGGCCACAGGAAAAAAGCGGCGATGACAACCAGAAGCAGAAGAATGGAAATTAGATAGAGCGTAGCAACCTCCAGCATTTGAAAAATTTGTGAGACACACAGACGCCTTCAGCGCGTCATCTGGTATACGACTTCCCGCTCAATCCGGGAAATCCGCAGCGGTGCAATATCCGCCCGGCGCAATTTCCGATTGAGTTGCGGAATTTCCGTCGTCTTCAGCTTTTGCCACTCCTGGACGCGCTGATCCATGGCTGCGCTCGATTGGCGGAATAGCTGGATCGCCTGGGCAGGAATCGCTCGATCTCCACTTTCCACCACTCTCAGCGCAGACGCCAGCCCGATGTTCGCTTTCTCCAATCCCATGGCATCGGTCGCGCTCGACCCTGGTCCACCGCCGGCGATTTGTCGTATTGACTGCTGCAGCGCAGCAAGGCTGGCCGCCAGATTTGGACGGCCGGTCAACTTTGGCTGGAGGGTTTGCAGTTCCTTTTGCACCGACTGGATCTCCGCCATTGCCTGGCGGCTGCGGACCGTTTCGGCATAGATGCGCCTTCCGGTCTCCTGCTGCTGCTTCAATTCCGCGGGTGTTGCGGAAGAGCGCGGATCCATGACGACCTCCAGAGGACGGGTGAACATCTTGCCGTCCACGGTCAGCTGCACCTGATACGTTCCCGGAACAACGCGCGGCCCGCGCGGCGGCCCATCATCCTCATCATCGCCGCTGTCTGTGTCGCTGTTTTTTGCGCCTGCGCCTCCCCACGCAAGGTCCCAGACAAACCGATGCATGCCGGGAGCGAGCTGCAACCGCTGAGGCTTCGGAAACCAGCGCTCGGCGATAGGAGCGGTCTGCGGCAAGGGCGGCACGATGTCCGCGCTGGAGAAATGCCGCACGACTTCGCCAGCGGCATCCAGAATCACAAGCGTCACGTTATGAGCGGGTGACTTGAGGCCGTAATCGAGGATCGCACCGTTGGGCGGATTCTTCGCCGCCGGCTCCTCCGGTGGCAATGGCGTTCCGAGAAAGCCATCATTGTCGATGCGATAGGCGGGAGCAGGTTTGTACAGCCATGCATTCGACGCCTTCCGCGCCTCGGCGATCTGCCGGAGCGGCGTCATGTCGTCCAGAATCCAGAAGGAGCGCCCATGGGTGGCGACGACCAGGTCGGTGCCATGCACGTTGATGTCGCGCACAGATGTGACCGGCAGATTCAACTGAATCGGCTGCCAGTGGTTCCCGTCGTCGAACGAAACATAGATGCCGGTTTCCGTTCCCGCATACAGCAGTCCGCGCTGCTCTGTATCTTCCCGTATGGCGCGCAGAAAGGTGGTGGACGGGATTCCGTTGACGATTTTCTGCCAGCTCTTTCCATAGTCGCGGGTGCGATACAGGTAGGGCGAGTCATCATCCAACCGATGGCGGTCGATTGCCGCGTAGGCCACCCCTGCGTCGAAATGCGAGGCCTCAATCAAGGAAATCTTGCTCCAAGCGGAAAGCCCGGGCGGCGTCACGTCCTTCCATGTCTTCCCGCCATCGAGCGTCAAATGGATACGGCCCGTGTCGCTGCCTGCCCATATCTCCTGTGCGTCCATGCTGGAAGGCGCAATGGAGAAGACCACGCCGTAGCCGCGCTGCTCGGCGTTCGCCACCGAGACAGGTCCGGCGGACTGGCCCGGAGCGTTCGCCTCGGCGCCCGTCAGATCGGGACTGATCTGTTGCCAGTGCAGGCCGCCGTCGGTCGTTTTCATGACATACTGCGTACCCAGAAAAAGAGTTTTTTGGTCGGCGGGAGAAAATACCAGCACCGGGGTCCAGGGGTCGCGGTATTTGTGTTCGCTGATCTCACCTCCGAAACTGGGCATGGGCCACGGAGAAATATTCTGGCTGAACGAGGTTTTGCGATTGAATCGGATGACCCCGCCAAAAGTATCGGTCAGATAGATGATGTTTGGATCTCCCGGATCGATGGCAATGTAGCCGCTCTCGCTGCCCCCCGGCTGAAACCAATCTCGGGGAGTAATCTGTCCGTGATCGGTACGGCTATAGACGGCTGCGCTTCCGCTGTCCTGCTGCGCGCCATAGACGGCATACGGAAACTGGTTGTCCGTCGTGACGTGATAGAACTGCGCCGTCGGCTGGTTGTACCAGGTGCTCCAAGTCTTGCCATAATCCAGGCTGATGCTGGTTCCCTGATCCACGCCTAGAATCATGCGCGAGGAATCCTTCGGGTCGATCCACAATTCGTGATAATCGTCGCCCCCAGGAGCACCACGAACAATCGAGACTGTCTTGCCTCCGTCTTCGCTGCGATACAGCGCGACATTCGGAATGTAAACGACGTCCGGATGGTTCGGATCGATCGCCACCCGGTCGAAGTACCAATTACGGCTGGTCAGGCGCGGGTCATTGTTGGCCAAAGTCCAGTTTGAGCCGCCGTCGCCGGAGCGATAAAGTCCGGAACTTTTCTTATCGGCGATCAGAGCATACACCCGCATTCCATCGGGAGAAACCGCAACTCCAACCCGTCCCCAGTTCCCGCCGGGAAGGCCGTGCCCGGTGAGTTGCGACCAGGTCGCCCCCGCGTCGGTCGAGCGATACAGGCCGCTGCCTGGGCCGGAAAGTGGCGCGTATGTGCTCCACGGCGGACGATGCGCGTTCCACGCGGCCGCAAAGAGAATGTTTGGCTTGCCGGAAGCGATGGCCATGTCCGCAATGCCAATGTCAGGCCCTTTGTTAAGCACATGCGCCCAGGTCGCGCCGCCGTCCGTCGTCTTGTAAACTCCCCGCTCGGCGCTGGGACCGTAGGCATCGCCGAGCACGCCTACGTACGCGATGTCCGCGTTCGCCGGATCGATGACGATTCGGCTGATCTGGCGCGAATTTCGCAACCCGATATTTTTCCATGTCCGCCCGCCATCCACCGATTTGTAAACACCGTCACCGGAGGCGAGATCGGAACGGATGTCCGACTCCCCCGTACCCGCGTACAGCACATTCGGATTGGAGGGCGCCACCGCCAATGCACCGATCGACGCGACTGGCTGGCCATCGAAGATGGGCGTCCACACGGTGCCAGCATCCCCTGTTCTCCAGACGCCTCCATCTACCGCGCCGAAGTAAAAGTCTGTCGAGCTCCCCGGAACGCCCGCCACAGCGACCACGCGTCCCGCGCGGAATGGACCGATCAGCCGCCATTGCAATCCGCTGAAATATTGCTGCGGCACGGGTTGA
>DAHVZT010000111.1 GCA_027323885.1 Acidobacteriaceae bacterium
GCAGCTCGAAGCGGCCTGAAAACCAGGTTGTGGAAGTATGGAAATCGCTACGCGATTCCCACACTCCCACCACCTCGACGACTACGGGATTATCCCCTCAACCCCAGCGCATATGGGGTACGCATTCTGAGGG
Source organism: Acidobacteriaceae bacterium (assembly GCA_027323885.1). Classification (GTDB taxonomy): domain Bacteria; phylum Acidobacteriota; class Terriglobia; order Terriglobales; family Acidobacteriaceae; genus JAKAAZ01. Next base: position 134 of record DAHVZT010000111.1, read on the forward strand.
CAAGGTCATGCCTATGATGTGGGACTTTATCTTTATGACCGCCGAGTCTGGGTGAAAGATGCGGCATGGGAGAATTCACGTTGGCATACGATGAGCTACCGCGCAGTCGATGAATTTGAATATGTGTATATTTTTTGGAAACCCGGGCAGACAAAGGTAGATAAAGATCGTTTGACAAAGGACCAATGGATCGAATGGGGCTCTCGTGCGGTCTGGAGTATCCCGTCTGTGCGCGCGAATGATGACCACGAAGCTAAATTCCCGATTGAGCTTCCAAAGCGCCTGATCCAATTATTGACCGATCCATCCGATATTGTGCTGGATTGTTTCGCGGGCAGCGGTACGAGTGCTGTTGCGGCTATTCTGTCGGGCCGAAGATTCATTGGAGTGGAATTTCTTCCAAAATATGTTGAGTTGGCGAGCCGTGCGTTACGAATTGCACAGACAAAGCCAGTTCAATTCAGCCTCATTGATAATGGAATTTATCCCGCAGCATAAAATTTGATCAGTCGCGCCGCTGCTCCAAGACATTTTATTTCAAAGCTTCTTTCAATGTGCCCGCTCTCCAGACGCAGAACTGTGAAGCATGCGCTTGTCAGCCCACTCGATAAAGTACTTCATGTTCGGCGCGTCGGTGTGTCCCCCATCGTCCTGACGCCAGGCGAGCCTTCCGCCGAGCAGTCCATCGTTGACCGGGGGCATTTTGGCGGTGCGGTAATCCTGAGAGACCCCGACCAGTCCTTTGACGCCGAGTAGCGTGTAGACCGGGCTGGCCGCAACGGTCGCCATAAAGCTGCCGCGATGGTCCAGCCATTTCGCGTCGCCTTTTTCGGGTATTCCATAGCTGATGAAGGTGAGCCGAGGAGCACACAACGCAATCAACTCATTGGAATCGACAGGAAGGTCGGCGGCAGTCTTGCTTCCGAACGCAGCGTCGGAGGCCCCGTATTTCATGAAGTTTCCCGCCATCCAGTAATACTCCCCTCCGGTCAGGCTCTCCACGGCTTCGCCAAAGTTGCGGCGGAACGGAGTCGCGCCGCCTTTACCGGAAGAGCCAATAAGGCCCATGTAAAAACGCGGGTCGAATGCCATCGCCACCAGCGCCGCCTTGCCATAGCGTGAGACCCCTTCAATGCCGACATGCTCGCCATCGACGGAAGGATCGGTCTTCAGATAATCCAACGCGCGTCCCGCGCCCCACGCCCAGGCACGCAAAGCTCCCCACTGTTCGGGCGTGCGCGGCTGACCTTGGTTGACCAGCCCGATGATCCCGCGGGTCAGCCCCGCGGCGTTGTCCGCCTGAATGCTCGCGGGATCGAGCGTGGCAAAGCCCCACCCGGCGGCGATCAGTTCCCATGTGCGCGGCGGGTCCCCATCCGCATTGAAATGTGGGAACCGGAATGGAACGGGCCGTTCTGGCTCGTAGGCCGGATGGTCTTGAAACACCTGCCGCAGGGAAGGGTCCTGCTGGATAAGCAGCGCTTTCATGGCCGCGTTGATGCGCGCCAATTCCTGGTACGACGGCTGCTTGGGAGCTGGAAAACCGCCCGGTCCGAACATGATCAGGACTGGAACGGGGCCCGTGGCTTTCTCGGGAGTCACCAGGGTCATTCGGATATCAACCGAGATGATCGGACAGGCGGAGTTGTCCACGTGCCCCACCAATTGCCTGGCGAGCACGGGATTGCCGCCAATCACCTCATGGTCCGCCGCCACTATCGACCAGGTCACCTTGGGCACGTTGGTTGGCACGCGGCCATAGACATACTTTTCAAAATCGTCCACAATCTCCGGCCGCCGTTTGCTCCACCAGACCTGCGGAGTGGTCACCTTCCGCCCATTGTTCAATCGCAGCGCGTCCGGCAAGTCCGGGTAAGGGCCGGCTTTCGTCTCATCGTAGTTGGCGTGGTTCGGCGATTTTTCATTCCCGCTGGGGCCAGGCCGCAACGCGCGGATGCCCAACTGCCGCATCATATTTTGCTGGTCCTGTTGCGCGGTAAAGGTGACCGGTGGGATGGGCGCAGCGGCCGTCCCGTTCTGTGCGACCGCACTCCCCGCCGCCAAGGCGAGGGACGTCACGATGGAGGAGGAAATCAGCAGCAATCTTTGACCAGCGGAATGCGTCGCTTCCATGCTCGCTCCCGGCGTATTTACAAAAACGTTTTAGTTCGAGATCATGGTAAATCCGGCGCATGAGAGGCGTAAATCAAAAGTGGTGGTTGCTGCCCGTTTTGGCAGCCCTGCTGTTGCCCACGCCACTGGCCCGTTCGCAATCCGCTGGCCAGCCCGGCAAATGGGTAGGGTCCTGGGCAGCCGCAATGCAGACTCCGGAACCGCAGAACTCCCTGCCAGCGGAAGATCTGCGGGACGCCACGCTGCGCCAGATCGTTCACCTGTCCACCGGCGGGACAACGCTGCGGGTCCACCTTTCCAATGCTTTTGGGACCGCGCCGCTGCATTTCACCTCAGTCCATCTTGCGCGTCCGCTCTCGCCGGCCTCGTCAGCAATCGATCCGGCATCCGACCGTGCGCTCAGCTTTTCTGGCCGCGCCGATGTGACCGTTCCAGCCGGCGCGGAATACATTTCAGATCCCATCGCTTACCCTTCACCCGCGCTTTCCAGCCTGGCGATCACATTCCACCTGGATGGAGCGCCCGGCGGCCAGACAGGTCATCCCGGCTCGCGCGCCACTTCTTATCTGATTCACGGAGATTTTGTCTCGGCAGCCGAACTGAAGGATGCGAAGCGTGTTGAACACTGGTACCAGCTTGCGAATGTCGATTTACAGTCCGGGCCTGACGCCGCCGCTGTCGTCGCCCTTGGAGATTCCATTACGGACGGCCATGCGTCGACAACGAATGCAAACGACCGTTGGACGGACGTGCTTGCGGAGCGTCTCCAGGCATCGGCCGCTACCCGGAATATCGGCGTACTGAATGAGGGAATCGGAGGAAACCATCTGCTCACCGACGGTCTCGGTCCGAACGCTCTCGCCCGTTTCAATCGAGATGTGCTGGCGCAATCCGGCGCGAAATACCTGATTGTGCTGGAAGGGGTGAATGACCTTGGCAGCCTCGCCCGTCACGGCATCGCTTCGCCCGCCGCACACGCCGCAATGGTTCAGAATATTCTCGGCGCTTACCGGCAGATCATTGTTCGGGCGCACTCAAATGGAATTCGCGTGATTGGCGCGACCATTCTGCCTTACATGGGTTCGGACTATTACAACCCCGCCCCCGTGAATGAGGCGGACAGAAAGGCTGTCAATGCGTGGATTCGCGCTCCCGGCCATTTCGATGCAGTGGTGGATTTCGACAAGGTGATGCGCGATCCGAAACATCCCGACCGCCTGCGGCCGTCGTATGACAGCGGAGATCACCTTCACCCATCGCCAGCCGGGTACCGTGCCATGGCGGATGCGGTGCCTCTGGCGCTGTTTCGATGACAGAAAAGAGCACTGAGACTCGGTCTGCAGAAACGCTCCAGGCCCGGCCCCGCCTCAGCAGCGATCTGATTTGGAATCCCGAGCGCGGAGACGCCTTATTTCACTGGACCCTGAGTTCCCGTCGCCTGGTAAATGCCGCCGCGCGATTTTGCGCTTGCGCCAGCATCTGGCTGATGCCTGTCAGAAACTGGTCGCGCCGGTTCTGCAGAGTGGAACCGGCGGCCGAATTCTGCTGATCGTCGTTGGCTGCAACGGAAAGTATCGGCGTCAGGGAACCGGAAGACCGGATCGCGGTTGTGAGCAGGTCCGTTCCCTTTCTGGAAATAGAATCCCAGATGACCACCAGATCGAAATCTCCAGCCAGAAAGCGTTCAACCGCCTCCTTTGCCGAGAATGCCGATACGACTTGATACCCGGCGGACCGCAGAACCAGGTTCCGGTTCCCTGCCAGCCATGAATCCTTTCCTACGGAGAGGACGAGAGTAAGCGCCACCTGCAGCCTGCTTTCAGCGGAACCTGAGCGATTCCTTCAATACTTTGAGGAGCCATCTTGTCTTACTTTGAAACATCTGGTGTTCGAGTTCCTGCAATGCCTGCTCGGTATCCGGCAAGCGATCGGGAACTCTGGGAGAGGACTCAACCCCGGATTCCACAAAGCTCTCCGATTTGTGGGAATCCTGCGCAAAGCTTGCGAACTCATGCAATTTCATTCGCCACCTCCTGCACGGTACTCCCTCTCTGGGTACTAGGGTAATCACGGGGTCCGCATCTATCCGTACGCTACCGGACAAAGTGGCTTCTTCAATGTCAAGTTGGCAACGATTTTCCGATTTCGGCGGGTAGAGGAATCGAGCCCCCGCTCCGATTCTTTGACCTCAGGGACGATTCAGAACTCCCGTGTGGCACCGGCGATCTCGAATCCCGGTGGAACATGATCCCCCGGTCCAGGATGACGGAACCATGCCTCTGCGGGTATCGTATGGAGTGCTAAAGAGTGCGCTGAGAGCATCCTTCCCGGCGCATTCTTCACCATCCCTGCTTGAGGAGTTACTCTTTGCGATCTGCGCTTCGTTTTCCCCTCGCCGCCCTGATTGCGACCTGCGCCGCATCCATCGCCTTCATTCCTGCATCCCGGCTGTCGGCACAGCGCCTTCCCGATTCGATCCAACCGCAGCATTATTCGCTCACCCTGGAGCCGAACCTGAAAACCGCAACCTTCACAGGAAAAGAAAAGATCGACGTGACGCTGGCGCAGCCCTCGGCCAGCATTACGATGAATGCGGCGGAGATCACGTTCCAGTCTGTCAAGGTGACGGCGAACGGCAACACGCAAAACGCCAAGGTTTCCGAGGACAAGCCCAAGGAGCAGGTTACGCTGCGAGTCCCTAATGCGATTCCCGCCGGGCCCGCGACCATCCAGATCGAGTATACCGGCATTCTGAACAACCAACTGCGCGGTTTCTATCTTTCGAAGACCGCCAAGCGCAATTACGCCGTCACTCAGTTTGAGCCGACGGACGCGCGGCGTGCATTTCCCTCGTTCGACGAGCCAGCGATGAAGGCGACCTTCTCGACCACGCTGATCGTGGACCAAGGCGATACGGCAATCTCGAACACGAACATTGTTGCCGACAATCCGGGTCCGACACCGGCCAAGCACACGATCCAGTTCGCCACCACGCCAAAGATGTCCACCTACCTGGTGGCGTTCCTGGTCGGCGACTTTCAATGTGTGTCCGGATCCAGCGATGGTATTCCGATTCGCGCCTGCGCCACTCCGGACAAGGTCCAGATGGGAACCTACGCGGTGAAGGCGGCCGAGTACATCCTGCATTATTACGACGATTACTTCGGCATCAAGTATCCGATGCCCAAGCTCGATATGATCGCGATTCCCGACTTTGAAGCGGGCGCGATGGAAAACTTCGGCGCGATCACCTATCGCGAAACGGACTTTCTGATCGACGAGAAGACAGCTTCCACGGACGCAAAGAAGCGTGTGGCCAGCGTGGTCGCGCATGAGATGGCGCATCAGTGGTTCGGCGATATGGTCACGATGAACTGGTGGAACAACCTGTGGCTCAATGAAGGGTTCGCCACCTGGATGGAGAACAAGCCGGTGAATGCGTGGCATCCGGAGTGGAACATTCCGCAGGACGAGGCGCTTTCGCTGGATGGCGTTCTGAACTACGACGCCGGCAAGGTCACGCGAACGATCCGGGCCAAAGCCGATACGCCGTCGGAAATCAATGAAATGTTCGACGGCATTACCTATGCCAAGGGTGGGGCGGTCTTGGCGATGACGGAGAATTACGAGGGCAAGGAAACTTTTCGCCAGGGCGTCCACAAATATCTACAGGCGCACAAGTTTTCCAACGCGACCGCGGAGGATTTCTGGACTGCGCAGACCCAGGTCAGCGGCAAGCCGATCGATAAGGTAATGAGCAGCTTTGTCGCCGAACCAGGCGTGCCCCTGCTGAAATTCTCCGCGCCCGCGAACGGCTCCACAACGGTGACGCAACAGCGCTTTTATCTCAGCCCGGAGACGCAGGCCGGTCCCTCGCAGAACTGGACCGTGCCCGTATGTTTCAAGACCGGAGACGCGCCCAAGTGCGACCTTTTGACCTCCGCGCAGCAATCGCTCTCTGTTCCCTCGGCGGCTACGTTCTATGCGAACGCGAACGACAAGGGCTACTACCGGATGCAGTATGACGCTGGCGATACCAGCAAGATTCTAAGCGTAGCGGAGACCCAGTTGACGCCGCCGGAAAGGATCGGCTTTGCCGGCAACGAGTGGGCGCTGATGCGCTCCGGACGCGGCACCATTGGCGACTACATGAACCTGGTCTCGGCGCTTCGGAACGATCCGAATGCGGACGTGATCGAGGACCTCGCCGCCGCGATTGACGCGGTGGATGAACGTATCGCAACCCCTGCCGACCGGAAGCTGCTGGCCGTCTGGGTCCGTCAGCAATTCGGCCCGGCGTACGACAAGGTGAAGAATGTTACGTCCGCCGACCCTGTCGAGAAGCGGCAACTGCGCGCGACGCTGTTCGGTGTACTGGGCGGGATTGGACACGATCCGCAGGTGATCGCGCAGGCCACGCAGTTGACTGAGAAATATATCGCCAACCCGGCTTCCGTGGAGCCTTCCCTGGTGCGCCCCGCACTTCGAATCGCCACGGAAAACGGCGACAGCCATCTGTTCGATCAATTGCAGCAGATCAGCAAAAGCTCCAACAATCCTGACGTGCAGACGACCGCATTGTTCTCTCTGGCCAACTTCCACGATCCGAAATTGGCCACGCGCGCGCTCGATTATGCAGCATCCGGGCAAGTGCGCAATCAGGACTCCGTGTTCCTGTTTGTGAGCGAATTGTACAGCCGTGATACGCGTCCCATTGCGTGGAATTACATCCAGAAACATTGGGACAAGGTGCATGCCCAACTCACGACAATGATGGGTGCTTACCTGGTTGGGGCCACCGGCTCGTTTTGCAGCGCACAAAAAAGCCAGGAAGTGCAGACATTCTTCGCCGCGCATCCTGTGATGGCGGCGCAGCGAGCCGTCAAGCGTTCGACGGACGCAATCCACGATTGCACGGTGCTCCGCGACGCGCAGCAGCCCAAGCTGACCGAGTGGCTGTCGCAGCAGCACCTGAATGCGGGCGGTATGTAGAGCGGGTCACGCGCCGTCCAGAACGAACAATGCATCGAAGGCCGTCCTGCACCTCCGGCTTTGCTTAGGATTGACTGCGCGGTGCGGATTCAAGGACCTCTGTTTTCAGACGAGACATGAGGTCCTTCCGCTTTTCTCAGAATGGAAAGCTGCGGAAAAGCTCAATACCCGTTTGCGATCAGATATTCCAGCGTCAACTCGAACTTCCGTTCCTCTTGCGCGACAGAAGAGCCGCTGAGCCGCTCAGCGTATTTCGCCATCACGTCCACTTCGATATTGACCAGGCTCCCTGCGCTTAACGTATGCACATTGGTGACTGCGTAGGTATGGGTAATGACGGCAATTTCCACGGCAGTTCCTTTCACGCTGGCCACAGTCAGACTGATTCCTTCCACCGTGATGGAGCCCCGCGGGACGATATAGCGGGCACATTCTTCCGGCACATTCAGCCGGAGCCGCCAGTCGGCTGCCGGGCGTTTCGCATTCCCGCTGGCTGGCTCCAGGGACTGCACGACGCCGACCCCATCCACATGGCCCTGAACGACATGGCCGCCCAGCGGGGCCCCCGCGGGAGTGGGCAGTTCCAGATTCACGATCGAGCCCGAATGCAGCCGCGAAAGAGAAGTACGGGCGATCGTTTCCGATGCCAGGTCCGCCGAAAAGAGGTTGCTGTCGATGTTGATGTCGAGCGCCGTCAGGCATACACCACTGACGGACACGCTGTCGCCGGTATGCAGCCGCCCCACCAGGTTCGCGGGCCCAGCTACGGTAATCCGGGTGGTTCCGTGAGAAGTTTCCAAGGAGCGGATGGTACCTGTGGCTTCAATCAGACCGGTGAACATGGATGTTCCCTTCTGGAATGCGATCGCCTTGTGAACGAAGCGAAGGCGCTACTCCCACGGATTGTGCAAATAGCCTTCGACGGCAAAATCTTCTCCCAGTTCATGCAGTTTGTAACTGCTGAGCCGGGTAGAGAAATACGTGCTGGCATCCAGGGAACGCACAACCGGAATGGCGGCGTCTCCGTAAATGGCGGGCGCATAAAACAAGAACAACTTGTCCACCACCTGGGCCGCCAGCGCGGCCGCGTTGATCTGCGAGCCGCCTTCCAGCATGATGCTGATCAAATCCATTTCAGCGAGCCGGTCGATAACCGCCTTGACCGGAACTCTGCCGGTCGTGGGATCGGGCGCGAGACGTTCCAGACGTACGCCGCGCTCCTGCAGGAGCTTTGCACGCTGGCGCATCGGCCGCGAGTGAAAAATGAGGACATCCTGGTTCGCGGTGCGCACCAGCCGGGAATCCAGAGAAATCTGCAGTCTGGAGTCCAGCACAACGCGGAGCAGCGGACGTCTGCGCGGTCTTCCGCTGCGGTCGGTCAGCAGCGGATCGTCGTTTCGGATGGTGCCGATTCCCGTCAGGAGCGCGTCGGCTCCGTGCCTTAAACTCTGCACCATTTCCCGTGAGCGGTCGCCGGTGATCCAATGGGTCGACCCGGAGGGAACATGGTCTTTGGTCACCGGAGGCGCAATCCGTCCATCGAGGGTCAGGCCAGCTTTGAGGGTGAGAAAGGGACGGCGGGTTCGAATGAACTTGGCAAATGCCTCATTGATACGCCGTGCCGCAGCCTCTTTCACTCCGATGGTCAGGGAAATTCCCGCAGCCCGAAGCCGCTCCAGACCGCGCCCGCTGACCTGCGGGTTAGGATCCCGCGCCGCTGTCACCACCCGCGCTACGTTCGCGCCGATCAACGCGTCCGCGCACGGCCCCGTGCGGCCATAATGACTGCATGGCTCCAGCGTGATGTAGGCCGTCGCACCGCGCGCCTGTTCTCCGGCCTGTCGCAGCGCCACGATCTCGGCATGGTCCTTGTCGTCGTAGGAGTGAAAGCCCTCCCCAACGACGACGTTGTCCCGCACCAAGACGCAACCGACCGCCGGATTGGGAGAGGCCAAACCGACGGACCCTTCCGCCAGGGCCAGCGCACGTTCCATCCAGAGTTCATCTGGGCTCGAGCTAGTAGCCGCCATTCTTGCCTCAGGCCTCCAGCAGGGAATCGACAAAGGCGTTGCTGTCGAACGGAATCAGGTCCGCCATCTGCTCGCCAATCCCGACATAACGCACCGGAATCTGCAGTTCCCTGGCGATCGCGATCACGATGCCGCCCTTGGCCGTTCCGTCCAGCTTGGTAAGGACGATGCCCGACACAGCAGCGGCCTGGGTAAACAGCCGCGCCTGCTGAAGCCCATTTTGCCCCGTGGTTGCGTCCATCACCAGCAGCGTCTGGTGCGGCGCATCCGCAACCAGCCGCCGCGCGGTCCGGCGGATCTTGTCCAGCTCCGCCATCAGATTGTTTTTGGTGTGCAGACGGCCGGCCGTATCGACAATCAGCACATCAATTTTCCGTGCCTGAGCAGCCACGAGCGCATCGTAGAGGGCGGCCGAAGGATCGCCGCCCTGCCGGGTGCGAATCATCTCCACCCCGGCGCGCTGCCCCCACACTTCCAGTTGTTCAATCGCCGCCGCGCGGAAAGTGTCGGCCGCGCACAGCAGCACGGACTTATTCTGCTCCCTGAAATACGCCGCCAGCTTGCCTGTGGTGGTGGTTTTCCCCGTACCGTTGACACCCACCATCAGAATCACTTCCGTCTGGGCTGCGGCCCGGACGGGAGGCTGCGGGACCGAGTTCAGAATTCGCAACAGCTCCTGCTTCAGCAGCCGCCGCAATTCCGCGCCGTCCCGAATCTGCTGGCGTGACGCGGCCTGCCGCAAATTGTCGATGATCTCCTGGGCAGTGGTCACGCCTAGATCCGAGGCGATCAGGGTCGCCTCGAGCTCATCCAGTGCGGACTCATCGATGGGACGGGCGAGCGTCAGCAGGTCGTCCATCCGCTCCTGCAGGGTGTCGCGCGTGCGCGCCACCGCAGTCTTCATGCGGTCGAACAGACCGGGCTTTTGTTCTGGAGTATTGAAGAGGGAAATCATCAGGCCGGGGGCAAGTCTCCAGACTCCAGTGTATCAATCGCGACTCGCGTACCAAATTGACCCGGAGCGGCGCCGGAAGCCCCGCCGTGAAATAACGCCAACAACTTGATCTGTTTATGTGAGCGATCTAAGCGCCCAGGGCGGGGCTCTTGACCCAGGAGTCTTCTGAGCTTTCCTCGCGCTGCGGCAGCACGACACGGCCAGCCGCATAGGCGCGGCAAAAGGCATCCACCGAAGGTTCATCGAACTTGACGCCGATCATGCTGCGCAGGATGCGCAGCGCGTATGGACCCTCCATCGCGTCCTGATAGGTCCGGTTATGGGTCATCGCATCAAAGGCGTCGGCAACGGCAATGACGCGCGCCATGATGGGAATCTGATCGCCCGCCAGGCCGTGCGGATATCCGCTTCCATCCAGCGACTCATGATGAAGTTCCACTCCGGGCAGCAAATCGGCCAGTTGCGGGACTGGACGCAGCATTTCCACTCCGCGCGAGGGGTGGGTTTTCAGCACCTCAAATTCTTCAGGTGTCAGCCCTCCTGGCTTGGTCAGGATCTTTTGGTCCATTCCGATTTTGCCAATATCGTGCAGCAACGCGGAAAGGCGAATGCGCGCGCTTTCCTGCGCGGGCAGACCAAGCTCGGAACAAATGAGCGTGGAGTATTCCGCGACTCGGCCGGAGTGTCCGCGGGCGTAGAAACTTTTAGTCTCGATGGAGGCGGAAATGGCCTCCACGAGTCTCACAAAGATCGCCTGATGGTCGCGCGAAAGCAGGATCCATTTCGCCAGAGCGGTATCGGGGCTTTCGTTCGTGTTTCCGAGTTCTTTGGCCAGTTCCTCGATTTCGGGCAGGCCCGCGCGGTCGGACGGCAGCACATACTCTCCACGCTTGATTGCCTGGGTAATCTCGATGAACTGACGCATGTTTCTGGCAAATTCCAGCGTCACGAACCAGGTTTTGATGGAAAATCCGCCGGCGAGCGTAGCCAGGACGATTTCGATAATGCGATCGCTCCAGGCGGCTTCATAGATGGCGTGCCGGGCAAGCGACAGGGACATGATTCCCGCCGTCAGCGGCAGCAGCAAGGTCAGGTAAAGCAGGCGTAATGTTGGATTACGTCGGATCTGCATGAAGGGGCCGCCAAGTGAACACCAAGACCAGCAAAGGTGACCTATGCTGGCATCCATATTACATTGGGAGGCAAGGTTTCCCACGAAAATACTGGAGAACAGTGGCGGCTGTGTTGCAGGTGAGTTATCTACCTGGAATGGGCGTTCACTCGTCGCGGCCAGGCCGGGCCATCAGTTCGCGCACCGCGCGTTCAGCGGAGATGCGGTCGTCAAGCAAGCAGGCAACCTGCTCCGTAATCGGCATTTCCACGTGCAAGCTGCGCGCCAGGGCCAAAGCGGCGTGTGTGGTTCGCACGCCTTCCGCCACTTTTCCATGCATGCCGTCCAGAATCTGACCCAATCCGCGTCCGCGTCCAAGCTCTATGCCTACATAGCGATTGCGCGATAAAGTCCCGGTGCAGGTAAGCACCAGGTCCCCAAGCCCGGCCAGTCCAGCAAGCGTTTCCGGCTGCCCTCCGCAGGCAATCGCCAGCCGGGTCATTTCGGCAATTCCTCGGGTGATCAATGCGGCCACGGTATTGTGGCCCAGGCCCAGCCCATGGGTGGCGCCCGCGGCGATTGCGATCACATTCTTCAGCGCGCCGCCCAGTTCCACCCCGATGACGTCATCATTGGTGTAAAGGCGAAGAGTGGAACAGGAGAACTCCTCCTGAATACGAACAGCAAAGCGGGCATCCTGCGCCGCGACGGTGATTGCCGTGGGACTGCCGGAGGCGACTTCCTGTGCGAAAGACGGACCGCCAAGCACAGCGCATGGAATCTGCCTGCGATGCTGCGCGAAGACATCCGCGATGACCTGAGTCATGCGGAGAAAACTGACATCCTCAAGGCCTTTCGTCGCATTCACGATCGCGTGATTCGCAGTC
>DAHVZT010000119.1 GCA_027323885.1 Acidobacteriaceae bacterium
GCTGATGCTGGGATCGCTCGCCATTCTTGGGATGCCGCCATTTGGTGTCTTTGCCAGCGAATTTCTGATCCTGACCACCGCCATGCGGGAGCATCCCTGGACGACACCATTTCTCTTGATTGCGCTCGGCGTCGCCTTCGCCGCCATCTTCCGCAAAGTCCAGCCGATGGTCTTTGGGGAAAGCGATGCGCCGCCCTTACCGCATTCCCCGGCGCTGGTGCCGGTCTTCATCCATCTTGCAATCGTGCTGATGCTGGGCGTCTACATGCCGTTTGCTTTGGCAGAGTGGTATCGGGCCGCAGCGCGGCTGATAGGAGGGTAAAGATGGCGACGGACTTTATGGAATTTCAAGCCGCCAGGTTGCCTGCAAACATCCCGAGCCGCCGTTTGCGCGTGGACCGCGTGCAATGGCTCCAGACAGCGAAAGCTCTGCGCGAATCAAAGGCGCGCTTTCTCACGTTTTGGGGTGCGGATGATCGGGACCGCGACGGCGGCTTTCGCATCTATGCTGCGTATCTCCTGCCCGACACCGTAATGGTAGTGGAGCACTTTATAGAAGACTCCCCTGCGCCTTCGTATCCGAGTATTGCAGGCTTTTACCCAGCAGCGTTGCGTATGCAGCGCTCGGTCTATGATCTGCTCGGCATCTCAACGGACGAAACGGACTCGCGCGGTTGGCTGCGTCACGGCGGCTGGCCGGAAACACTCTTTCCCCTGCGGCGGGATGTCGATGGCAGCCGGCAATATCCGATTGCCTCCGGGCCTTATCCATTCGTCCCGGTGGAGGGCGATGGCGTGCACGAAATCGCCGTCGGCCCGGTCCATGCGGGCACCATCGAACCGGGGCATTTTCGCTTCTCGGTAGTGGGCGAAAAGGTCTTACGGCTCGAAGAACGTCTCGGCTACACGCACAAAGGAGTTGCGAAACTCTTTGAAAATACTTCGCAGCAAAACGGTCATCGATTGGCTGCACGCGTCTCCGGGGACTCCGCAGTTGCATTCTCGTGGGCATACTGCGCCGCTTTGGAATCGATCACGGAGACAGTCTGTCCCGCGCGCGCGATCCTTCTGCGGGCCTTGGCTCTGGAACACGAGCGTCTGGCGAACCATCTGGGCGATCTCGGCGCGCTGGGCAACGATGGGGGATTCGCCTTCGGCCTTACACAATTCTCACGGCTGAAAGAAGACCTGCTGCGTGCGAACACCGTCGCCTTCGGCGCGCGTTACCTGATGGATTATGTGGTTCCCGGCGGCGTCGCATTCGATCTGCCTGCGGATGCGCGTTGCCGGTTGCTCGACTTGTACGACGCATTGGAACCCTCCGTCAACCAGATGCGCTCCATTTACGATGAGCACGCAGGGCTGCAAGACCGCTTCCGCGAGGCGGGGCGGTTAGAGCAATCTACAGCGGAAAAACTAGGCGCGATTGGCTTGGCCGGGCGCGCCTCCGGCATTGCCTGCGACCTGCGCGTGGACCATCCGTGGACACCCTATGACTCACTTGTTCCCAAGCTGATCGTGCGATCCGGTGGAGACGTGGCCGCGCGTGTCCAAGTACGTTTCGATGAAATTCTGGAATCCTTGCGACTCTGCCGCGCGCTTCTTTCTGGCCCACCTATAGAGACCATCCACACCTCAGTTCCAGTGGCAGCACCAGACCTTCTTGGGATCGGCCTCATCGAAGGCTGGCGTGGTCCGGTGATGATTGCTCTCGAAACCGGCCCGAACGGTGGCATCCGGCGCTGCCATGCACACGACCCGTCCTGGCAGAACTGGCCGTCCATCGAGTACGCGATCCTCGGCAACATCGTCCCGGATTTCCCCCTCATCAACAAATCTTTCAACTTGTCGTACAGCGGACAGGACGGATGAGGTAAGTATGTTCAACACCATTTCACGCATGCTGCACACCGGCTTGCTGACCGAGCCTCTACCGGCCCCGGACCAAACTGCGCCCACTCTCGCAACCCGGCAAAAGGAGCTACTGAAGATTCTCGGGCGCGCGCTTTGCATTCGTCATGTCGACGCCGGTTCCTGCAATGGCTGCGAGTTGGAAATTCAGGCGCTCAACAATCCGTATTACAACCTGGAAGGCGCAGGAATGAAATTCGTGGCCAGTCCGCGTCATGCGGACCTGTTGCTGGTCACCGGCCCGGTTTCCGTGAACATGGAAGAAGCTCTCAAGCGTACCTACGATGCCATGCCCGATCCCAAGTTAGTGGTCGCTGTCGGGGACTGCGGAGCTTGCGGTGGGTTCTTCGGTACGACTTACGCCAGCAGGGGTGGCGTGGCCAGGATTATCCCTGTGAACCTTACGATCATGGGCTGTCCACCCAGTCCGGCTGCCATCCTGGACGGTATTCTGCGATCCGTTCGCCCCACAGAAACTGAGGATTTGAAAGGAACCGTTTCGCAATAGGAGTTCGCCGTGTTTCCATTTCGACCTGTGTTGAAATTTGAACGACGAATTCCAGTGGACGCAGTACATTGGAGCCAAGGCGAGACACTCGCGGAGAGACTGGGGGTACACAGTCATGCAAATCGGAATCAATATGGAATTCGTCCGGTCTGAGGACAAGTCGTTCGAGGCCGGAATCGAGCGGGCGGCAAATCTTGGCTACAGGTTCGTCGAACCGATGGTCCACAACGGCCGGGAACTACTCAGCGAAGCGGGCTATTTCCACTCGTATTCCATGGACAACGATCCACTCGAGATGAAAGACATTCTCGACCGGTATAACGTGCGCGCCTCCGGGCTTTCCGCGCACTCTCCGCTCATGCGTCCGGAGATCAGTGTTCCCTACCTCGAAAAAGCCGTACGCTTCGCAGCCGCGCTCGGCGCACCGGCTGTCAATACGGATGAAGGCATCCGCCCCACCTGGCTATCGGACGAAGAGTGCTTCCAGGTGATGCGCTATACGCTGAAAAAAGTGCTCCAGATCGCGGAACGATACGGTGTCTATATCGCCATCGAGCCGCACCAGAGCATTACGAAAACTACGGAAGGGTTGCTGCGCGTGGCTGGTCTGGTGCAGTCGCCTATGCTGCAGATCAATTACGACACGGGAAATGCCTATCTGGGCGGCAGCGACCCTTATGAAGGGCTGCAAGCGGTCGCGGGAAGGCTTGTGCATCTTCATGCAAAAGACATCTCGCTGGCACAGTCCGATCTTGAAAAAGGAAAAGTGACCGGGACTCCCGTAGGCTGCGCCTGTGGCGAGGGAGTGATCAATTGGACACGAGTGGTCAGCATCCTGCAGAACGCCGGCTATGACGGTGTTTTGTCTGTGGAATGCGGAACCCCGGAACAGGCCGCAAGCAGCCTGCAACACCTGACAGGCATCCTGGCGGCTCGTTCGCACGCCACCGCGCGGAGGTAAATTGGCCATCTTCGCAACATCCGATCTGCTTTGCAGCAAAAGAACTCTTGGCAGGCTGGGTCTGCTCCTCGCCGCAATTTTCTGCATGATTGGCTTTCCTCATGCTCAGCAAGCTGCGTCGAGTTTGCCCGCAGCTGGCGCCGAACAGCAGCGAAACGCGCTGGACGAGCGCATGAGAAAAATCTGGCCCAACCTCCCTCCCAATCAGAACGCCGCGGCCGTAGCGCGGGGCCGGTCGTTGTTTCAGAGCAACTGCAGCTTTTGCCATGGGACCGATGCAAGTGGCGGGAACGGAGGCCCTGATCTCATCCGTTCCGTCCTGGTCAACCACGACGAACACGGTGACTTGATTGGACCGACAATCCGCAATGGCAGACCGGATAAAGGTATGCCCTCATTCAACAAGTTTACGGATACGCAAATTCAGGACCTCGTCGCGTTTCTCCACCAGCAGAACCGGGATGACCGCATTCGTTCGAGCTACAAAATCAGTCACGTTGCCGTGGGAAACGTTTCTGCCGGAAAGGCATACTTTCAGTCGCATTGCGCGCAGTGCCATTCCCCGAGCGGTGATCTGGCGGGGATCGCAAGCAAATTCAATTCCGGCGCGCTGCAACAACTTTGGATGGATCCTGCGGCAAACATGACGGCCAGCACGGTCCCCTCCGAAACGGTCACGGTGGTTTTGCCTTCAGGACGGAAACTCACCGGGAGATTGCAGCACATCGACGAATTCGATGTCGCATTCTATGACGCAAACGGCTACCACAGTTTTCCCATCGGACCCGGCTTGACGGTTCAGGTCCACGACCCGCTGGCCGCTCACGAACAACTGCTGCACGGGTTGACGGACACGAATATGCATGACGTGACGACCTATCTGGAGACACTTAAGTGAAGGCGACCGCCTGTTTCCTGGCTTTGGCATCCCTCGCGCTTTCGGCTGTGGCCCAGAAGCCGAATCCGCCGAGGTCGATGGCCGGCTCCGGTAGCGATTGGCCGTCTTATAACGGCGATTACTCCGGTCGCCGGTTTAGCGCACTGGATCAGATCAACGCCTCCAATGTGAAGTCAATGACGCTGGCCTGGACGTATGATTCCGGCGGCGATGCGATCAAAGCGACACCCATTATGGTGCATGGCGTCCTCTACGTGTCTGTGCCGGACCACGCCTGGGCCTTGGACGCGCGCACGGGACGCAAATTGTGGAGCTGGAGCAATCATTCGCGGGGAGGCACTCATATAGGAAACCGCGGCATGGCCGTTTACCACGCCTGGGTTTTCCTGGTGACCCCAGACGATTATCTTGTCTCCCTGGACGCGCTCACGGGCAAGGAGCGGTGGCGCGTCGAAATTGCCGACCTGAAGCTGGACTTCTTTTCGACTGTCGCACCCATCGTGATCCACGATCATGTATTGGTCAGCCCCAGCATTGAATCCACTGACAATCGCGGGTACCTTGACTCCTACGATCCTGTCACCGGCAAGCTGCAATGGCGTTGGTACGCAACGCCGGCCCCCGGCGCGCCGGGTTCAGAGACCTGGCCGAATGCCGACGCGCAGGAACATGGCGGCGGCGCCATATGGATTCCTGGGACCTATGATCCGGAGTTGAACCTCTACTACTTCGGTACAGGAAATCCGCAGCCGGTTATGGCTGGACAAGGCAGGCTCGGCGCTAATTACTGGGCCAATTCCATCGTCGCCGTTAACCCGGACACCGGCAAAATGAAGTGGTTCTATCAAACCACTCCGCATGACACCCACGACTGGGACTCAGCCGAAACACCTGTCCTGTTTGACGCGCTGGTCCAGGGAAAGCCACGGAAGCTAGTCGCGCAGGCCAATCGGAATGGCTATTATTTCGTTCTGGACCGCACGAATGGCGAGCACATCGCCACTGCTAAATTTGTCGCGAACAATTGGGCGAAAGGCCTGGAC
Source organism: Acidobacteriaceae bacterium (assembly GCA_027323885.1). Classification (GTDB taxonomy): domain Bacteria; phylum Acidobacteriota; class Terriglobia; order Terriglobales; family Acidobacteriaceae; genus JAKAAZ01. The sequence goes on from DAHVZT010000119.1 coordinate 5,322, forward strand.
TCCAAAGGAAGACCCATTCCCTTCCCGGAAAAAAATCCGCAACCGGCAGGCGCTCTGGTGTTCCCTTCAGAAGGTGGAGGCACGAACTGGTTCCCTCCAAGCATGGACCCGGAAACAGGTCTCTTCTATGTCCGCGTGACGCGTTCCGCCGCTGTGTTTTACCTGACCAACACCAGCCCCAAACCGGAAGCATGGGGTGGAATCGATAAGACGGTATGGAACGGCCCCTCCTCGATCGAGGCGCTGAATGCAGTCACAGGCGAGACAGCATGGGAGCACGACACTGGTAAGGGAGCTTCCTCGGGTCTGCTGACTACGGCAGGCAAACTCCTCTTCGGCGGAGATGGCTCAGGCGATGCAATCGCGCTCGAGCCACGCACCGGGCGGACCCTCTGGCACGTCAATCTGGGAGAATCGATGCTGAACGGCCCCATCACGTATTCGCTGGACGGGCGTCAGTACGTCCTTCTCGCAGCCGGAGCCAAACTCTTCGCATTTACTCTGCCGCAGTAGCGGAAAGGGACAACGCCGTGCAGAAAGTGACCACGCAATTCAGCAGGCGAAGCTGCTTAAAATCCATGGCGGCCGCAGCGATTTCGTTGACATCCACACGGATCATGCGAGCTGAGTCATTGGAACGACAGTCGCGCCTTACCATCGCGCTCGGCGAGTATTCTTTCAATTCAGACTACCGGGCGGGACACTACAATCCATTGAACCTTGCTGCGGAAACCAGGAAGAAGTTCGGTCTGGGAGCTATCGACTATGTATCGAGTTTCTGGGCAGACAAAGCAAAGAACGCGGTTTTTTTGCATCAGTTGAAAAGCAACGCCCACGACAACGGAATTGTGAACCACATCATTCTGGTTGACCTGCCGGGGCCGCAGCTTGGCGATCTGGATGCAAGCCGAAGGAAGGCGGCCGTTGAGGCCCATCGTCCATGGCTTGAGATCGCCCGATTTCTGGGTTGCAGCGGAATTCGTGTCAATTTAAGCGGCTTCGATTCCAACGGTTTCAGAACACCCGGAAACAAGCAAGCCGTGCTCGCGTCTTCCGTGGAAGGATATGGACGACTGTTGGAGTATGGCGCGCAGGACAATCTGGATGTGCTCGTGCAGAACCATATGGGCTACAGTTGCGATCCGGATTGGCTGGTCCGCGTAATGCAGCAGGTCAACAACAAGCACGCTGGCATCGAGGCTGACCCGGGACATTTCCAGGAAATCTTTCTCGTGGGCCGGCCCGGTGAAACTTCAAAGATCGTCAAGGGAGCCAGCTTCGATCTCTATTCTGGATGGAAGAAGCTCATGCCCTATTCCAAGGCGCTCAACGCCAAGACACACGCGTTCAACACTCACGGCGATGAGACCACGATGGACTATCAAAAGCTTCTGGCGATCACTCATAAATCCAGCTATACGGGATACATCGGCATCGAATGGGAGCCCGAAGGTCCAGGACGCCGGATGTCACCCGCGGAAGGCATCGAAGCCACAAAAGCGCTGCTGAGGAGGTACGGTGCGTCTACGTCTTAGCCTGTTACGCAAAATGATGGCGCTCGTCGCCGCGATTCTGGCGACATGTATGCCTGGCAACGCGCAGGACGTTGCGCATCGAATTCCTCTGTTTCAAAAGGGAGCGATCCGCGTCCTGATTCTTTCCGGCCAAAACAATCACGATTGGCGCACCACCACTCCATGCCTGCGGCAATTGCTGTTGAACACCGGGCGCTTTGACGTCAGGGTGAACGAAGAACCAACAGGAATGACAGCGCAGACGCTGGCTGTGTACGACGTGGTTGTGCTGGATTACAATGGCCCGCGCTGGGGTCCAACCGCGGAGGCCGCTCTATCCAGTTTTGTTCGATCTGGCAAAGGACTCGTCGTGGTCCATGGCGCGAATTGGGCCTTCAGCGGTCTCGTAGTCCTGGGTGCCCATCACATCCCCACTGGCATCGTGGAGCCCGCCTGGCCAGAATATAAAAAGATGGTCGGCGGAGTATGGTCCGACCGCGCCCCCGCTTCCGGTCATGCTCCGCGCCACAAATTTCTGGTGAATATCATCGATCCGAACCAGCCGATTACTGCGGGTTTGCCGTCCTCGTTTCAGGCCGACGACGAACTTTACCACAACATCCATATGACGCAAGGCGTGCATATCCTGGCCACGGCTTACGATGATCGACGCTTCAGAGCATCTCCGCAGAAACCGACGACCAGCCCCGCTGCCCCCGGATGGCCTCATCTTGATATGAATCCCACCGGCCGGAATGAGCCCCTGCTTTGGACCCTCCATTACGGCAAAGGACGCACCTTCTACACCGCACTGGGGCACGATGTAAAGGCAGAGGAGATGCCCGGCTTTTCAACCACTTTCGTTCGCGGCGTGGAATGGGCAGCTACCGGAACGGTAAAGAAGCCAGCCCCACCTTTCCGCTCCTGGGCAACACCCATGACGAAGCTTCCGTAACGGCGCCCGCAATGTGAAGGTATGGCTCGATCAGGCATGTAAAGTGCCGCGAAATTGCGAGGGAGAAATTCCAAAGGTTTTCCGGAACATTGTCGCGAAATACTGGCTCGATCCAAACCCGCAGGCCAGCGCAATCTCGGTTATTGTCATTTCGGCTTTCTCGCGCAGCAGGATAGCTGCGTATTCCAGCCGAATCTGGGCCAGATAGTGAAGTGGCGGCTGATTCGTCAGCTCCTTGACATAGCGGACAAACTGCGTCGCCTTGAGTCCGCATTCGGCTGCCATGGAGTCCACTGACCAGGGAATGGCCAGGCGGCCGGGACGGTCCACCAACTCACTCAAGAAGGCGTTCACGGTCTGCCGCGATCCGGCGGAGAATTCCCTTGCCCTGCTCCGGTCCGACTCAAATACCTCCAGCAGCGACAGCAATATGTCGTTGATGTTGATCGCGAGCCGCGAAATATGCGCAGCGTTACCGCCTCGTTCCACGGCGTGGGAAATCTCCTGAAAGCAGTGGCGCATCTCCGGAGTCGCCCGCCGGGCAGGCTGTCCAACTTCCTGCAGATGTGTTTGGAGCTGTCCCAGTTCGCGCTGGCTCAGAAGCAACCATTTCGGCCAGACCCAGGAATGTGTTGGGCCGCGAACCCCCACATCCAGAATGAGCCAGTGAAAGCGGTTTGGTCCAACGTTGGGCCTGCCCACTCGATGTAACTGCCACGGCCGCGTCACCGTAACATCGCCGGGGTGCAAAGTGAATTCCCTGCCGTCCGTGGCAAAATCGACCAATCCGCTCTCAAGAAAGCCGATCTCGATGCCTTCATTGCGATGCCACGGCAGGCCCCATTCCTGTTGGCGCTGTGCATCCCAATGGCCGATACTCGAAACCCCGGGCAGCACATCCGGACCGAGCCTGCATCCTGGATAATGCCCGCGCGCCAGCGCTGCGAACTTCAGCCGAGCCGACGATACAGCTTTGATCAGCGGATCGCAGGCGTCTGCCCTGTAGCGATGCGCCGGACCTTGAAATACGGGCACAAAACCACTGTGGGCTGCGATTTGCCGAGCTGAATTCATTGGCACCGTACCAAATCGATTATCTGCCATGGTACATCCACGCAGGCCGCGCAGGAGGCGAACCGGATCAGGTAATCGCCGCAAGGTGTTCTCGGCATAGATTGTGCCGGCGCTGGCCCGGTGTTGCCCTCAGAGATCGGCCGGATTCCTGGAAGTATTGTCCTGACCCGAGCGTTTCCTCTTGAGATGACTGCCTCCTGCAAAGCGATCTGCTCATCTTGTCAACGAAATGCTGACGCTTTGTGGCCGACCGCAATTTTGTTGCTATTTGGATATCTGGTGAATCAGCAGCGGTACGCATGGACTCTGTCGCAAACCATCCGCAATACGCTTTCAATATTTTCAGGCGCGGTTTTGAAAGAATCGGCATCGATGGTGAGGGGAGCACCCAGCACAACCAGAGGCGCCCCAAGCCTGGGCGCGCTTATTGCCTGTTCAATCGAAAGGCCGCCAACTGCCTGCACAGGCACCCGCACGGCCGCCACGACTTCCTCCAGCTGGTCCAGCGGACTGGGGCATCCCTTACCCGCGGCCTGCAGACCGCGACGTTGATCGTATCCGATATGATGGATGACGAAATCACAGCCGAAATCTTCCAGTCTTTTTGCAGCCTCTACCATGTTCTCCGCCGCCAGGTTATCTCCCATAACCTTCAGTCCGAAATCCTTGCCGGCCTTCACCACCATCTTGATTGTCTCCGGATGTGCGCGCTCCATTACAACGACGTGAGTTGCCCCCGCTTTGGCCATCATTTGGGCTTCCAGCCAACCGCCGTCCATGGTTTTCAGGTCGGCGACAATCGGGACCGATGGAAACTCGGAGCGCAGTGCGCGGATACCGTTCATTCCTTCAGCGAGGATGAGAGGCGTCCCTGCTTCCAGCCAGTCAACTCCTGAGCGCATCGCAATACGCGCGGTTTCGACAGCTTCATCGATCGACGTGAGGTCTAACGAAATTTGCACAATGGTGTTCATGATGAGTTCGCCATGCCTTGACCTTTTTTCGCCCTCATCTCTGTCGTACTGGCAGCCCCGGTGTGAAGCCTGCCCCATAGTGCCTCCTTCCACTCGTGGGAAACGTATGCACCATCCAATGCCGGGACTATACAGCTAGCCATTGATACGAAAAATGAGCGAAGACGAGATCTCTTATCATTATGGACGATGCCGCAGTATGCGGTCGAGGTTCCCAGGGGATCAGTTGCCCAGGGGATCAGTTGCCCAGGCGAGGCCTTGCCGCGAGCGAGACCTCAGTTCACTTCAAAGCTCGCGCTGTGGCGTTCGAAAGGAACTTATACCATGCGCCAGAATATTTCCGGTTCCTCGCCCTACGAACCCATCATTGGATTTTCCCGCGCGGTCCGGGTGGGCAACACGGTCCACGTCTCCGGGACGGGGCCCGTGGGTGCCGACGATGCGGACCCAGCCAGCCAGACGCGCCATGTTCTGGAGATTATCCAAAACGTTCTGGAGCAGGCGGGCGCCAGCCTGAAAGATGTCGTCAGGACACGCATGTACCTGACCCGCGCGGAAGACTGGGAAGACATTGGCCGTGTACATGGAGAGTTCTTTGGGCCCATCCGCCCCGCATCCACCATGGTCGTCGTGGCGGCGCTGCTTCATCCATCCTGGCGCGTGGAGATTGAGGCGGAAGCTATAATCGCCAGCGAATGAATTTTCACAAATGCGCTGCAAGGAAAATCCATGCGAATGCTGAAGTGTGCTTTGGCCTGCTGTCTGTTCTCGTCCTCTCTGGTGGCATTTCAACCCGGCCTGAGTCAGACGAGATCCAGTCCTGCGGCCCAGCCCAATGCCCAGACGAAACTCTCTCCCAAGTGGGAAGAACTCACGGGGCCAGACTTCATCCAGGCCATCCAGCAGGCAAAGGGAGTCTGCCTGCTGCCCTTCGGCATCATCGAAAAACACTCCACGCAGCTGCCGCTCGGGACCGATCTGATCAACGTACGGTATGCGTCCCTCCACGCGGTCCAACAGGAATATGCCGTGGTTTTCCCGCCGTACTATTTCGGCCAGATTGCGGAAGCACGTCATCAGCCTGGGACACTCTCCTACCCGGCCCACCTGCAGATGGAACTGCTGCAGGCGACCACGGACGAAATGGGGCGGAACGGCTGCAAAAAGATCGTGATTGTGAACGGCCACGGCGGAAATGAGAGCTTTCTGCCCTACTTTGCGCAGTCGCAGCTCGACTCGCCGCACGATTACGTCGTCTACGTCTTCTGGCCGGACACGCGCCACATGGGAACCGGCCGTCCGGCGCAGAAGGACAAAGTCGATATGCATGCGGGAGAATCCGAAACTTCCCACATGATGGTGGCCCGGCCCGACCTGGTGCACATGAATCGCGCCGGTCAGGAATCCGGCGCGGACCTGAACCGGCTGCATTTGCCAAAGGGCCTTTATACCGGAATCTGGTGGTATGCCAAGTTTCCTAATCACTATGCCGGGGATGCCAGCACGGCGAATTTGAAGCTTGGACAGTGGGACATGAACGCCTGGGCCGGCAGCATTGCCGAAGTGATCCGTGCCGTACGCGCCGACCAGACCAGCCTCTCTCTGCAAAGAGAGTTTTACCAGAAATCCAGTCATCCGCTGGATACCAAGCAATAAGCCAACGCGCGAATGGATTCACCAGAATAGGGTCGCCATGGCACACCGTGGCCCCCCTGGAGCGAGCGGCAGCAAACCGTTGTGGAACCGTTCCGACCCGTTTGCTGCTGCCAAGCTGACCCTGTGCAAAGAAAAAAAACAAAAATGATGGAATTTGCTGTTGAATAGGAACAGCCAAACCGATGCAGCATAAAGAGACGCGTCAGGTGTGACAGTAAAGACGGGAAACTTGTGTCCTGTCTGCTGAAGAATGTATGGCAACTTCTGCCGGACAATCCGAGCACGTCACCCCGACATTCGCATCCACGCCGGAGCGAATGCGCCAACTCATCGACTCTTTTTACTCCGGGTACTACGCCATTCTTCGCGAAAAAAAGGACGACCCGTTACTGCCCGGCGATCACTCGCAAGAAGCGGTTCGCGAACTTAGAAGTTTCCAGAAAAGTTATCTGATCGCTCTGCTGGGCACGGAGATGACCGAAACACTCTGGCGGCAAAGAGCCGAACAGATGGTGCGGTTGCAGCTTGGCCATGGCTTTTCTCTTGATCGGCTGACCGAACACCACCGGTTGTTTCTCCAACACGTAGTTTCCTGCCTGAATTCGCAGGCGTCCAGTCCCGCCGAAAACGCGGAGACTAGTCTGTGGATCACGGATCGGCTCCTGCAGGACTTGTCGTTGCAGAGCGCTTTGTACTCCGCGGCACTGGAAGCCCGCCAGCAACTGAGCGAATTGCCCTCGCGGCTCGACAATTTGCTGCTGACAGTTCCTACGGTTGCCGCGCTTTATTCCCGCCTCACGGAACTCCTTCTTCAGGTTCCAGGCATCGCAGGCATATGGTTGGGAAGTCCCGATGAGCAGGACGTTCTCCACTACCATTTCACGGCAGGAGAAGGCGTAGCGGAATATTTGTCTGGAGGTCCCATCTCGATCCGCGACTATCCGGACAATCCCATCGCGGTAGCCTGCTCCACGGCGCAGCCGCAGTTTTGTGCGGACTGGACGGACCCCACAGTTTTCCGCAGCCGGTTCTGGCGCGAACGCGGCGTCCGTTTCGGCTGGCGATCCTCGTGCGCCATCCCGGTACTGACGAACAGCAACCACAAGGATGTTCTGACCCTTTACAGCAAACAGGTCAACTTCTTTGCGGAGGAGGGCATCCATCGCCTGATCCTTCATCTCCATGGCCTGCTCGGTTTCGCGCTGGAACGCCTTCGACTGATGGAATCGCTTGAGCAACAGCAGCAGACGCTCACACTCTACAAGGCGGCAATGGACGCTTGCAGCAATGGCATCACCATTGCCGAGGCGACGGCCGGGGAGCATTCCATTTGCTACGTAAACCCCGCGTTTGAACGCATCACCGGCTACACCGCCAGCGAAATTCTAGGGCAGAGTGGATCGCTGCTGCTCGGGGAAGATCGTACGCAGCCGCAGCTCGAGCTTTTGCGCGAAGCGCAGAAAAATGGAAAGGCGTGCACGGTCGAGCTAAAGAACCATCGCAAGGACGGCAGGGTTTTTTGGAATTCCCTCGGAATGGCGCCTGTACAGGACAACTCCGGCAAAGTGACCCACTTCATCGGAATTCAGAATGACATCACCGAGCTGAAGACCTCGAATGCAAGCTTCGTTCGCGCCAATACCTTGTACCGGGCGCTCATGGGCACGGCGGAGCTGGTAATTCGCGCCAAAAGCGAACGAGAACTGCTGGACGAGTTTTGCCGCATGCTGGTGGAAAGCGGACTCTTTCGCCATGTATGGATCGGCAGGCCGAACAACGTCGGGGAGATCGAGGTGCTTTCGCTGTTCAGCAATCTTCACTCGACCGAATATTGGTACCGCCCCAACGTACACACAGACGATGAGGACCGGATCATGAGTGTGCGGGCGTGGCGGCGCTCCGCCCTGCAGTACAGCAATGATCGAATCGCGGAACCGGAGTATCCTCTGATCCATGACTTCTGTCGAAGGTATGGGCTGCACGCAACAGCCGTCGTTCCGCTCTACAGGGACGGGGACATTTGGGCGCTGCTCACGCTGATTTCGGATGAGAAAAACATCTTCAGCCCGGAGCTGGTAGAACTTCTGGAGCGTATCGGAAGGCTGCTGGGCCATGGCATCGATCTGCTCGATCTACGAGCGATCCTGGAGGACGAGCGCCAGCACCAGGCGTGGCTGGCACGTCATGACGCGTTGACTGACATTCTGAACCGGAGAGGATTGACCGAGAGACTGGACGATGCCCTGGCGCGCGCCCGGCGCCATAAGCGGATGCTGGCCGTCGCCGTAATGGACCTGGACAGCTTTAAGGTGGTGAATGATCTGCATGGCCATCCGGTGGGCGATCTTCTCCTGCGCACGGTGGCGGAACGGCTGCAGACGACCCTGCGCCAGACCGACGCTGTGGGCCGTCTCGGCGGAGACGAGTTCGTCCTGATTCTGGAAGATCTCGAGCAGGAAGGAGACCTTGCCGTAACGCTGTCGCGCGTGCTCGCCGCGGTGCAGAACCCCATTCATCTGACAAATGGACGCACCCTTTCCGTCCGTTGCAGCATTGGCGTGACCATGTTCCCGCAGGACGATTCTCCGCCCGAACGCCTGCTGCGCCACGCCGACCGGGCGCTCTACACGTTGAAGGAAAACAAGGGCGAATCCGCGCAGCGATGGATGCTTTTCCAGGCGGATGCGGACGAGAAAAAGATCGTTCACCAGAAAACCGTCGTTTCTTTGTTCCGCGCCGGTATGGTCCGCCTCCACTACCAGCCGATCATTGACCTGCAGACCGGCCGTGTCACTGGCGTGGAAGCCCTGACACGGATCGTGGACAAGGACAACGAACTCTTGTTCCCATCGGATTTTCTGCCGGAGCTGAGCGCTGCGGACCTGGTTTCGCTGACCAGCATGGTGCTGTCGCAAAGCGTCAAAGATCTGCGGCGCGCCGACAGCGCCGGCCATGTTTTGAACGTCGGCATCAACTTTGAACCCTCAACCCTGGCCGACGCCAAAGCAATGTCGCATCTGCGCCGGGAGATTGCCGACAGCGGTCTCGAACCGTCGCGCATTGTCCTCGAATTTCTGGAGCGGGCCGATACCTTGTCCGTGGCAGGGTCCCAGCAGGCATTACGGGATCTGAAAACCTGCGGAGCACGCATCGCTCTTGACGATGTCGGCAGCGCCTACTCCTCACTGCTCCGCGTCAAGGAGCTGCCGGTCGACATTATCAAGCTGGACCGTTCATTTCTCAGCGGTCTGGAGCACCACCCCAAGGAGCTTCGCTTTTTGATGAACATGGCGCATCTGGCCAAAGCTCTGGGACTGGAGTTGGTTGCGGAAGGCGTCGAAAGCCCGTCGTCGGCTGACGCCCTGGCAGCGCTCGGCGTCCATTACGCGCAGGGATATTGGATCGGGCGTCCGATGCCGATCGAAGAATTGCTGCTGTGGTTGGAACGGCATGTTCCCGCGGCCTGGACACATCCCACCTCCACCCTGGGCGAAGTCGCGCTCCAGTTAAGAAACTTGGACGCAACCGGAAGAATTATGGAGCAGCGCCCGTCGTTTCTGCAGCATCTGGTGTCTGGAAACGCGGAACTGGATGAGAACGCGAACACCCGGATTCTCGAGAGGCCCGCGGTGGGCGGCAAGTTGGCGCGAGCCTACGAAAAATGGCATGCAACCATGGCGGAGCTTGCGGCGCAACCGGAAGGACATGCCAGGACACGAGCTTTTCAGGCTGCCCGCACCGTGTATGAAGAAGAAATGTTCGAGGCGGCGCTGGCGGCTGAGATGTATCCGGAATGATCCAGGTTCGCGAGGGATCCACTGCTTTCATTAAACTCCAGCCATGTTCGCGATGAATCCCCAGGACGACAGCCTGGACATCCAGTGGATGAATGCCGCGATTTGCCAGGCCATGCTGGCAGAGCGTGCAGGCGAGGTGCCGGTCGGCGCGGTCGTCGTCGACCCATACGGAAAGCCAGTAGGCCAAGGGCAGAATCGCGTAATCCGCGAGAATGACCCCACCGCCCATGCCGAAGTGGTTGCTCTGCGCGCTGCCGGGCAGGCGCTCAAAAATTACCGCCTGGAACACTGCCGGATTTACGTGACCCTGGAACCTTGTGCGATGTGCGCTGGAGCGATGATTCACGCCAGAATTGCGCATCTCATTTTCGGCGCGCTCGATCCCAAAGCGGGGGCGGCTGGCAGTGTCCTGCAGGTGTTGAATCACCCCGGACTGAACCACCGGATGCAGGTGACGGGGAATGTCCTGGGCGAAGAGTGCGGCAGCCTGCTGCGAAAATTTTTTCAGGCCAGGCGTTGATCATCGTGGCTGGTGTTTCCCTGTTCGCTCTATGCCTTGCGCGAAATAGCTTCAGCTTTCCTCTTTCACCACGTCCTTCGCATCTTTATCCTCACGCATTCCCACGAACCGGGCATGGCGCAGATGATCTCCGGCCGTCCATTCCAGGAATTCAATCTGGGCCACGGCTTCGGGACGGAGCCATACGCATTTCTTCATTTTTTCTTCATTCAGGCCCTCGCCACCCCACCGCGAACGTCCGGTCTGCGGCAGATTGACGAACGGACACTTCGGCGTGGCAAGGTGCTGAATCCGCTCCCACACCCGCTTCCTGAGTTCCGGCACGAAGCCATTCCGGATGGGCGCAACATAGATCAACTCTCCGCCACGATAAAAGCCGACAAGCAGAGCGTCCAACCCGTGTGCGCCTGGCATATAGCCGCCTATAACAAATTCCTGCCCACGATTCACACGATGCTTGACCCACGCGCCGGACCTCTCGCCGGGTTCATACAGGCTGGTCCGCAGCTTGGCGACAACTCCCTCCAGATTTCGCTCACGCACCTGGCGCATCATTTCGGCGGAAGAATTGGCGTATTGGGAAAGACGGACGTGCTCCGCCGGAGTATGGAGCGTCTCCTCCAGCCAGACGCGGCGATCGGCCAGCGGCCGCTGCGTGAGATCTCGGTTCTTCAGGCAGAGGATATCGAACGCATAGTAATAGATGTTTGCGGCCTGACTGCGAAAGCTCTGGATCAGCGAAAAGCTGGAGCGGCCATTCTCATCGAGCGCGAGCAGTTCGCCGTCCAGCACCGTACCCTCCGGCAGCGTTTGCAAAGCTTCCGCCACATAGAAGAATTTTCTGTTCAGGCTGTTTCCGTGGCGCGAAATCAGGGAGACTTCCCCGTTCCGCTTGATGGCCAGAACTCGAAAGCCGTCCAGCTTGATTTCAAACTGCCAGGGGTCTCCCTCGGGCAAAGTTGCCACGGGTTTGCACTGCATCGGTTGAATGAATTCGGCGTTTCTGCTCGGCAGGCCAGCGAGAGACTTCTTCATCTGCGATTAGATGGCGGCAGCGGCACCCTCGTTCGGGCTTACCTGATGGAGGATTCAACGGCCTCGATAGGAATTGGAACCTGTTCGACAATCTCAACATTGAAGCCCTGCAGCGCCGGAACGTGGGTTGGCGTATTGGTCAGCAGGCGGATTTTATGGATGTTCAAGTCCGATAAAATTTGGCCGCCCAGGCCGACCTGCCGCAGGGTGCGGTGCTGCCGTTCCTCATGACCTTCGTGGGCGCGCAGATCGCGATGAAAGACCAGCCGGGGCAAAGGTCCGCTTCGTTCCACGCCGAAGCCTTTCGTGCTGTTATGCAAATAGATCAACGCGCCCCGGCCGGCCTCCGCGATCATTTGCAACGAGCGGCGAACAATCTGTTGGCAATCACACAATGGAGTCCCAAACACATCGCCTGCGAGGCAATGGGTATGGACGCGCACCAGCATCGGTTCATCCGCACTGCCGACATTTGAGCTTTGGCCGCTCTCCCGCACGAGCGCGATGTGGCTCTCGCCACCATCCACTTCGCTTTCATATGCAATCATGCGAAAGTCGCCGAATGGGGTAGGCAAGATGGATTCCGCGACGCGATGGATGTAGCGCTCGTTCTGCAGGCGATAACGGATCAGTTCGGCCACCGTGAGCATGCGCAACCGATGGGCACGGCAGAACTCGATCAGGTCCGGAACACGGGCCATGGTACCGTCATCCTTCATGATTTCGCAGATAACGCCAGCGGGCACAAGCCCCGCCATCCGGGCCAGATCGACAGACGCCTCGGTTTGTCCTGCGCGCACCAGGACGCCGCCCCGCCGCGCCCGCAGTGGAAAGACGTGGCCGGGCCGGGCCAGGTCCGCAGCGCCAGACGCAGGATCGATGGCGACGCGAATCGTGTGCGCCCGATCATGCGCTGAAATGCCCGTCGTCACTCCCTCCCGCGCCTCGATGCTTTCTGTGAACGCGGTCCCGAATCGCGAGGTATTTTCGTCCGTCATGGGCCGCAGACGCAGATGGTCGGCACGGTCTTCCGTGAGCGTCAGGCATATCAAACCGCGCCCGAAGCGGGCCATGAAATTGATCGCCTCCGGAGTGACGAATTCCGCAGCGAGTGTAAGGTCGCCTTCGTTTTCACGATCTTCATCATCGACAACCACGATCATGCGACCGGCACGAAACTCCTGCAGAGCTGTCGGAACGTCGACAAAAACGTTTCCATCCACCATGGAAGACATTGTATCCACTCCGCACCAGGCCGGTATTTGTTCGCGCTCCAAAGAAAAATGCCATCTCTGCGCGAGATGGCATTTTTGAAACCGGCGGTGCTTTTTACAGTGAGGATTCGATCTCGAAACCCCAAGCTTCCAGCAGAGTCTCTGGAATATACTTCGAGTTCTTATTGCGCCGCGCCCATTCGCGAAGGCGAGTGGAGCGGACGTACTGATCGGGTGTCAACTTGTACTCCTTAACCACTTGCTCAAAGGAGGTAACGGTGGGAACGACCGGCCCGATCGGTTCCGGCTTGCCCCAGTTTGGATTTCCACGACGCTTTGCCATTGCTTGCTGGTCCTTTATTGCAGAAGATTTGGGCAGAGACTGCTAGAGTGAACAGTGGCCCGGCGGGAAATGATAGCAGGCCAGAGAGACAGTTCATCTATGAGTTTACGAAACTTTTCTCCGCAAATCAATAGCCACATGGAAATGGGAACGAGTCTGCCGAACAGATTGAGTCCACCCGTGGGGGAGTCCGGTGTGGACTCAATATGTTCGATCAGTCACGCAATCGCCCTATCGATCGTTTTTGTGGGACTGAGATCCTGCGCGGGAATGCTCTTCCGAAGAAAGAGAGCTGCCACCTTTGGAGCCCGCTTCTGAGCGGCTCGATTTGGACCTCTCATGCGCATCTGTGGAAGCCTTGTGTGCATGGGTGGAATGCTCGTGAGCGCGAGAAGAATGCTCCATCCCCTTGTCGTGCTCGCCGCGCCCGTGACTTTCCGCAGCACTACGGTGAGACTTCGCAGCATTCTCGTGGTGCTCGGCGGCTTTCCTGTGCGATTCAGTAGGCATCTTTGGACTCCCAATGGGGAAATATCCCCTCTTTTAGTGGGATGGTCGAATGTCCCGGTATGTTGTCCGGACCGCGTCCCTGGCAGACCCAGTTACGTGTATGGCTACGTGTATGGCGAACCGGTGTTCTCCTCGATCTGATCCGCGCGGCAATCTGAAATCCTATCGAACTACGCCCATTTCATCCGCCGGCCAATACACGAAAGAAGCCTTGCCGTAGATCAGGCTCCGGTTGACGGGACCAAAATCCCGGCTGTCGCTGGAGATGGAGCGGTGGTCGCCCATGACGAAGTACTGACCTGCCTTCAGAACTCTGTCGGGATAGGAGCGCTCATCCTGGTAGCGAGGCAGAACGTAGGGCTCGGCGAGCGGCTTGCCGTTCACGTAGACCTGTCCGTCCAGGATCCGGAGATCGTCTCCAGGAATTGCGATCACACGCTTGATATAGCTTTTGACGGGGTCGCGCGGATAGTGGAACACGATGACATCGCCACGCCGGATCGGCTCAAAGTGATACTCAAATTTGTTGATGAAAATGCGTTCCTGGTCCTGCAGTTCCGGCATCATGCTGGTGCCTTCCACGCGCACCGGCTGGAAGACAAAAGTGATGATGAAGAAGGCGACCAGAACGGAAACCAGCAGGTCCCGTGTCCACATCTGCCAGACAAAACTCTGCGGGTTGCCATGGGGCTCTGCCGATTCAGCCCCGGCTGGCCTGGACGATTCAGGACCGCTCTTTTCCTGGTACTCCTGCACCTGCGAATCAAACCCTCTGCGTCTATCGTAAATCGAATCCCCGCGTCCCGGCTCAAGCACTATGCGCCGGAAGGTGGCGCAGGTCGCAATTCCGTTCTTTCCAGCAGTACTGACTGGCGGTAGGCTGAGAAAATGACGCAGCCTCCGCATTCCGTTTGCGAGAGTTTTCCCGCGGCGCGTGACGTGCTCGAGCAAGCCATCCAGGACCGCGTTTTTCCTGGAGCGGCGTTTGGAGTGTTCGCCCAAGGACAAGTTCTCACGACAGAGGCGCTTGGCCACTTCACGTACGAAGCGGGCGCGCCACCCGTGCGCCCGGAAACGATCTTTGATCTCGCCAGCGTCAGCAAAGTTGTCGCGACCACGGCGACGGCCATGCTGCTTTGGGAGCGCGGGCGGCTCGATCTTCATCGCCCGGTCGGCGAAACGCTTCCCGAATTTGTTGAAGCGGAAGCGCTGGGCAGCCGGAAGCGCTCCGTCACGCCAACCATGCTGCTCGCGCACTCCTCCGGCCTGCCCGCTTATGAGCGGCTCTACGAACGTTGTTCCACTCGCGCGGAGTTGCTGGACGCCTGTTTGCGCATGCCGCTGGAGGCGGCTCCGGAAAGCCGCGCCGTGTATTCCGATATCGGATTCATTGTGCTAGGGCAGCTTCTGGAAAGGCTCGCAGAGGAACCTCTGGACGCATTTTGCCGACGCGAAATCTTTGCCCCACTTGGCATGACCTCTACCCAGTACCGCCCACCGCCGGAGATCCGATCTTCCATACCGCCGACCGGCATTGATGTGGGTCTGCGGCGGGGAACAGTGCAGGGCGAAGTGCATGACGAAAACTGTTGCAGGCTGGGGGGCATTGCCGGGCATGCTGGCCTGTTTTCCAATGTTGCCGACGTGCTTCGATTCGCTTCCTGCATCTTGCGCGGGGGTGCGCCTGTTTTCCAGCGGGAAGCTGTCAGTCTTTTTACGGCACGCCAATCCATGCCTCCGCACACGTCGCGGGCCCTTGGATGGGACACTCCCTCCGCGCCTTCTTCGTCGGGGCAATTCTTCAGCAGCCACTCGGTGGGTCATCTCGGGTACACGGGTACTTCTCTTTGGATTGACCTCGAAAAGCGGATTGCGGTCGCGCTGCTCACGAACCGCACCTATCCGGACGCACATTCTGAGAGTTCTTCCGAGGGCATCCGGCGAGTACGTCCCAGATTCCACGATGCCCTGATGCAGGAGTTGAACGCATCCAAATAAGTGGCTGCGAGATTGGAAGCCGAGGCGATACAATCGAAGAGGGCACTTGCAGCATGAAAGCGGTGTTTTGAGGCTATGACAAACGCAACCGGCCAGACCGAGGCACGGACCAGAAATGCCGAGCATAACGGCAAAGGTTCATTTACAGATCTGCAGCGACTCACAACGGAAAGCGCCAATGAAGCATCGGAAGGTTTCGATACAAAGTCGGCGCTGGAAATTGCCCGGATCATCAACCATGAAGATGTGAAGATCACCGCGGCGATCAAGAAATCTCTTCCAGAGATCGCTACGGTCATCGACAATGTGGCGCGGTGCTTACGGGACGGGGGACGCCTGATCTATGTCGGCGCCGGTTCGAGCGGACGGATCGCGGCGCTCGATGCTTCGGAAATTCCTCCGACCTACTCCACTTCCCCGCAGACGGTGCAATACATTATGGCGGGCGGACCCAAGGCGCTTGCCTCCGCAATGGAAGTGAACGAGGACTCACGCGAGCTGGGCCAGCGGGACATTGCACGCCGCCGCCCCACGCGGAAAGACATCGTCATTGGCATTTCCGCCAGCGGGCGTACACCCTATGTCGTTGCAGCCGTGGAATATGCGCGGGGTCGAGGATCCAAAACGGCCGCCGTAACCTGCAACTACAATTCGGAACTTTCGACCGTCGCAGACGTGACCATCGTGGCCGAAGTGGGACCGGAGGTCGTGCTCGGCTCCACGCGCATGAAGGCCGGCACCGCGCAGAAGATGATTCTGAACATGATTACCACGGGTGCAATGACGCGCCTGGGTTATGTGTACGAAAACCTGATGGTCAATGTGCACATGAAGAACTCCAAACTGGTCGAGCGCGGAATCCGCATCCTGACGCAGTCCTGCGGGGTGGATCACGAGACCGCGGTGCGCACGATCAAATCGGCTGGCAAAAGCGTTCCCATTGCTTTGGTCATGCTGAAGGCGAAAGTAGACAAGCAGGAAGCGGTGCGCCGTTTGACCAAGTCGGACGGGAACGTTCGCCGAGCGATCGAAGACACCACGCTCGAGCTCTAAGCCAGAACGATCTACCTCACCTTTACGGGCAAGCCCAATTCATGGATAAATTCATTATTCGCGGCGGCACACCGCTCCAGGGGACAATTCGCATCAGCGGCGCCAAGAACTCCGCCCTGCCTTGTATGGCGGCGGCGATTCTGACCGAAGATGAAGTGATTCTGGAAAACATCCCCGATGTGCGCGACATCGAGACCGAGCGCAAACTGCTCGCGTCCATGGGCGCGGAAGTCGAGCTGGGCTATGGCCGCGCGCACCATCGCACGCGCATACGGTGCGCGCTGCTGTCCGATCCAGTCGCGAAATACGAAATCGTGAAAACCATGCGGGCCTCTTCTCTGGTGCTGGGGCCGCTGGTTGCCCGCACAGGTCTGGCGCGCGTCGCCATGCCCGGAGGATGCGCCATCGGGGGACGCCCAATCGATCTGCACATTCTCGGACTGCAGGCCATGGGTGCGGAGATCACGCAGGAGCATGGATACCTGGAAGCCCGGGCCAGGCGCCTGCATGGCGCGCATATACATTTCGAAAAGATTACCGTCACCGGAACGGAAGATCTGCTGATGGCCGCGGTTCTGGCCGAAGGCGAAACCGTGATGGAAAACTGCGCACGCGAGCCCGAGGTCTCCGACCTGGCCGCGCTGCTCACCGCCATGGGTGCAAAGATTGAGGGCGCGGGAACTTCCACCCTGCGCGTCCAGGGCGTGGAGCGATTGCATGGCACGCGGTATCGCATCAATCCGGATCGAATTGAGGCCGGCACCTTCCTGGTCGCGGGCGCGATCACCGGAGGAGACATCACTCTGACCGGCTGCAACCCGAATCATCTTGCGTCGGTGATCGAAAAGCTGCGGGAGTGCGGGGTGCAATGCGATCTGACGCCGGACACCATTCGAGTACGTCGTCCGGGCAGGCTGTTGCCTTCCAATATTTCCACGGAAGAGTATCCTGGCTTCCCCACCGATATGCAGGCGCAATTCATGGCCTTGGCAACCCAGGCCGAAGGCGTCGCCACAATCACGGAGAACATTTTTGAGAACCGGTTCATGCATGTGCAGGAACTGGTCCGCATGGGAGCAAACATCCGCGTGGATGGCCGCACAGCCACGGTGCATGGGAAGACTCCGCTCTCGGCCGCGGCAGTGATGGCATCGGACCTGCGCGCCTCCGCATCGCTCGTGCTGGCGGCGCTTGTCGCGGAAGGCGAGACCATCATTGATCGCGTGTATCACATTGACCGCGGCTATGAGCGCATTGAGGAAAAGCTCCGCGGCGTGGGCGCGAGGATTCGCCGCATAGGCAACGTGTTCCGCAACAATGAGGAAGTGGCGGCGCAGGTCACCGCGTACGGAAGATGCGAAAGCTTATTGCCCCGATCCGGTTTCTCTTGCTCGCAATGCGTGGCCATTGGCTTCACCCGTGGCGCAGTCCTTATCTGCGGTGGCGCATCGAAACGTACTCTGGCATTCCTGCGAATACGATTGACGCACGTATCTTCTGGAGTTTTCTCTTCCGGGAGAAATTCCGTCTTCTGCACTTTCTGATCTGGACGGCGGAGATGAGCTCGTACCAACACAGCAAATAAGAGGAACTCTTGTGATTCGCTACGGCATCCTGGGATTCGGACATCATGGAAGAAAGCGGCTGGTCCCGGGCTTTGCGGGCGCGCGGTCGTCGAAGCTTACCGGCATTTGGCGCAGAGATTTAGAAAAGGCGCGGGCGAATGCCGAGGAATTCAACATTGTTCACGTCTTTGATACTGCCGAAGAGCTGTGCGCCTCGCCTGAGATCGACGCGGTCTTCGTTACCTCGCCCGATGCGCTGCACATGCGCGATACTCTGCTGGCTTTGAAGCACACCAAGCCGGTGCTCTGCGAAAAGCCGCTCGCCATGCACGCCAACGAAGTACGAGAGATGCTGAACGCTGCCCGGAATGCCGGAGTGCAGTTCGGTGTGGCGCAAAATTTCCGCTACAACCGCAGCGTCAATCTGATTCGCGACTGGATCCATGCGGGCAGAATTGGAAAGCCAGTCTTCGCTGCCGCGCAGTTCTGTTTCCAGAGCGAGCGAAGCGCGCGCGCCTGGATTTACGACAAATCCCTGGCCTACAGCGGTCCCATCGGCGATGTCGGCATCCACTGCCTGGACGCGCTGCGGTACATTCTGCAGGATGATGTTGCGGCTGTCACTACGATTGCCCGAAGCGATCTGGACTCGGGCGAGATGGAGACGAGCGCGGCGCTCGCTCTGGCCTTCGGAAGCGGCGCTCTTGGATCGGTCTCGGTCAGCTTCCGCGCCGATTATCGTACGTTCGTCGAGGTCACCGGCGAGCATGGAGTGATCCAATCGGAAAACGGGCTGTCCGTGGACAGCTCCGTCCATGTGCGATTGTTGCAGGACGGCAACGTTATCGAGAGTCAGGAGCTTTCCAACGCGGACGGATATAGCCGGATGCTGGACGCCTTCAGCCAGGCCATTGAAGGGAAAGGAACGTACGCGGCGAGTGGAGAAGACGGCCTGAAGAACCAGCTCGCGTTGGATGCCGCGTATGCAAGCTGGCGTTCCGGTCGGCGAGAAATCATTGAGATCTGAGGATCCTTCAGCGGTCAAGCTGGAGCGCGATTGCCTGCTCATCGGCGCGCTTGCTGCGCATAATAATCACGATGCTGCCGAGCACCAGCGCCGCTCCCACGAGCATGGTCCATGGAACCCTCTCGTGCATGAAGAAAGCTCCTTCCGCCACAGCGATCAGCGGGACAACAAGCTGCAGGCTTGTGATCTGGTAGGGTTCAATTCGCTGCAGCAGCCAATAATAAAGGGTAAAGCTCAAGGCGCTGCTGAAGACGCTCAAAAACAGGAGAGCGATCATGGATTGCGTGCTCCACGCGGATGGCCTGGCGCACTCTGCGGCCATGCTCGCGAGCCCCAGCCAGAGACCGCCTAGAAAGAACTGAATGGAGGTGCTGACAAAGGGATGCACCCCCGCGAGCGCCTCTTTCGCGTACACGGACGACCCGGCATACAGAAGAACTGCGAGCAGCACACCAAACGCGCCCAGCGCCTGCCAAAAAGAGGTGGAGATTGCGCCGGAAAGCACGAAACCGAGTCCGCCGAGACCGGCAATCATCGCCTGCCATGCACCCCGGGGAACGCGGCGAGATTCCATGTCCTGCGCCATCCACGGCGTGAGGATTGCGGTGAACAGCGGCATTGCGCCAAAAATCAATGCGGTCAGGCCGGAAGACAGGCGCTGCTCTGACCAAAAAGTCAACGCGGAAGGCACTGCGATCATGGTCAGGCTAAGCAGAATCGCCGCATGCAGTCCGCGCCCGGTGGGCCACGGGATGCGCTGGATTCGAATGACGAGCAGCAGGATGACAGCCGCGAGAAGGAAGCGCAAAGATGCGCTGCGCAGCGGCGGGACGACCGTGACGAGAACGCGGATGGCCATCCAGGTGCTGCCCCAGATGAGCGCGAGAGCGATCATTGCAACAATTACGCGTGGCTTCATGAAATGAGAAAAGCGGGCAGCATAGGGAATGCGGCCCGCTGATGGAAAGAATCAAAAAGTGCTGTTACCGGCGTCCGCCCCCACCGCCCGGACGTCCGCCTCCGCCACCGGGACGGCGGCGACGGCGATTGTTATTTCCACCGGGTCCGCGTCCTCCGGGTGTTTGCGGCGAACCGGCAGGACGGCTTCCTTCTGGCCGGTTGAAATTCTGCCCGTCACCGGCGGAGCCGCCATCGTCTTCAGAATCGAAGTCTTCCCCGCTCTCCAGCACAATCGTGCCGCCGTTGGAGCTTGGCTGGCGCTCCCCGGAATGCTGCGAGGAAGCAGCCATGTCGGAAACGTGTCCGCCCCCTTGATTGGGATCGGGCAGGCCAAGCTTGATGCGCTGTTCCTTCAGAACGGCTTTGCGCGACAGCTTGATTCGGTTGCCTTCAATGCCGAGCACCTTGACCAGCACCTGATCGCCATCGTTCAACTCGTCCTTCACGTCGTGAACGCGATGTTCGGCGATTTCGCTGATGTGCAGGAGGCCGTCAGTTCCTGGGAAGATTTCAACAAACGCGCCAAATTCCGCAAGCCGGACGACCTTGCCAAGATAGGTTTTGCCAACTTCCGGCACCGCCGTCAGATTGCTGATGGTTTCGATGGCGCGCCTCAGTCCCTCCGCATCGGAAGAGGCAACGTTCACCTTGCCCGTGTCGTCCACATCGATCTTGACGCCAGTCGCTTCAATGATGCCGCGGATCGTCTTGCCGCCCGGTCCGATCAGGTCGCGAATCTTGTCGACTGGAATCTGCAGGGTGTGAATCCGCGGGGCAAACTCGGATTTCTCGCTGCGCGCTTCGGCCAGCACGGCATCCATTTTGTCCAGCAGGAAGATACGTCCATTCCGCGCCTGGGCCAGTGCTTCCCTCATGATCTGCCCGGTGACGCCGCCAATCTTGATATCCATCTGCAGGGCCGTAATGCCGTTGCGGGTCCCGGCGACCTTGAAATCCATATCGCCGTAATGATCTTCCGCGCCTGCAATGTCCGTCAGGATGGAATACTGGTCGCCTTCTTTTACCAGGCCCATCGCAATCCCTGCGACGGAGGCCTTCAGTGGAATGCCAGCCTGCATGAGCGCGAGACTTGCGCCGCATACGCTGGCCATGGACGATGAGCCGTTCGACTCGAGAATGTCAGAAACGATGCGGACCGTGTAGGGTGATTCGGCCTCGGTGGGAAGTACAGCGGCAATGGCCCGCTCGGCGAGCGCTCCGTGCCCGACTTCCCGGCGGCCCACTCCGGTCATACGTCCAACTTCTCCAACGGAAAACGGAGGAAAGTTATAGTGAAGCATGAAGCGTTTCCGTTGCTCGCCTTCGAACGTTTCCAGACGCTGCGAATCGTCCAGAGTACCGAGCGTGGCGGTGACCAGAGCCTGCGTTTCGCCGCGCGTAAACAGCGCCGAACCGTGGACGCGCGGCAGGACGCCGACCTCAATCGAAATCTCGCGAATCTGGTCAAACTGGCGGCGGTCGGGACGAATCCGATCTTTGATCACCTGGTCGCGGAAGATATTTTCCCGCATCGCTTCATAGTATTTGGAGAGCTTTTTCGCGGCCGCGGGATCATCCGGCGGTAAGGCGGCTTTGAGCTCGTCCTTGATTTCTTTGACTCGCGCGTAGCTATCGAACTTGGGGTATTTGTGGGTATCGAGCGCGTCCTTCAGACGCTCCCCGACACGCGCGTACAACTCATGGTAGTAGGCCTGATCAAATTCGACGGGCTTCACTTCCCGCTTGGGCTTGCCGGCTTTGCCGACCAACTCCGTGATGGCAGCGCAGATTTTCTTGATTTCCACGTGAGCGAATTCGATCGCATCGACGACCGAGTCCTCACTGACCTGCCTGGCGCCGGACTCGATCATCACGATACCGTCCGGGGTGCCGACAACCGTAATAGCCATGTCTCCTGCGCGGAGTTCGGCGTAGGAAGGGTTGATGATGAATTGTCCGTCGATACGACCGACACGAACTGCTCCCACGGGTCCGCCGAAAGGAATATCGGAGAGCGCGAGAGCGCAACAGGCAGCGTTGATGCCGACAATGTCGGGATCATTTTCCTTGTCCGCGGAAAAGACGAGCGCGATGACCTGCGTCTCATTGCGGAAGCCCTCTGGAAAAAGCGGGCGAACGGGACGGTCGATCTGACGGGCGGTCAGGATTTCGCGCTCGCTGGGACGGCCTTCGCGCTTGATGAATCCGCCCGGAATGCGTCCTCCGGCGTAGGTGTATTCGCGGTAGTCGACGGTGAGCGGGAAAAAGTCGATTCCCTCTTTCGGGTCCGGCGAAGCTACGGCGGTTGAAAGAACTACGGTGTCGCCCAGGGTGACGAGCGCCGCCCCTGAAGCCTGCTTGGCCATGCGGCCAGTTTCAAAAGTGAGTCGCTTGCCGCCGTGTAACTCGACGGTGACTTCATGTTTCATGGAATCCTCGAATCTTGCTGTAGGGGGGCGGGGGTGCAGCGAGGAAGGAGTGGGTGGAAGCTGGCAGGCGGCGGTAGCTGGAAAAAACCTGAATGCGCGGAAGCATGCAAGTGCCGTTCCGCGCCAAAGCCGCAATGCCCAGGTTCAGCCACGCTCGCAGACCAAAACGCTGCGCAACGTCGCTGCCGCTTACTTGCGGATGCCCAGTTTACCAATTACTTCCCGGTAGCGATCAGTATCATGCGTCTTCAAATAATCCAGCAGGCGGCGGCGATTGCTCACCATCATCAGCAGGCCACGACGCGAAGCATGGTCTTTGTCGTGAGATTTGAAGTGGTCGGTCAACTCCGTGATGCGTTCGCTCAAGATCGCGATCTGCACTTCCGGGCTGCCTGTATCGCTCGCATGAGTGCGAAAGCGCTCAATGATGTCGGTTTTCTTTGCAGGTGCCAGCACAGGTGGCTACTTCCTTTTCCTAGTCGATTACACTCTGTAAGTGTCTATCCAAGAGTAACATGCTTTGGATTCCTGTTGACAGGCCTGGAGGCGCGGTTCTGCCCATGCTTGCCCTCCGGCTATGATAAAAAATGACTTCGCCGCCATCCTCACGGGGGCAAATGACATTATGAATCGAACCCCTCTCATCAGCCTTACCACCGACTTCGGCCTGCTCGACCCCTTTGTGGGAACGATGAAGGGCGTGATAGCCGGCATCTGCCCAGGCGCGCAACTGATTGACATAACTCACTCTGTAGCGGCGTTTGATTTACTGGAAGGCGCGCTGGCCATCTGGCAGGCGTGGCGCTACTTCCCTGGCGATTCGGTCCATCTGGTGGTGGTGGATCCCGGAGTAGGCTCGGAGCGGCACCCGGTTCTGTCCCGGATGGGTGAGTCCTGGTTCATTGCTCCGGACAATGGCGTGCTGACCCTGGTGGAGCGCGACGTCCGCCGAACGGGCGGTCTGATCGAGCATCGCCGCATCGAAAATCCGAAGTACATGCTGCCGCGGCAGAGTCATACTTTCCACGGCCGGGACATTTTTGCGCCCGCCGCGGCGCACCTGGCGTCGCAGATCGAGCGCGGTCAAGTGGAGGCGGAAAGCTTTGGGCAAGTGATCGAAAGCCTGATTCAGCTTCCAGTACCGGAGCCGGTGCGGAAGCCAGATGGCTCGATTGAAGGAGTCATTTTGAAGAGTGACCGCTTTGGGAATCTGCTGACGAATGTCGCGGCTGGCGATTTACCGGGGGGAGATGATCACCCTGTGATCGAACTTGGTTCGCTACGCATTACGAGGTTCTGCCGATTTTACGCGGAGGGAAAACCGGGCGAGGTTTTTGGCATCGTAGGCAGCTCCGGACTGCTGGAGATAGCAATGAATCGCGGATCGGCGAAGGACGAGACCGGAGGTGTCGCGGGAACCAGGTTTCGCTTGGCACGGACGTAGGGCGTCATTCTGAACGAAGTGAAGAATCCACAGGAATAGGTCCGCAGATGCCGACGATCAGCAAATTTACGAAATCCTGATTCAGATGTACTTCAAAGACCATGGGCCGCCACTTTCACGCGCTTTACGCTGAGTTCTAAGCTCTGATTCACATTCGCACGTTCGAGGTCATTCGTGGAGATTTGCCTGGCCGCGCCATGGCGCTCGTGCTGGAGTGGGCGCAGCAACATCGCTCGGAACTTTTGGAGGATTGGGAACTATGCATCGAGAATCGAATGCCAATGCAAATCCGTCCGCTGTCCTAGTGCCGGAGATCGTACCCAGTTCGCCATGGCGTGTGACTGGAGTGGAAGTCCTTCCAGGATTCCGGCTGCAGGTGGCATTTGCCGATGGTCTCACCGGCGTGGTGGATATGTCTGGGCTCGTGCACTCGCCAAAGGCTGGGGTATTTGCCGCGCTTGCCGATCCATCCCGGTTTGCGCAGGCCGCGCTTCATTACGGAGCCGTGACATGGCCCGGAGATCTGGACCTCGCTCCCGATGCGATGCATACCGCGATTCAGGAGCGTGGAGAATGGACGCTCTAAAAGGGATCGCGCAGGCAGGGATAAAATGAAGTCAGGAGGACTGAAGAAATCGTCAACTCACCCACCCCAATGACCCATGAACCTGCTGCGATACGCGAACTGCACTGGTCGCCAGCAGAGAAGGCATCCGCTCGCAGGGCCTTCCATTGGGCGCTTAAGAAGGAACTCGATGCCATCATGCAGGAAGCCAAGGCGCGGGCTGCGAGGATCGAAGAGATCTCCGAACTATGGGAACTGGAACGCTGGCTGACCGAGCGCCGCCGTGAGGTCGATCGCAAATACGACTATCGATACTCCGTCCTGCCGCTGGTCTTCGCTATGCTGCTCCGCGAAGGCCGGCTTAACGAAGCCGATCTCGACGGCATCGGACAAGACAAGGTCGACCTTATCCGCCACGCCGCCACACTCTGAAGGTCCTCCAAATTTTCTTACACTTCGAACTTGGGCCACCCTCGCTAAGATACCCCACTCAAGCCAACAGAAGGCTTGAATGGGGCACCCGGCGTAATTCCACAAAAAATGTCATTCTGAACGGGTGAGAAAACTGTCAGAAACTTTTGATTCTGCAATCCATAAAAAGCGCAAATTTGGCTGTGTAGGAACTGTGCAGTGTGTTTGTGCAGAATTCAGTCTGAATGACAGTTTTCTCACGGCGGGAAGAGGGTTCGGGAGAAACCCGCAGGGTGTCTCCCGCGCCGCTGAAAATGGCAGACGGGATCGTATGCGTCCCGTCTGTCCTGTTTTCTGTGTCGGTCTGATTGTTACATGACTGCGGGCAGGATTCTCATGCCGCTACCTCGGCGAGTTCCTCGTTAGACACCTCTTCCGCTATAGGCGGCTCCAGTGCAGCAAGAATGATGCTCGCGGTCTGCTGGATGACTTCCAAGCTCTCGGCCAAGAGCGAGGCGTTGCCGTGGTAAAGCTGGATGTACGACGCGCTGGCATTATCGTTGACCAAACCAGCGGCCTTGCCCACCACAAAGGCCACGGCCTCGGCTTCCGTCTCGCGCACGGTCTTCGTGGTGGCCGTGCGGCGTTCGCTGCGATGCAAGAGTTCGTGCGCCGTTTCATGGACTAACGTGCTGAAAGTTTCGGCCTTCGACTGACCGGGAAGAATGGCGATGCGTCCGCCGTAGCTGATGCCGAGCGCGGGGGCGATGTTGGTGTTATAGACAAGCTGAATGCCCTTGGACTTCACGAACGCGGCCAAACGGTCGATGTTCTCTCCGGGGTCGCCGCTCACTTCGCGGAGATTGGGAAGCTCTACGCCGTCAGTCTGTGAAATGTCGAAAACATAGGCATTGCGGAACCCAAGCAAGACGCGCTCATTCTGTTTGGTAATGTCCTTGTTGGCTTCTTCGTCTTTTTTGCGGCGAACGCCGACGATGGGGGCAAGGATGCGGATGCCTTTCTGTCCGGCTTTCACGTTGCGACCTAAGTTCTTCCATGTCCAGAAACCGGCTACACGGGTTGCGGTGGGCATCTGCCGCGCAATCTCCATCACGTTCCCGAAACTGTATTGGTGAAATCGGCTCATAGCGGTGAGGTAGTTGGTGAGGGCTTCGGAGTGTCCGGCCTCCAACTGCTCAATCAGCAGCTTGACGTTGGTGGCGATGATTTCCTGTTTGGTGGAGGGTTTCTTGCTGTCGATAATTGCGATGTTCTTAGTGGTGTTCATGGTGTCTGCTCCTTTTGCATTTGCTTTTGCACGTCCGCGTTGAAACGCGGCATGTACATGCCGAACGCCACCTGGCGAAGGCGGGGGTAGCAAACGGAAAGGTCTTCGAGCAGAGCTTTTTGGGGGGACCGCGCGCAAGCGTGGGGGAGCCAAAACCCGGAGGGCGAATGGCCTTGCAGAGCGCGAGGGGCAGCGCCCCATAGGAAGGTCTGGTTTCCTTATGCAGTGCGCGGCAGCGCACAGAATTTATAGGGAGGGCGTTGCGGGAGGGAAAGTCCCGCAGAGGTGGAAGCGGAGAACGCGCCAGCGGTCGCAGCGCGGAGGAAACTTCCTCCGCAGACCACACGCATTTAGGCTGATGCCTTTGAAAGGCTCAGCACATTCTATTTCTACTTCGAGAGTTGAGAGAGGATTGAATCACACCCTAGTCAGGCTCAGAGACTCAATCCAATGTCCATGCCCTGGCTCTGTTCCTGCTTCGGGGTCTGGGCGATCTCAGGCTGCGGCGGCTTTCGCTCCGGCGTATGGGCGCTCTGGTGCGAGACATCATGGCCCAACGCTTGCGGGAGCTTTTCTCGGTCGTTCGTGAAAATCTGTGCATCGTGAGCGCCGCGTGAGACGGAGACATAGGCCATGCGATTGTTGAGCAGGTCTTTTGCGCCAAGCTCCGTATCTATATTGATGAGCACACGGTCTGCGGTCTGCCCCTGGCTGGAGTAGCTGGTCACGGCGTAGCCGTGGTCAAGATGCGGATGACGCTGCGGATCGAAGCTCATGCTGCGCTCGTTGTCCAGCTTCAATCGCATCGTGCCATCCTGCGCGATGCCTTCCACGGTTCCAAGTTCACGGTTCGCAATTTTCAATTCCTGACTGGGCGCGGTGAACTGGATGCGGTCGCCGACAGAAAACGCCTTCTCCTGTTCGCGGTAAACCGAGACACCCATCTGGCGGCGCGGATCGTAGGTCGTCTGTTCCCCGTTCGTTCGCAGAACCGTCAGCGTATTATCCCGTGCATTCACTGCCACAACGCGGGTGTATTCGCCTTTCTCGATGCCCGTCTCCTGCGAGCTACGCGAGTAACGCAGAATATCGTTCACTTGATACTGCTGCGCCCAACTGCGGTCTGCGCCGGTCATCTCCTGACGCGGAACGAGCGTCTGCACGGAGTGTTCTTCACGGCCCACAACGCCGCGCGATTGCAGTTCGTCATGTATCCGTTGATTGATCTCTGTCCGTGAACGGTTGTCGGGCGAAACGACCAGCGTGCTTTCGGGAGACTTAGCATACTCGTTTGCAATGGCCGCAATCCGTTCCTCACGCCCTTTCACCTCATGCACGCGGCCCTGCCGGTCGAGGCTTTCGACGGCGGCCCCCACCTGACCGTGAGCCAACTGCTCGACGGCTTGCTTCAACTCCGGGTCGCGCTGCCGCACGATCTCCTCCAGCTTAACCGTGCGCATTCCAGCTTGCTGAAGCTGCGCGAAGGGGCGGCCTGCCTCAACGGCCTCATGCTGGCGCGTGTCGCCTACTAAGAGAACACGGTCATTGGGATGGAGACGGGTCACGAACTCGTGCATCTGGCGAGTCGAAGCAAGCGAGCTTTCATCGAGCACATATAGTCGCTTCTCGCCAGTGTCCGGCTGCTCTCCTCTAGCAAGGTGACGCTGAAGCGTTGAAGTCTCGATACCGGCTTCGGCGAGCTTGTAAGCCGCGCGGGATGTCGGCGCGAATCCTTCGACCGTGTACCCTTGCGCCTCCGCACCTTCACGGACCACAGCCAGCGTCGTTGTCTTGCCGCCGCCGGCGACTCCATCCAATCCAATCATCTTCTCGCGGCTCACAAATATCTCATCGACCGCGCTGCGTTGCGCCGGACTCAACTCCGGGTGCCGGTCTTCCGTCGCAATCCGCAGGTAAGGCGATACGAGCATGGGATCGCCATAGCCGCGCTCATTGCCTCGCTGCATCTGGCCGACGATCTCCTTCTCCATGCGGATCATCTCGGCAGTC